>JAZUBG010000107.1:0-18596 GCA_045638405.1 Eubacteriales bacterium | reverse complement strand
TGGCCTCCGACTTAGTGTCACGGTGACTCTTGCTGATTCACCCTTTGACAGACGGGAAATTTTCGTCAGCGGACGGGATATATCACCCGATGATTTTAACAGCGACAGTGAGTATTTAAAGGCTCTGAAAAGCCGCGGACTTGAGACTCTTACAAAGTACGGGGGCGGGGTCACATATACGGGAAACGTAACGGGAGGACTTCGTCTCGGTGCGGATTACGCCCTCGGTGACATATGTGAAATTGATACGGTTGCGGGACTGACGCTTTCCGAGAGAGTCACGGAGGTAAAGTACGTTTTCTCGGGCGGTGAAGTTACTGTAACTCCGTCTTTCGGGGAACGCGGGAAGAGTCTGAATGAGCTGATCAGAGATAACTCACATCAGATACTGTGAGAGGATAAGTATAAGAAAAAGATAACACGAAAGGAAAGTTGATATGGCAATTATTGCGACAGAAGAGATCGGCGGCGGACTGTTTAACTCTACGAAGGTAGTAGAGACAGTTAACGGATTCCCCAGAGGCGATAAGGCTGTGGACGCCGCATTCTTTGCGAAAATGCTCTCATGTATTATCTCAGACGGTATCGTGAGAGGTGAAGGCGAGGAATTTAAGGTATATCCCGGAGGAGACCTATCCATCAGTGTCACTCCCGGCATTGCATGGGGTAACGGTTATATGGCTGTGCTTGAAGAGGACGTGTATTTCGAGCTTGAAAACGGTCACGAATACACTGTGTTCCTCAGATTCAACGGTACTCACGGAAAGGTTGAGCTTATGGTTTATGAAGACAATCACAGCGTAATACCCATGAGAAATCCTTCACTTTGCGACCTTGTTTTGGCGAAGGTCACGGTAGGGGATGATACGGTGGACATCACAGACGTGATGATCGAAGACACGAGAGACGACGTAAGTCTTTGCGGATTTGTCACATCCAAATGCTGACGTACATATACTGAAAATGGAGGGGGGTTATTGTATGATCAAAATTATGCTTGATCCCGGACACGCGGGAAATTTTTATAATGCTTCTCCCGTTGTCAGTGGGTATTACGAGTCGGCAATGACGTGGCACCTCGCCAATAAACTGAAAAGCTCCCTTGAAAGGCGCGGCTTTTACGTCGGACTTACAAGAGACAGTATTGACGACGATCCGCCGCTTATTGACCGTGGCAGACGGAGTGCGGGTTATGATCTGTTTTTATCCCTTCACTCAAACGCATCGACAAATGGGGCGGCGAGTGCTCCGTGGATGATATGCTTTTCAAATGACGTAAATACAGGTGCCGATGAAATATCGCGTGAGGTCGGAAAACTTCTCGGAGATGCGGTGAGCCGTGTCATGGGCGTGGATAAAGCGTATATTTACACGAAAATGACGGATTTTGACCGTGACGGCAACGGACGTCTTGACGACGAATATTACGGAGTTCTCTTCGGGGCGAAAAGCGTCGGGGTACCCGGTGTGATCATTGAACACAGTTTTCATACCAATAGGGAAGCTACGCTTTGGCTGATGTCCGAGGAGAATCTTACCGTTCTGGCTGAGACTGAGGCGGATGTGTTACTTTCGTATTTTGGGCACGGGGGTGAGATCGGATTGACTGATGGTGAAAGAGATCGTATATTGAAGCTTGAACGTGACGTCAAAAGAATCGAAACTGCTCTGTCGGAGACAAGTAAAAGGTATGACAGTGCGGAAAAATGTCCCGAATGGGCAAGGGATACGGTTCGTAAGCTGACAAATGGCGGGTATCTGAGAGGTGACGGGGTGAAATTGGCACTCAGCGAAGATATGTTGAGGATACTTGTTATACTTGACAGGCTTACTTCAGTTTAACATTGAAGAGTCAACAATTTTCGTGGGTTAAATAGGGAATGACACTTGACAAAGTAAAAAATATGTTTTATAATTTATTTGGATGTTAGTTTGTGGCGTTTTTTGGAAAATGCCCAAAAATCCAAAGGGAAAATCTGTCATGATCAAGGAGTACGAATATGGACAGACGTATTGACGAGCTTGGAAGAATCGTCATTCCCAGCCACATGAGAAGAGCAGTTGGCTTTGAGACCAAGACTCCTATCAAGTTTGAGGTTGTGGACGGCGGAATCATGCTCAGAAAGGCTTGCCCTACCTGCGTTATTTGCAATGCGGACAAGAATCTTACTGAGGTGAAGGACAAGTACGTTTGCGAAGATTGCAGACAGCTTCTTAAGTAAACAAAAAAATTACCCGTGTCAGGCAGGACACGGGTAGTTTTTTTTACTTATTCATAAACTTTTCAAATTCCTCATAGGCAAACCCTACATGACGTGCGGCGTGGGCATCTGAACCGTATGTGTAATTTAGATTATAGTCCGAGGCGATTTTCAGAATATCTTTCGCGGGGTATGCACCGTCGGAATCGAATTTCTTAAACAGAGGAGCTACGTTATATTCAAGGGCGATGTTTCCCTTTTCCATAATGCGGAACAGGTGTCGGAGAAGGTTTTCAACGGTTTTTACGGAAAAATTGTCATCTTCAAGCGGGTAAGTTTCTGTTTCAGAGAACACCCAGCGGTAAACGTCAATGTGAGTCATGACGTCAAACATCCCCGATTCAGCCGCGGCAATGTAGTTTTCCAATACTTCAGCGGCATAAAGGCTTCTCGTGATCTTCCCGAAGGGAATACCGAACCCTTTTATGTTCAGGTGAGATGAGCCGAGTATTCTGTCAAAGTTTCCGCAGGAAAGGACCTCGCGTATCTCACTTTCACAACTTTTTCTGTAGTCGATCTCAATACCGCATTTAACGTCGATGACTTCGCGGTATTTGTGAGCCAAATCTCTTACAGATTCACAGTACTCGCCGACTTTACCGAAGGGAATTCGGTCGTGCTCGTCTCCGGTTACTGTGAAGGGCATATGGTCAGTAAAAACTATGGTGTCAAACCCAAGCTGAGCGGCACGGCGGATGAATTCATCGCCCTGAGAGGGGACTTTCAATAGATTGGGATGTGTGTGACCGTCTATCTTCATACTGATACCTCCGTTGAGTTTTTTACGACCTTTTTATTTGCCAATGACCGTTTGAGGGAGGCATATACTGCAAATATAACGAATACGCAAAGCTGGCAGGCGACCACTGCGGCACCCGTCTGAAGAGACATAAGGCAGGCGGCTGAAAATCCGACGATAAACGTGATAAGAGATACTGCGGCAGAGCATATAACAACACCTTTGAAGCTTTTACAAACCTGAACTGCACTCATTGCAGGGAAAACGATAAGTGCGGATATCATAATAGCACCCATCATTTTCATGCCAATAACGATGGTAATGGCGGTAAGAATAGCAAGAGTAGTACCGAAAGCTCCTGTTTTACAGCCGGCGGAAGCGGCAAACTGAGAGTCAAAGGATACCGCAAATATCTGACGTGCAAAGAGAATAAACCAGAGGATCACTACAAGAGACAGAGCGATACTGAGGATCATGTCTTTGCCTGTTACCGTCAATACAGAGGACGAACCGAAGAGACTTGCACAAATGTCGGAAGTGGAACTTCCGGAAATGCTGAAGATGATTGTACCGAGAGCAACGGAACCCGTTGATACAATGGCGCAGGCGGCGTCTCCGCTGATCTTGGGTGAAGAGTCAAGTTTAAGTATAATTACAGCAGCAGCGATGACAACGGGAACAGCCGCTTCCATGGAAAACTCACTGCTGACACCTGCAATAGTACCGAGTGCAAGGGCAAAATAGCCTACGTGGGACAGACCGTCGCCGATCATGGAATAGCGGCGCATAACCAGGCACACACCGAGAAGGGATGAGCATACGGAAACGAGTATTCCCACTACTGTAGCACGAAGGATGAGCTCGCGGAGGAAGTCGGATGCGAGGATTTCATTAAGTGTCATTTCGTTTCCTCCTTATGACTGTGATGATGCTCATGTGGCAGACCGCAGGTACATTCGTGGGCGGTACCGCCGCGGTTTTTATCGTGAACTGCGCGGACTCTCACGTCGTACTCATCTGCGGGACAGCAGAATGCGCCGTCACAGCAGAGGTGGAGCACTCGGTCAGCGAGAGACACGCTTGTTTCAAGGTCGTGACTGACCATGACAACGGTAATACCTTCGTGCTGTCTGAGGGATGTGATGATGGAATACATATGAGATGCAGATTCGGGATCGAGACCGTTTGTGGGTTCGTCGAGGATCAGCATATGACGTGATGCGCAAAGTGCGCGGGAAAGCAGTACTCTTTGTTGCTGACCTCCCGAAAGTTCGGAAAAGCATCTGTTTTCAAGCGGGGCTACACCTGTCAGCTCTACCCCGCGGCGGTAGATCTTTTCGGCATCCTTCGGAAGAAACATACCGAAGCGAAGACTTCCGGCAAATGCTGAGTATACGACTTCTCTGACGGTGGCGGGGAAGCTTTTTTCGTTTTGCGACTGCTGGGGAAGATAACCGATGCCTCCTCTTATGTCGCAGGCGAAACTGACTTTTCCCGAAACGGGCTTAATAAGTCCCAGAAGAGCTTTGATCAGAGTTGATTTTCCGCTTCCGTTCTCACCGGAGACGAGGAGTATCTCACCTTTTTTTATGTCAAATGACAGGTCTTTTATGACGGTAGAACCGTCATAAGCGAGAGTCAGTTTTTTTATTTCTGCTATGTTGTTCAAAGTTGTTTGCCTTTCTTGTTTAGTTGGTGCCGAGTGCTTCTCTGAGACAGTCGAGGTTCCGTCTCATAAGATCGAGGCAGGTGACACCGCCATCAAAATCTTCTTTTGATACGTTGTGACACGAGTGGAGCTCCAGAACCTTGCATCCCGTCTCGCGAGAGATTACGTTTGCCGCGTTACGGGAAGAAAATTCGCAGGTGAATATTACTTTTACGTTTTTCTCCTTAACGAGAGATGTCAGACGGTAAACGGCGTCAAGTGTCGCCTCTGCGTCGGAGGTACATCCCGCAAAGGCGGCGTGGCAGTCCACTCCCAAACTGTGGGCCAGATATCTGAAAGGGAATCTGTCCGCGAAAACGAGCATGGCACCGTCATTTTCATTTGTGAGAGAATTCATATTCTTCTGTACATCTCTGAGCGAAGCGGAGTATGCGGCTGAGTTTTTTATGAAAATATCACTGTTTTCTTCCGAGAGTCTACACATTTCATCAGCGATTTTTTCGGTCATTATTGCGGCATTCTCGGGAGAAGTCCATACGTGTTCGTCGAAGACACAACTCTCACCGTGTTCGTGAGAGTGTTCGGTACCGTGATGATGCGTACTGTTCGTAACAAGGACGGTTTCATCCTCTTCGAGGAGTTCTACCATATCTGTGAGACGAAGGACACGGGCTTTGCTTTTTGAAGCTTTTATTACTCCGTCTAACCATTCGTCGGTCTCACCGCCGACCGTGATTATAAGATCGGCTTCACCGATTTTTGCGATGTCACCTACAGAGGGCTCGTAATCGTGGCTTTCACTTCCGGGAGGGAGGAGCATCGTTACGTCAACTCCGCGGACACCTTTCGATATTTGTCTTGCAAAGTCATATGGCGGAAAGACGGTGGTAACGACGGTCAGTGATTCTTCAGATGTAACCGTATTGCCTGAGCAGGCAACGGTACACAGTAAAAGTGCAAGCAGTAATACTGCCGTTGCGGTGCACATAAGCTTTCTCATGACACGTCTCCTCTCCGACACTTACCGCATAGACCGTATATTACGGTAGAAGCGGTATCAAGGGAAAAGTCGTGCTCCGTTTTCAGATGATTTTCCATTTCACCGATGAATTTACATTCAGAGTGAAGCATATTTCCGCAGCTGCGGCATACGATGTGCATATGATGACCGTCATCTACTGATGAAAGCTTAAACAGATCTCCGTCAGTACCTATATAACGTCGAATATTTCCCTCTTCTTCAAGCAGTGCGAGAGTACGGTAAACCGTGGTAACACCAACGGTGGGACACATATCGGTCAGTTCCTTAACGGAGAAACATTTTGAAGGATGACTGTGAAAAACTGCCAATACGGTATCTCGCTGTTTGGTTTTGTACTTTCGCATTATTATTTAAGGACCTCCGTTACGGCAGAGATAACATCAGCGTGGATAGCCTCGCGGCTTCGCATAGCGCCTGTTGCGTCAGCACAGTTGATACGGTACCAACCGAGTCGATTGCAGGCAAACTGTGCGCTGTCGTAAACACTTTTCATAAAGCCGTCGCTGGATTCATGTATGTCATCGGTGATACCCTCGTTTGTAAGTCTTGCACTTCTCAGTGCTTTTGCGGTGTCATAAGGTGCATCAAGGAAGATTATGAGGTCGGGCTTAGGTATGCCCAGCTTACAGTACTCGTAATCTGTAACGTAGTCGATGAATTTACATTTTTCTGCCTCGTCGGTGATGAGTGCGGACTGATATATGATACTTGAGGTGGTGTAACGGTCAAGAAGAACGAGAGAAGATTCATTTAGTGCAGGTGAGATAACCTCTCTCCAGGCAAGTGCACGGTCTGTTGCATATAGGGTATTTACAAGGTAGGGAGAAAGTGTGCCCGGTGAACCCAGTTCTCCTTTGAGATAAGATTCGACAAGGGCGGCACCGGCACTGCCGTAGGAGGGGAAATGATGAGTTACCACGGTTTTACCCATCTCAGTGAGCTTTTTCTTAAGAAGTGCGAACTGCGTTGATTTTCCGATACCGTCGCAGGCACCTTCTATTACTATCAGCTTTGATTTCATAATTTATGTACTACCTTTCGGCTTTTGATTTTCATTGCAATTTGAAACTGATAATCATTTTCAAATTACCCATTGATTTTACCACAAATCGCAAAAAAATTCAATAAGAAATAGGAAATTTAACGAAATCGGTTGACAGAAGACCGTTTGGTATGCTATCATAGAATTGCTTTAGTGAACTAAAATTGTGGTTTGTTGGATACCCACAATATGAATTGTAGGATAAATTGGGATAAATCATTTAAACAGTTTGTAATATCGGAGAGTAATATGCTTATAAAGAGACTGATTTCCATAATGCTTGCCGTAACGATGCTTCTTTCATGTCTTGCGGTATTAACTTCATGCGGTAAGAAAAAGATCGTTATCGGATATACAGAGACAAGACCGTTGAACTATAAGGATGAAGACGGAAATCTTGTGGGATTTGATACGGAATTTGCGAAGGCCGTTTGTGAAAAGTTAGGCTATGAGGTTGAGTTCCATAAAATCAAGGATTGGAGCCGCCTTGAGGATGAGTTTACGGAATTTCACGTTGACTGTGTCTGGAACGGAGTCACGATTACTCCGGATAGAGAAAAGTATCTCAGCTTTACAAAACCTTATATGACAAATAAGCAGGTTATCGTCATCATGGAAGATAAATCTGAGGGATTTAATCCTCATGATGCTAAGATAGCAGTTGAGTCCGGAAGTATCGGTGAGAAAGTGGTGTCTACCGATGGAGTATTTTCCGGATGCAGCACAGTCGCGGTTTCAACTCAGCCGGATACACTTAAAGAGGTCGCATCCGGGACTGTCACGTGTGCAATGCTTGATTACGTTGTGGCTATCAGCATGATAGGTGAGGGAAGCGATTATGAGAATCTTGTAATTCTTGAATCGTATGAGTTTGAAGAGGAACAGTACGGTATTGCTTTTGCCGAGGATAACGGTGAGTTGCGTGACGAATTCCAAAAGGCGATTGATGAGCTTTTGGTCGACGGAACTATCGCAAAGCTCGCGAAAAAGTATAATTTGCAGGATCTTATCATCAAGTAAAAACAAAATAGGAAGATAAAAACTTACCGCGGATCCCATAGGATCTGCGGTAAGTTTTTTTATAAAATCTCAAATTCTTCTTTTGCCACAAGATTAAATCCGTGGAAGACCATCTTTACTCCGTAAGGCATTTTCGGACGCAGACGGTTGAAATCGTCAAAATCATACTTTGTGTCGTAGAAATTGATTATACTGCCGAGGGAAGTTCCGTGAGTTCCTATGACTATGTTCTTACCTCTGTAGTGTCTCAAAACTTCGTTGAGTGCTGATATGTTTCTCGACTGAACCTCATATAGATTCTCACCATCGGGATATTTGTAGGCGAAATTTTCCCACTGACGACGGCAGAAACCGGTGAAATCCTCGATCCAGCAGTCGGTGATCCGTCTTTCTCTAAATCCTTCATGGAGTTTTACCTCAAGTCCCGAGGACTCGGCAAAATGCTCCACTGTCTGAACTGCTCTGAGATAAGGACTTGAGATCACCGTGTCTATCTTCTTGTCGCTGAGATATTTCGTGACTTTTTCACGGTCTGCCATGCCTTTGGGAGAAAGGCCTCGTGTTCTGTCATTGTGGTTTGAAAAATCGGGTTCTGCGTGGCGGATGAAATAGACTACCGTCATTTCTTCTTCATGGTGAGTCCGATGCGCTTACGCTGAACGTCAACGCTCTTGACTCTTACCTTTACAGGCATCCCTACGGACAGAACTTCGGAGGGATGCTTTATGAATTTGTCGGAGATCTCGGAGATGTGGAGAAGTCCGTCCTGATGTACACCGATGTCAACAAAAGCTCCAAAGTCTATAACGTTTCTTACAACTCCCGAAAGCTCCATGCCTTCGGTGAGCTCTTCAAGCGTGAGAACTCTTTCCTTGAGCTCGGGAAGGGGAAGGCTGTCTCTTACGTCACGGCCGGGCTTTGCAAGCTCGCCGATAATATCGTTAAGTGTGGGCACACCGCAGGAAAGCTCTTCAGCCAGCTTAGCGGTGCCGTAGGACTTGACCTCTTCAGCGAGACGTGTAAGTCCGCCTGCGGCAACGTCGGACTTGGTATAACCGAACTTACTAAGAAGTGCTTTTGCTACGGCATAGGATTCGGGGTGTACACCCGTGTTGTCAAGGATCTCGTCTGAGTTCGGAACTCTGAGGAAGCCTGCCGCCTGCTCGTAAGCCTTAGCACCGAAGCGTGGAACCTTAAGCACTTCCGCACGGGTTGCAAATTCACCGTTGGCATCGCGGTATTTCACGATGTTTTTTGCGCTTGTCAAGTTGATTCCCGCGATATATGAGAGAAGAGAATAGGAAGCGGTGTTGAGGTCAACTCCGACAGAGTTTACGCAGTCTTCAACGACTCCGGAGAGAGCCTCGTCGAGACGGGCTTCCTTCATATCGTGCTGATACTGACCTACACCGATGGATTTGGGATCTATTTTTACAAGCTCAGCCATGGGGTCCTGCAGACGACGTGCAATAGACACTGCGGAACGCTGAGTAACGTCGAAATCGGGGAATTCTTCGGCACCGAGCTTGGATGCGGAGTATACGGATGCGCCCGCTTCAGACACTACGATGTATTTTGTATCGCACTTAAGCTCTGTGAGAAGGTTGGCGATGAACATTTCGCTCTCACCTGAAGCCGTACCGTTACCGATGGCAACTACGTCAACTCCGTAGCGGCGGATGAGTCTTTCTACTATCTTTTTTGCCTCTGCGATCTTTTCGTGAGGCTTTGTGGGGTAGATCACCGCAGTGTCAAGTACACTTCCCGTAGGAGTGATAACGGCAAGCTTACAGCCTGTACGGTAACCGGGGTCATAACCGAGGACGGTCTTGCCCTTGAGCGGTGCGCTCATGAGAAGTCCGCGGAGGTTTCTTGAGAAAAGTCCGATAGCCGCTTCGCTTGCACGGTCAAAAAGCTCCGCACGGATCTCACGCTCAACGGAGGATGCGATGAGTCTGTCGTAGCTGTCCTCAATGGTCTTGGAGATCAGCTCGGCTACGGGGGACTTCTTGTTTTTCAGCACAACTGCATTCATGAAGGAGAGTATCCTCTCGCGGTCAGCGTTTACAGTGACCTTGAGAACACCTTCTTTTTCAGCGCGGTTAAGGGCGAGGATTCTGTGAGAGGGAATTTTTGATACTGCCTCGCTGTATTCGTAATACTGCTCGTACACGGGACCGTCAGTGAGCTTTTTAGACTCGATGATGCCCCACTGATTTATGATATTTCTGATGCCGCGTCTGAGGTCGGCGTTGTCGGACACGTCCTCTGCAATAATATCGCAGGCACCTGCGATAGCCGCTGCGGCATCGGGTACGTCGTCGTTAACGTAAGATTCTGCAGTAACCTCAAGAGGCTCGTCGTAAACGTCTTTCTGCTCCAGAATGAGGAGAGCCAGGCCTTCAAGACCTCTTTCCCTTGCAACAGAGGCACGTGTACGGCGCTTCGGGCGGAAGGGACGGTAAATATCGTCGATCTCGGTGACTGTCTCTGCCTTATCGAGTGCTTCTACGATCTCGTCGGTGAGCTTACCCTGTGCGTCGATCAGCTTCTTGGTATCCTCACGCTTTTCCTCGAGGTTTCTGAGGTAGGTAAGACGCTCGCTGAGACGGCGGAGCTGTTCGTCGTCAAGGCTTCCCGTAACTTCCTTACGGTAACGGGAGATAAAGGGTACTGTGTTTCCCGCATCGAGAAGCTCTACTGCGGCATTGACCTGAGTTACTTTTATATTAAGTTCAAGGGCGAGTTTTTCGTTGATTGTCATTTCTGTACTCCATTATTTTCGGGGGATTTATATACTTGTTTAAAGGGACTCGGCGTATCTTACCGCATCCATGGCAGTTGCGGCGTAGAAGTCTGCTCCTATCGCCTCTGCATAGCTTTCGGTAAGTACCGCGCCGCCTACGATAACACGGACGTCGGGTGTTTTCTCACGGAGAAGCTTTATTGTCTCCTCCATAGCACCGACGGTGGTCGTCATGAGAGCGGAAAGTCCCACAAGGGTAGCACCGGTCTCAATTACCTTTGCCACTACCGCTTCGGGAGGAACGTCACGTCCGAGATCGTATACCTTGTAGCCGTAGTTTTCCATAAGAAGCTTCACGATGTTCTTGCCGATGTCATGAATGTCGCCTTTTACGGTGGCAAGGACGAAGCCGCACTTTGTGCTGACGGATCTGCTGTCGCTAAGATTTTCCTTTATTACCTCAAAAGCAGCCTTTGCCGCTTCCGCGCTCATTAGGAGCTGAGGCAGGTACACCTTTTTCTCTTCAAAGCCTCTGCCGACCTTGTCGAGTGCAGGGATGATCTCGTTTTCCACGAGTGACAGACCGTCTGAAGCTTTAAGGCTTTCGGCGCAAAGCTCTGCGGCGAGAGACGTCATACCTTTTTCAATGGCACCCACGAGGGTTGTAACGTCACCTGCTTTTTGCACCTGAGTACCTGTGCCGGCGGCGGAAGTCGCAGTTTTATCTGCCATAAACGCGATATACTCTGTGCACATACTGTCAAATCCGTGCAGAGCATTGAAGCTCCTGTAGGCACGCATCATGTCCTCGGAATAAGGATTCATAATAGCGGCTGAGAGTCCTCTTTCCATAGCACAGGTGAAGAAATAGCTGTTTGCTGTGTCACGGCAGGGGAGACCGAAGCTTACGTTTGATACTCCAAGCACCGTGTGGCATCCGAGACTATTCTTAACAGTATCCAGAGCCGACAGCGTCACGCCGGGCGCATTTTCGTCAGCACTCACCGTCATGGTCAGAGTATCGAACACGATGTCATGCTTCTTAATGCCGTATTCTTCGGCACGGCGAAGAATCTTTTCGGCGATCTTCACTCTGCCTTCAGCAGTAGACGGGATCCCGTTTTCATCAAGTGTCAGGGCAACGATAACACCGCCGTACTTCTTCGCAAGCGGGAACACGCTGTCCATAACGGAGTCTTTTCCGTTTACTGAGTTGATCATCGCCTTGCCTGAGTAACGTCTGAGAGCGCTTTCCATTGCTTCAACGTTTGACGTGTCGATCTGCAAAGGCAGGTCGCACACCGCTTGAATCTCGCACACAGCTTCGGTGAGGAGGCTTACTTCATCTATTTCTGGCAGTCCCACGTTTACGTCAAGTATATGGGCACCGAGATCCCTTTGCGTGAAGGCTTCGGAGAGAAGATAATCAAGATCGTGCTCGACAAGCGCCGCCTTCATCTTCTTTTTACCCGTGGGATTGATTCTTTCTCCGATAAGGAGAGGTTTCTTTTCAAACTTTACCGCATGGGTGTATGATGCTACTCTCGTTACGTTCTTTTCGGTAACGGGGACGGGAGTAATGTCGCGTGCCGCATCGGTGAGAGCTTTTATGTATTCTGGCGTGGTACCGCAGCAACCGCCTGCGATACGTACGCCTTTTTTTATAAGGCGTGAAACGCTCTCGGCAAAATCTTCGCAAGACACGTCATAGACCGTCTCGCATCCGCAAACCGAGGGAAGCCCAGCGTTAGGCTTCAGTATAACGGGGACGGAGGAGACCTCGAGAAGCTTTTCCACAACGGGAGCGAGATGCTCCGGACCGAAGGAGCAGTTTACACCAACAGCGTCGGCACCAAGACCCTCGAGGGTCGCGGACACCGCCTCGGGATCGGCGCCTGTCATGAGACAACCGTTTTCACTGTAAGCATTTGAAACGAACACGGGGAGCGTGCTGTTTTCTTTAGCCGCAAGAAGCGCCGCCTTCGTCTCGTACAGATCGTTCATCGTCTCAATTAAGATGAGATCAACTCCGTACTTCACTCCAAGACGAACGGTTTCTGCAAAAACGTCTACCGCTTCTTCAAAATCAAGGTCTCCGAAGGGCTTTAAGAGGCGTCCCGTGGGACCGATGTCGAGAGCTACGAATTTTTCGCCCTCGGCGACGGATTCCTTTGCCGCACACCGCGCGTTTTCAACTGCCGACCTGACGATCTCTTCAAGCTCGTCTTTGCCGAACTTCAGAGTGTTCGCACCGAAGGTGTTGGTGGAAACTACGTTTGAGCCTGCGTCGTAATATGCTTTATGTATTGCCGTGATCTTGTCGGGATTCGTGAGGTTCCATCTTTCCGGCTTCTCACCGGGAAGGAGCCCTTCTTTTTGAAGGAGAGTTCCCATACCACCGTCAAGAAACAGCAGATTGTCTTTTAAGTAATCGAGAATTTGCATTTATTTCACTTCATTTCGGATAGATTCGCTTATTTGTTACTTTGTCGCATCAAGCAGAGTATCGATCTCTTCCTCGGTAAGCTCGCGGAAAGAGCCTCGCTCAAGGCTTTCGTCAAGTTCAAGGGGACCGAATTTGATCCTCTCAAGAAATTCGATTCCGCTTCCGACAGATGCGAGCATTCGTTTGATCTGGTGGAACTTTCCTTCGGAGATGCTGATAACACCTTCGTTGGGGTTCGCCATTTCCAGCTTCGCGGGAGCTGTTTTGAAGTCTCCGAGGTCAACGCCTTCTTCGAGACGGCGTATCATGTCTCCGTCAAGCGGCTCACTGCAACGGAAGCGGTAGCTTTTCGCAACGTGACGCTTAGGTGAGAGAAGTGCATGAGCGGTGTCTCCGTCATTGGTGATAAGGAGAAGCCCCACGGTGTCAACGTCAAGACGTCCGCAGGGAAAGCAACCCGCTCTCTCATACTCGGGAGGGAGAAGCTTCATTACTGTACGCTCCGAGTCTTCGGTGGAGCTGATAGTACCATCGGGCTTATTGAGCATAACGTAAAACTTCGCTTTCCAACGGAGAGTTTCGCCCTTATATGCGATAACGTCGCGCTCGGGGTCTATCTGTACCGCACCCGACCTTACGGGAAGTCCGTTTACGGTAACCTTTTTATGTCTGATCGCTCCGGATGATTCTCTGCGTGAGAGAACACCGATTGCGGATAAAAATTTATCAAGTCTCATTTGCTTCTCCGTTTTTTTGTGAAAATATACGGTTACGCAGCATCAGGTTAGAATTTTGATGCAGATGACCGCACTCATGGCAAGTAACAGGGTGAAAACACCTCCGCAGACCATGCCGAGAGTAACTCCCCTTAAAAATTTATGAAAAAAGTACCAGACTCTCATGATAACTCTCCCGGCAAAAACAATACTTTTTCATAGTATTACCGAGAGTACGAGAGTTATGCCGGCTTACAGCTCTTTTGCGGTAAGCTCGATGAGAAGATCCATGTTGTCCTGCTGACCGCGGGGATCGAGGGCGGCTTTATTTCGTCTTATCTCACCGCAACGACGGCACTTGTGGTAGATAATAAATCCCTTCTTGGGATCGGGATCGGTCTTTACTGCGTCCATAACGCCGCCGCAGTCAGATGCACGGTCACCGGGATTGACGTCAAGGTGACGGGAGGCGAGACAGTATGGACAGTGGTTCCTTGAAGTGTATCCGAGAGGCTCAACCTCACGTCCGCAAGCGGCGCAGATGAAGCCGCTGTCGTTTTTTGTGAATCTTTTTGTTTCCATAAGTTTTACTTTACCTTGAATAATTTAAATTGCCGAGTCTGATGGCTCAGTGTTTGGAATAAAGCTTGTAATAGTACCAATGCTTTGGATTATCAACAATGAATTTTACAACAGCGACAATGAGAATACATACATTGAGAATAAAGTTTACGCAGGAGTCAACAAAGTCCATTGCTTCATTTTTTTCTTTGTTTTCCATTGTACAATGAACCGTACGTAAAAAAAGTAAAATTACCCATATACAATATTACCACAAAACTGATGCCATGTCAATGTTTAAGGACAACTTCGGACATCTTGTAAGGGTGAAATTAGTGCAGATTTTCATAATATTTTTGTGTAGACTAACAAAATATTATGGAATCCTATTGACATGTTGTATGTACTAGTGATATAATTTAAAGGTAAGGTGCGAAAAATCACTTTTCTTCGGATGGCGATCGGCAGAGTGATGCGGTCGTCGGTTCGGTTTGTTTGTTATCACCTCGGAAGGAGACGGTTTCACTAAGATGAAATGTGGCGGAAAAATACTGTTTTCCTCGCTGAAGGGCGGAGTCGGTAAGTCAACTTCCGCATGTCTTGTGGCAACTGCTCTGGCGGAGGACGGATATAATACGGTAATCGTGGATCTTGATTTCAGATCAAGAAGTCTTGACCTTATTTTAGGTGTCAGTGATAAAGTGCTCTTTACTTTTGACGATTACCTTCTTGAAAGGTGCAGTGCCGATGCTGTACTCATTCCCGTGACGGGTTATGAAAAGCAGAAAAGAACTCATGGAGAGGGTAAACTTCTCCTTTGTCCCGCACCGTCGGAGACTACCTTTGAGTCGGCGGGCGAGGGTATGTACGGGAGAATTCCCGAAGCTCTCATCAGGCTCTGCGAAGAGGCGGATGCCGATTACATTATCTGTGATACGGGAGCCGACAGCAGAATACCGCTTATTGTAGGCGAGGGGTTTGCCGAGCTTGCTATCGTGGTGTCAGAGCAGAGCAAGACTGCTATCAGAGCCGCTGAGACTACAGCAACACGTCTTGCAGGATGCACCAAAGTGAGAGACGTCAGACTACTTATAAATAACTTCAGTATCAGTGCCGCGCGCCGTGGAGGCAGATCGGGTATTCTTGAGATGATCGATGGATGCTCTGTCAGATGTATCGGTGTTATCCCGGAGGACAGAGGAATGCCTGAGAGACAGGATGCGGGACTTCTTCCACATAAAGCATCTTCAGTTATTCCCGCCTCGCGCAATATTGCGAGACGTATTCAGGGAATTGAGACACCGCTCTTTACGGGAATGAAAAAAGAACGCAGAAAAACTGTTCTGTAAGATATAGACTCATAAATATTAGCCAATAAAAAATTCAGGATAAATAAAAAGAAAGGATACTTACCTATGGACATCGCCCTTATTGCTGACGATACTAAGAAAGAATTAATGACACAATTTTGCATAGCTTACTGCGGGATTTTGTCGAAGCATCATATTTGCGCGACCAGCACCACCGGTAAATATGTATCCGACGCCACAGGACTTGAGATAGATCTTCTTATGGCGGGCGAACATGGCGGTCAGCAGCAGATCACATCCCGTATTTCCTATAACGAAATTGATGTGCTTCTCTACTTCCGCAGTACCACTCCCAATGCTAACCGCGAGCTTGAAGAGGCTGATTACAATCTTCTCCGTATGTGCGACGTACACAACGTTCCCGTTGCTACCAATATCGCTACTGCGGAGGTGCTCATCTGCGCTCTGGACAGAGGAGACCTTGACTGGAGAGAGATCGTAAATCCCCGTTCGGATTACAATCGCCGCCGCCGCGGAATTCTGTATTGATCAGGGACTCTGAAATGAACGGAATAATGAAAACTTTCTTGCGAGCAGCGGCTCTTGTCGCTGCCGCTGTTCTACTGTTGTCTTTTTCAGCCTGCGGTGAGAAGTACAGCGAAGATGAGATCAAAACTGCCGCTTCCGAACTTATTGAAGCATCTTATGAGATCAACGAGATATTCTTCGGCGAAGGCCTTCCGGGCGTGGAACCCGAAGAGGGTGATATTATGAGATATCTTAAGATTGCTGAGGAAAGTCCGTATCATACGGAAGAAGAGATCAAAACCGCCGCCCTTGAGGTATATTCCGCCGGGTACTGCGAGCTTCTCTTTGAGAGAGCGTTCAGCGGATTTTCCCTTGACGAAGAAAGTGAAGACGGAATCGACACAACCAAGCTTGTGGATGCCAGATTTATTACCTATAATGATGAGCTCGTTATTCTTCCGCTGAAGGATGAAGACATAATGAAGCTTGACCGTACCTATGATACCGATAATATTAAGGTGGTAAAGCAGAAAAGCGGTACCGTTATCATTTCCGTGCCGTCTTTTGTTGACGGTAAGAAGTCTGATGACGTAAAGCTTAATATGATAAAAACGGAAAAGGGTTGGAGACTCGACAGTCCCACCTATTAAGCAGAAACTGCCCGATGGGCAACGTCGGTGCCCGTTTTGCGGCGCGGCGTTGCCTTTTTTATATTTACATAAGATTTTATAACTTGGAGAACACAGTGAACGTAAAGATTTTGACTATCGGAGACGTTGTCGGTGTTGCCGGATGCGATTATCTGACCTCAGGCGGAAGACTCCGTAAATTTGTCCGTGAAAACGGAGTGTCTCTTGTTATCGCCAACGGAGAAAACTCCGCTGACGGTAACGGAATTACCCCCACATCGGCAAACAGCCTTACCTCTGCAGGTGTTGACGTTATCACCGGCGGAAACCACACCATGAGAAAAAAGAATATATATCCCATGCTCGACGATGAGAGCGTGCTCATCCGTCCTGCGAATTACCCCTCCCGTTCACCCGGAGTCGGACACGTAACGGTGGATGTATTCGGCTACAGAATTCTTGTGGTTAATCTTGCGGGGCAGGTGTACATGGATACTCATGCTACCTCTCCCTTTGACTCTCTTGAGAGGATACTTGAGTCTGAGTCAGGCAGATATGATGCTGTTATCGTTGACATTCACGCGGAGGCGACAAGCGAAAAGTTGGCTCTTGCAAGATGCTTTGCAGGTAAAGTTTCCGCTGTTGTTGGTACTCATACCCACATTCCAACTGCAGACATAAAGATCATCGACGGATACACGGGATATATTACCGATCTTGGTATGTGCGGTTCGCAAGCTGGCGTTCTCGGTGTGAGAAGTGAAGAGGTTATAAGAAAATTTCTGTCCGTTGTTCCCGTTACCTTCGTCCCCGCTGAGGGCGAGCCGGAGTGTCAGGGAGCACTGTTCACCATTGAGCTTCCAAGCGGCAGATGTGTTGCCGCTGAGGCAGTGAGATTCTGACAAAAGTATACTTGAAAGGTTTTTTACAGATGAGTGAAAATTTTCTCTGTGATATAATGACGGATGCAGATGTTTCTGCGGTTTCTGCGGCTTCTCTTGCGTATCTTGGTGACTCAGTCCTTGAGATCATGGTACGCGAAAGGCTTGTGAGACACGGTGTTAAGAATCCCAGTGTGGAATCTCTTAATTACGTTACAGCTCCAAAACAGAGCGACGCTCTGGAGAGAATACTTCCCATACTTACCGAAGCTGAGGATGACGCCTACCGTCGCGGACGGAATTGCGTCCATTCAAACGTTCCTCGCCATGCTACTCCTGCTCAGTACCGCAGAGCTACGGGACTTGAAACTCTCTTCGGTTACCTCTATCTTACGGGGCAAAACAGACGTATCAGAGAGCTGTTTTCGGCGGCTTTCCCGGAATAATCCGTGCTTTGAATATAAATTAACATAAGTGACTTGATTTTAGCTTGAAGCTAACATATAATAAACTTGAAATCAGAAATAATCCTGCCGAAAGGACGGTAAATAATATGCCTAAGTACGAAAACGACAAGACCATAACCTTCTCTATCCGCGAGGAAGAGAAAGACAGAGACCGCAGAGCAAAGCTTCGCGCGGTTTACGATGCCCTCACCGAGAGGGGATATAATCCTCTTATCCAGATCTCGGGGTATATCCTTACAGAGGATCCCACCTATATCACAAACCACAGAAATGCACGTGCTATTATGAGTAAGCTTGACCGCGATGAGCTTCTTGATGCACTTCTTAAGGAATACCTCAATATCTGACACTGATGGAAAAGGTAATACTGTCGAAAAGACTGCAGCCTGTAACCAGGCTTGCATTCGGCTCTCTTACTCTCAGCCCACTTCAGGCGGGAAGTGATGTGGAAAGAGCCTCAGATAGCATCGCGTATGCCTTCTCAAAAGGTATCAATTTCATTGATACCGCGGAATATTATGAAAATTATCACATTATAC
>JAZUBG010000106.1:0-12688 GCA_045638405.1 Eubacteriales bacterium | reverse complement strand
AAGTCCTTGGCTCACAGAACGACATGGCTACGATCCGACTTATCCCTGCTACTGCGATAATGGCTTTGCAAACGATACTCTTAGTTATCGGAATCAACTTTGGCGGAGATGTTGGCGGAGATGCGGATGTTGATGGTGACGTAGACGGTGACCTTGAAGCTCACGACATTGCAGGTCTCAGGCTATTTACGGTTCGAGGTATCATAGCAATGCTTGCTATAGGTGGTTGGGTAGGTGTTGTTCTTTGCGACATGGATGCCCATCCTGCAGTTTCCGTAATTTGTGCGACAGTCAGCGGGCTTCTTGCACTGTTTGTTGCCGCATACGTTATAAAACTGTCACTGAAACTTCAGGACGACGGAAATATGAACGTAAAAAATGCAGTTGCACATACTGCAACGGTGTATATCCCGATCCCGCCCGCAAGGTCGGGAACCGGTAAAGTTACCATGAATCTCCAGGAGAGGTTTGTGGAACTTGATGCCATGACCGACAGTGATGAAAAACTTTCAACCGGTACAATGGTACAGGTCGTGTCGGTTACAGACAAAAACGAAGTAATCGTAAGACCTATTCGCTGACGGCAGGTATAATTTCTTAGGTTTAGTTAATCTGTAAATACATAATAAACAAAACAAATAAAAATATTTAGGAGGCAATATTTTATGACAACTATGATAGCCATTACGGTAATTGCAGTATTTCTATTCACAATGCTGCTTGTGGTACTTACAAGGTACCGCAGATGTCCTTCAGACAAGGTCCTCGTTATCTACGGTAAGGTAGGTAACAACAAGGACGGTACACCCAGAAGTGCAAAGTGTATCCATGGTGGTGCGGCGTTTATATGGCCCGTTATCCAGTCCTATCAGTATCTTGATCTTACACCTATGTCTATTAACGTAGACCTCACCAACGCACTTTCCCATCAGAATATCCGTGTTGACGTTCCTTCACGATTCACCGTAGGTATCTCTGTAGAGCCCGGTGTAATGCAGAACGCCGCTGAGCGTCTTCTCGGTCTCAGACTTGCCGAGATTCAGGAACTCGCTAAGGATATTATCTTCGGTCAGCTCCGTCTCGTTATCGCAACGATGGACATTGAGGAGATCAATACCGACCGTGACAAGTTCCTTGAGGCAGTATCCCACAACGTTGAGACTGAGCTTAAGAAGATCGGTCTCAGACTTATCAACGTAAACGTAACGGACATCACAGATGAATCCGGTTACATTGAAGCGCTCGGTAAGGAAGCGGCTGCTAAGGCTATCAATGACGCTAAGAAGTCCGTTGCCGAAAAGAACCGTGACGGTTCGATCGGTGAAGCTTCCGCGTTCAAGGATCAGCGTATCAGCGTAGCTGAGTCAAATGCTGCGGCTATCGCAGGTGAAAACGAGTCCAAGGCTGAGATCGCCCTCTCCGATGCGATCAGACGAGAGAAGGAAGCTGAGGCTCAGAGACGCGCTATCGCGGCTGAAAAGATCGCGGCAGCTAAGGCACTTGAAGAAGCATACGCGGCAGAACAGCAGGCAGAGCAGGCACGTGCCGACAGAGAGTTTGCTACAAAGCAGGCGGACATCATCATCGCCGCACGTATCGACAAGGAACGCCTTGAGCTTGAAGCTGAGGCAGAAGCTGAACAGCGCCGCCGTCGCGCAAAAGGTGAAGCAGACGCTATCTTTGCGACGATGGAAGCACAGGCGAGAGGTATTGAAGAGATCCTCGCAAAGCAGGCAGAGGGTTATCGTAAGGTAGTTGAAGCCGCAGGCGGAGACACAAACGCGGCTATCCAGCTTATGCTCGTTGATAAGATCGAGGAGCTTACGAAGATTCAGGTTGAGGCTATCAAGAATCTCCAGATCGACAAGATCACTGTTTGGGACAGTATGAGTGGTGAAGGCGGAGCTCCTACTACTGCAAACTTCCTTTCAGGTATGATGAAATCCATTCCTCCTCTTAACGAGACCATGAAAATGGCAGGAATTCAGATGCCTGAATTTCTCGGTAAAGAGATTGCACCTCCCGAGGCAAAAGTTGAGTAAAATTTAGTATAGTAAGTTGAATCAACTATAACTGTAAGTAGTTATAGTTGATTCAATATAGATCTAAGATGACGTTTATTATGTTCGGTATATTTTCTAATTGACTTTCTGAATTAAGTGGTAGAAATAATTCATCATTTGTAATTCTATTTCATCTAAATAATTATCACACATTAAAGTTCACGAATAAAGGAGACTGTCGTTATGTTAGATAAAATCACATCTCTTTTCAAGAACAGAAAGTTTATCTCATTCTTATTATGTCTGCCGTTTATATGCGTAGTCATTTTTGTTACTTGGCCATTACCGGCAATAATATTAATTGACCCAATTATATCATTAATTTCTTTTGTTGGGCTATTTGGAAGAACTTTAGTGATTTATCTTATTCTTTTCTCAGTTATAGCGTTATTTATGATCTTCGTGTGGCCGATAGCAAAGTATTCTTTTCTCAAGGCTCGTACATACTCCTCTTTACGACATATTTGCAGAAAAAACAAGTACAAGTTCAAAATAGTTCGTTCTCCATTTGCTTCGCTCAAGGGACTTGCCGTTGTTGAAGACATTAAAATCACAACTCCGCGTGAAACTTTCTGTATCCATTACGTTGATATAATTCGACCGTCAAAATATCTCATAGATGTTAATAGTACTCAATACACGGTAATGTATAAAAAGACAAAACAAATAAAACTGGTGAAAGACTTTGATTTCTCTGTTTTTTCATCGAGTAAAGATACTAATGTGTTTTTCATTCAATCACCCAATTTAGTAGTACGTCTTATAAAGGGCAATAATCGTGAAACTTTAGAAAACAATGCAAAGTTCAATTCTATGGTATTTTACTATTCCGGCGGGTTTATAAGAATGTTAAACCGTTGACACAAAGTCAACTCGTATGTTTTTTTGATAACATAGTAATAGCTATCTCAATATATGTTAAAATTGGGATAGCTATTAGTTTTAATTATCTGAAATCAACATAGAGAGGGGATTCGGTCTGAAACTTCCCTCGAATCATAAATTCCGAAAGGAGTAAAAAAATGATTGAGAAACTAAAGAAACTGGTGAAAAGTACGAAGTTTTTTATCGCCGTGTATGCTGTGATATTCTTAGGACTCATAGTTTTATTCACGTGGCCGCTGCCTTATATTTGGGTCGTTAATTTATTTTTGCATATCAAAACTATCGTCACGCTTTATTGGCGATTTTTTCTGTTCGTATTAGCTGTATTAGCTGTAATATTCGTGATACCGTTTTTGATGTTTACCCTGAGACGTATATTTACATATGTCCGCCTTTGGTTTGCTTGTCTTAAAAGAGGGGTGGAGTTCAAGCTTCGCCGTGTCCCCTTCGCATCTCTACGTGGAATTTGTGAAAAGGGAGATATTCTTATCAGGACACCTGACAGGGATTACGTGATTCATTTCGTAGATGTGAGACACCGTTTTAGTAACATTTTCTCAGTTGTAAACGGAAGAGAATACGTAATAACTAAAGTGGGAGCCGGAAAAATATTATCTTTGGGTGGTGGTCTAAAATACGTCGGTGGACCTCGCGGAGTCAAAAAACAAATGGTTTATTCCCATGACGGTTATTCTTTTGACGGAAAAGAAAAAAAGTATATACTTCCCGAATTTGAGGAAACCGGAAAAGCAGTTCATATTATGATGCTTCATGTAAGACCTGTTGATGCCATCAAGGTGCAGGGGACTTCAAAATCACAACTCACAAGCGGGGACGCCGTCGGAAATATGACGTTCTATTACCCCTCGTTTTTTGTTAAAACAATATCTAAAGACTGGAAATAACTGATATATTTGTCAAGAAAATTATTAGTAAATCTTGAAATTATAACCGAAATGTGTTAAAATATATATCGTAAAATATAATTCAACATAAGTTGAAAAAAGGAGTACGTTATGTATAAAAGTACAGCGGTTAACATTTTAACGGTCTTTGGTGCGGTAATTTTAAGTTTTCTGCTTGTGTTCGCATTATTTGCTACCCTTACGGTTTCGGTCGTAACTTCCGTTCTATCCCCTTCTAAGATTATTGATTCAGTATTAAGTGATGATTACACAATTGATGATTTGGCAGATGAGTTTGTTGACAGTATAGACATGGATGACGTTGATTCTGAATTCGTTGAGGAGTTTTTGAAGTCAGACACTTTCACGGAAACTGTTGAAGATGAAGGTGAGGAACTTTTGGAGAACATTTTTAAGGATTCAGACCAAAAAATTCTCGATGAGAAATTTCTTCGTAAATTCATAAAGAAGAATGTAGAAGAGATTGCGGATATCTATTTTGATAATGTAGACACTGATTTGTCCAGAGCTGAGCTCGAGGAAGAATTCGAAGAGGAAGCTGATAAAATTGCTGAAGAATTGGCAAAGAAAATGCCGACTACTGGGGAATTTTTAGAAAAGGATTCTGTATTGTTTAAGTTGCTTGCCATCTTGTTTAACGAAGGTCTTTTGCCCACGCTTGTTATTGTGACGATAGTTTTAACAGCTCTCGTTTATCTCCTTAGATTCAAGTATCTCGGCGGTCTTAAGTGGATCGGTTCTGCGGGAATTGTAAGTGCAGGTCTTTTGGCTATTGTTGCTTTGATATTCAATATTGCTGTAGCAGAGGTTGAAGATGACGCACCCAAGGCAGTAATGTCAATGTTTGATTCAGTTCATTCTGCATATACTACTACTGCAATCGTTACTCTCGTTGTTTCAATTGTTCTTATCGTCGTTGGTTGCGTTGTAGGAAGATTCCTCAAGAATAGAAAAACAGTTACACCCGCTCCCGCTTATGCAGCACCTGTTGAGCCTGCTGCACCTGTAGTTGAAGAGCCTGTAGTAAATGCTGCTCCTCAGGAAGATGCTTGCGATTATGACATCGGTGCGATGAACCGTGGGGATAATTCTGATGATTCTTCTGCGACGGACAACGCTGAAGATAATGTAAACGAGTAAATTTTCAGAATATAAAAATACGCTTCAATTTCTAATATACGGAATTGAAGCGTATTTTATTTATTTAAAAGAGGTAACTTCTCTGCAGTAGTTACCTCTTTGATTTTATTTAAAGAATGGAACAGTTTACAACGATTGCCGCAAATACGATGGAAACCATTGAAAGAAGCTTGATAAGAATGTTAATTGCAGGTCCTGAAGTATCCTTGAAGGGATCTCCTACAGTGTCACCGACAACTGCTGATTTGTGGTCTTCGGAACCCTTACCGCCGTACACACCGCTTTCAATGTACTTCTTGGCATTGTCCCAGGCACCACCGGAGTTTGACATAAATACTGCCATAAGGAATCCTGAAGCTGTAGCACCTGCCAGCATTCCAACGACACCGGTACATCCGAGGACGATACCGAGTACAACGGGAACAGCTACGGCAATTATGGTGGGGAGAATCATTTCACGAAGGCTTGCTTTGGTACAGAGGTCAACGCAGGATGCATAGTCTGCCTCAGATTTACCGTCCATTAGTCCCTTGATCTCACGGAACTGACGGCGAACTTCAATAACTACGCTTTGTGCCGCACGCCCAACTGAACTCATAGTGAGGGAAGCAAAGAGGAATGGTAGACAAGCTCCGACGAAGAGTCCGATAAGAACTGTAGGATTTGTTATGCTGAGGTCAGCAATCTTTTCAGCACCGCCGGGAATGGTTTTTACCTTATCAATGTAAGATACCATCAGTGCGAGAGCAGTAAGGGCTGCAGAGCCAATAGCAAAACCTTTTCCTGTTGCGGCGGTTGTGTTACCGAGAGAGTCAAGAGCGTCAGTTCTTTCTCTTACTTCTTTTTCAAGACCTGCCATCTCAGCGATACCGCCTGCGTTGTCTGCAACAGGTCCGTAAGCGTCTGTGGCAAGAGTAATGCCGAGAGTAGAGAGCATACCTACTGCCGCAAGAGCGATGCCGTAAAGGCCCTTAGAAGGGCTTGTACTGCCTCCGGATACGTAGTAAGCAACGAGAACACAAAGACCGATGATAACGATAGGAATGAAGGTAGAACGCATACCAACGGACAGACCGTCGATTATGATCGTTGCCGTACCTGTTTCTGATGTGGAAGCAAGATGCTTTGTAGGCTTGTAGCTGTCAGAGGTGAAGTGTTCTGTAGACTGACCGATGAGTACACCGGATACGAGACCTGAAAGTATTGCAAAATAAATCGTCCAGTTGGTTTTTCCGAGAACGAAGTATACAAGAGGAAGTGAAACTATAGCAATGAGTATAGCTGAGAAGTTGGTACCTCTTGAGAGGGCTTTAAGAAGTTGCTTTTGTGAAGCACCTTCCTTTGTTCTTACAAGGAAGGTTCCGAAAACCGAGCAGAGGATACCGACAGTTGCGATGAGAAGGGGAAGAGCCATAGCGTTGAAGCTTCCGTTAAATGCCGCAACACCGAGAGCGCATGCAGAGATAATAGACCCAACGTAAGACTCGTAAAGGTCGGCGCCCATACCTGCAACGTCACCAACGTTGTCGCCGACGTTATCAGCGATTACAGCGGGATTTCGCGGATCGTCCTCCGGAATACCTGCCTCAACCTTACCGACAAGGTCAGCACCTACGTCTGCTGCTTTGGTGAAGATACCTCCGCCAACTCTTGCAAACAGTGCCATGGAAGACGCACCCATACCGAAGGTAAGCATTGCGCTTGTGATCTCAGATGCACCGAGACCGAAAGCAAACTTGAGAATAAAGAACCAGATGGAAATGTCGAGAAGTCCGAGACCAACGACGGTGAAACCCATAACGCTACCTGCGGAGAAAGCAACGCGCAGACCGCGATTTAAGCCTTCACGGCAAGCATTAGCCGTTCTTGCATTGGATGCGGTAGCTATCTTCATTCCGACGAATCCGGAGAGTGCGGAAAAGATACCGCCGGTAAGGAAGGCGAAGGGAACGAACGGAGTCAAAAGACCGAGGAACGCCATTCCGCCGAGAACGATGAACATTACAAGGAAGAACATACTTACCACGATGTATTGACGTTTGAGATAAGCGTTAGCACCTGCTCTGATGGAGGCGGAGATCTTTTTCATAGTGTCCGTTCCTTCAGAAAATTTTAATACTTTACGTGCCATGATCAGTGCAAACAGAAGTGCAATTGCAGCACCGGTAAAGGTTAGGATAACAAGAAATTTATCCATGTGTTTGAAAATGAAATCCATGATATTTGCCTTTCTTTAGATTGAATAAAAATGTATTTAATTTAACTTACGCAACTTTTCGGGATCCGCAAGTACGATAAGTTTCATTGTCTTTGCGAGAGGAAGTTCCGGGTCAATTACGGTAGTTAGTTTTCCGTTGTTACGAATAGCCACAATATTAAGTGAATATTTACGTCTAAGATTGAGTTCAAGCAGATTTTTGCCCAGCCATTCATCTTTTACATCAAGTTCTGCCATAGAAACGTCTTTTGATACTTCGATAATATCTATAAATCCTGAACTCAGAAGATTTTTTGATAATCTGATCCCGGACTCTTGCTCGGGAATTGTAACCTTGTCGGCACCTACCCTGAGCAGTATTCTTTTGTGCATTTCATTTGCACACTTAACAATGACGGTTGGTACCCCTAAATCTTTACAGTGAGTAGTTGCAAGAACAGCAGCTTCCAAATTTTCTGCCATGGCGATAATTACCACATCCGCATTCTTAATACCAAGTTGTGTAATTACTTCAGGATCTGTTACATCCGCACATTTACAGAATGGGATTGACGGTGCAAGACTGTCGACGATTTCGGGGTTGTTGTCCACCGCGATACGTCAGCACCGCTTGCGGCAAGTTCAAGTGCAACCGCACTTCCGTATCTTCCCAGTCCAAAGACTGCGTACATTTTGTTTTTTTTCATGAATTTGTCCTTTCTCCGATCATATCAGCCAACGCTGATATTTTCGGTGGGATTTGATATGGCATTATGACGTTTCCTTCTCACACTGAAAGCAAGTGCAAGAGATATAGGGCCGATACGTCCGAGATACATAGTACCTATGATAATCAGTTTACCTGCAAATGATAATGAAGAAGTTAAATTCATCGACAGACCGACCGTTGCCGTTGCACTGACAGTTTCGTAAAGTATTTGCAGTGTGGGAGCGTCAGTGACAGCGGCGAGAAGTACACTTGAGATAAATGTAATGGTAAAGGACATTGTAACCACTGTAATAGCCTTTGACAGAGCATCTTTTGCTATACTTCGCGAAAAAACAGTCATTTTGTCACGTCCGATAACCGTTGATATGGTACACACGGCAATTACGAACATCGTCACGGTTTTCACACCGCCTGCAGTACCGACAGGAGAACCGCCGATAAACATGAGAAGGAGGCATATAACAGATGAAGCATTAGTCAGATACTGTTGAGGAACTGTTACAAATCCTGCAGTTCTTGTAGTGACAGACTGAAAGAATGCAATCTGAAGCTTATCAAAAAGTGGTAGATTTTTGAGTGTCGCGGGATTTGACCACTCAAATACTAAAATTGCAACTCCGCCGATTACTATGAGAAACGCTGTCGCGCTCAGTGCAAGCTTTGAGTGCAGAGTCAACATTCTAAAACATCTGAATCCTCGTTTTTTTATCGTCTTAATTACACGGATTATGTCCCACCACACGATGAAACCAAGACCGCCGAGGATTATCAGTGCACAGGTTACAAAATTGATTACGGGATTCGTTGCAAAATCGACGAGACTGTTTTCAGAGATAATATCAATCCCGGCATTACAAAATGCAGATATTGAGTTGAATACAGAGATCCAAATACCGCGCAGACCGAATTTTGGCACGAAAACAGTCATGTACAGAAGTGCACCTGCCCCCTCAACTGCAAAAGTGCCTGCAAGGACACGTTTGAGAAAGTGGGACAGTCCCGAAATACTTGACAAGTTAAATGCATCCTGAAGCAAAATACGGTTCTTAAGACCAAGTCTTTTGCTAAGTGCGAGAGTAAATGCGGACATTACCGTGATAACACCGAGACCGCCAATCTGAATCAGGACGAGAATTGTAGCTTGTCCGAAGACACTCCACGTTGAAACTGTAGGCAAAGTAACAAGTCCCGTCACGCAAGTAGCAGTGGTTGACGTAAACAGTGCATCAATATACGGCACAGACTTTCCGTCAGCAGAACTTATTGGTAGGACGAGCAGTAAACTGCCGACAAAAATAACCAAAATAAAACTAAGCATTATAATCTGAGTTGTCGACAGAGAAATTCGCTTTTTGTTCATTTTTACATCTTCTTTATATACAATTTGGTATACAAGTATAAAATCACTCGTGTATAATTAAGTATTATATCACTAATTCATAAGTGTTGCAATAGTTTTTATGAAATAATAAGATTTTATTACTGCCTATTGACAAAAACGTTGCTAAAAGGTAAAATATAAATCAGCTGATGAGCTTATTATATGTTGTGAATTTGCGTCAGGGACAGTTTAGTATCGTGCCATTGGGTAAGTAACTCTCGACGGTGTATGTTCACTTCTCCGAAATCATCAAGAACGCGAACGCTGAACTTCAGTAAGACATCAATTGTTCCGTCATCTTCGGTGACTTGATGGTTTACACAGTATCTCCGTATAGAAGGAGAGTTTGTGGCATAAGCTGATATTTTTTCAGCGAGACTGTCGTAAAAAGAATTCATGAGCTCAGCTTCCGGTGTCTCGTCGGAAGAAAAAACGGGCAGACAAAGGTTTAATTTACCCATCTGTACAGTTTTTGTTTTGACTGTCATGGCTGTCCTTTCCGTAACTGTTTGTAATATATTATTTTCGGGATATTAAATGATATGAATAACAATTATAACACACCTGCGGCTGATAAGCTTCGTCCGTCGTCCTTTGATGAAATGGCAGGGCAGGAAAAGCTTGTTGGCAAGAACGGAATTCTCAGAAAAATGGCTGAAAGCGGCAAGCTTTCTTCGGTAATTTTCTACGGTCCTCCCGGAACGGGTAAGACTACTGCCGCAACTATCCTTGCGGAAGGCTCGGGCAGGGAACTTTATCGCCTTAACGCTACCACGGCTTCTCTTGCCGACGTGAGAGAGGTTGCAAACGCCGCGAGCGGTATCGGCAGAATGGGCGGAGTTGTACTGTACCTCGATGAGATACAGTATTTCAATAAGAAACAGCAGCAGTCTCTTCTTCAGTACATAGAAGACGGAAGTATAACTCTCATCGCTTCCACTACTGAGAATCCTTATTACTATATATATGACGCACTTTTGTCAAGATGCGCGGTTTTTGAATTCAAAAAAGTATCTTCACGTGAAATAGAGCGAAGGCTGAATGCCGTAGCAGAACAGCTTGGAGTTTCAGACAGATTCACTCATGAGGCTATCCGCTTTATTGCCGACGTATCCGCAGGTGACGTTCGCAGATCGGTCAACACTCTTGAGCTTGCACTTAACTGCTGTGAAGACGGCGTGATCGACAGAAGTGACGTATCTGAGCTTTTGCCCTCCGTTTCAATGGGCAGCTTCGACCGCGACGGTGACACACACTACGATCTTCTCTCGGGACTGCAGAAATCGATCCGCGGTTCAGATCCGGACGCCGCTGTGTTCTACCTTGCAAGACTTCTTGAAGGCGGAGATCTGATCTCACCCTGCAGACGTCTTATGGTAATAGCAAGCGAGGACATAGGTGCGGCGTACCCAATGGCGGCGGTGATCACAAGAGCTTGCGTTGAAAGCGCAAAAGAGCTTGGACTTCCCGAAGCGCGTATTCCCCTTGCCAATGCGGCTGTAATGCTTGCCACGTCCCCAAAATCCAATACTGCTTATATGGCGATCAACGCGGCGGCAGAGGATATTAAAGCGGGACTTGGAAGTGAGATCCCGTTCCATCTGAGGAGTCCTCAGTTCAAGGGGTATAAATACCCCCACGACTACCCGAACAGATACGTAAAACAGCAGTACCTGCCTGATGATCTGAAAGACAGACGTTACTACGAATTCGGTGACAACAAAACCGAGCAGGCGGCTAAGGTATATTGGGACAAGATAAAGAATAACAAATAAAGAAAGACGCTTGCTACCAAAACGGTAGCAAGCGTTTTTTACTGTTTTAGTTTATTGATTAGTAGGAAAATGCGTACTTAGCTTATTTCTCCTGATGATTGATCCTAACAGCAAGATTTTCATCCTCTGTTTCTTCAAGATGGATTCCGTCTGCGACTTTTCTGAGTTCCTCTACGGAAATTTTGTTAGTCGCTATGATATGAACAACAAGGTCTTCTTTCTCAAAATATACGTAAAGTGTCTTGTGGGCATATTCTTCAGTGCCGTCGTCCTGGTCCGGAGCCCAGTGGTTGTAAGTTAAAATCTGAGCATAGTGTCCGTTTGTTTCAAACACTTCATAATCTACTGTGTCGGGGATGTAGGACATCTCAGTGATAGGTATGAATTTTTCTCCGTCCAGACATTCGACGTAGTATTCCAAAGAATCTATTTCTATGTCCTTAAATGCACATTCGATTTCATCATATCCCTCAGGTACGTAATCCGTACGAAGTGCCGTGTACTTCTTCGCAGGGGGAATAACACCTGCCGCCGCAAAAAGGGAAGTTGTCAGAATAACCGTCATAAGTCCCACAGCAAGAACTATCTTAAGGGGGAATTTACGGCTAAACTGTTTTTCCTGCTTTTCGTTCTTTCTGATGCTTCTCAGAATCGCTTCTTTTTTTTCGTTATATTCTTTTGAGAAAACGTAATCGTTATGATTATTCATGGTAACTATCCTTTCGTTATAATTTTGGATAACTCAGATTATTCATTCCGCTTCTTTCGGAGTTTGCCTTTTGATCATTCAGACTCCCGGTGAGTTTAGCTCTCGCACGCTCTAAACGCTTGCGTACACACGCCTCACTTATTCTAAGTACCGCGGCAGTCTCACATACCGATAGCTTTTCGAAACAGATACATTCAATAACTGCACGGTACTTCGGGCTGAGAGTATCAATAAGCTCGTATATTTGGGCTACGCTAAATGTATCGAATACTGTGTCGACAGCGTCGCATGTCGGTTCTTTTTCGGGCATTTCACCGACATGTTCACGCTCTTTTGACTTTTTTCGGTAAACGTCTATGGCGGTGTTTTTTGCGGTTTTCATAGCAAAGCGTTTGCAAGACTGACTTCTCGGATCATCTATTTTGTCACGAGCTTTTATCAGCTTCACAAAACATTCGCTCAGTGCATCTTCCGCCTCGTAAGGGTCACGTAACACCGAAACGCATATACGGAACATATCTTTTTCGTATAACTCATAAAGCAGCTCTACCTTGTCGGCATCACTAAGTCTGTTACTCAATGAATCACCTCCAGTGTTTTTTTCTTAAATCCGGATTCTGAATATAATAACGAAAGGAGTATACGTTTTGTGACATTTTGAGATAAAAATTTTTGAATTTTTTAATTAATAAACGGCTGTCGAAAATCATTTTACGACAGCCGAGTTTTTTAGTATTTTATGGTTCTATAATAAAAGTTGGGGTGTATCCTGACAGATATGAAAAAAAGGATAGGCATATCTGCCGAAATCTGATAAAATAAAGTTGACGAGACAAAACTTTATCGGAGGAGCAGATATGCCTATAGTCAATTATACAGAAA
>JAZUBG010000105.1:0-5860 GCA_045638405.1 Eubacteriales bacterium | reverse complement strand
GCCAAGCGGTCTTAGGAAGACAAGCAACTATTGCAACTCCTTGGCTCACAGAACGACATGGCTACGATCCGACTTCGTAATGTTCAAGATCGCAGGCGAGGTAGTAACACCTATGCTCTCCGGATCCATCCTCCCCGGTATCACAAGAAAGTCTATCATTGAGGTTCTGAAGAGCGAGGGCGTTAAGGTTACAGAGCGTCTTCTCAGCATCGACGAGCTTGAGGCTGCTATGGAAAACGGCACTCTTGAAGAGGCTTGGGGTTGCGGTACAGCGGCAGTTGTATCTCCCATCGGTGAGCTTTGCTACAAGGGCGTTAAGTATCCCGTATGCGAAGGCAAGATCGGTGAGCTTACTCAGAAGCTTTACGATACACTTACAGGCATCCAGTGGGGCAAGGTAGAAGACAAGTTCGGCTGGACCGTCCAGGTTAAATAAGAATAATATAGCGAAAGCGGCAGTTTCGACTGCCGCTTTTTATGTGTACTCAAAAACCATCATCATGGTTGGTAGTGGAAAAAATGTGTTCTATAATTTTTTTATTTGATTCTGATTATTCTTTTTCGTGAAAATTTGTCCAGAACAATTGAAAGTACTCCTGCCGTAATAATGTATACAGACAGATAAATAAAACACATACCGTCGTAAGCAACTTTGATATATAAGCTGGGTGGGAAAAGATACATTGCAAGTCCCAGATTTTTAAAATCAAAAAATATGGGACAAACAGCAATCATCACTATGATAATAAGCGGAATCATAGATCCGTACACCTTCGCAGTTCTGAAAATCTGCTTGAGCAGTAAACAAAATACTGCACAGCAGAGAGCGTACAAAATTATTGCCGCAAACTCACGCACAAATCCCGTAGAAAGACCTCCGACACACACAGCAATAAGCGTTGCGACAGATACGTTGAGAACCGCAATAAATATGCAAACCAAATTCACATATATCCTTTTTGATTCAGTTATCCACGAAAAAGTACCGCTTTTCTCATCCTGAATACAAAACATTGCCGCCGCCATACCGCTGAGCAAAACAACTATACTGAGCAGTCCCCTTACGGGAGAAGTCAGATATGATGCTCCGTTGTCACCTGTTGCCTCGTTTCCGTCAACGTCGGTTACCTCAAAGAGTTCCTCATTGATTGAAACTCCGTAAAAATACTCCATCAGCTTGCCGTCTTCCGTTTCAGAAAGATAGGGAGTTTTATTCTTAGCAAAATGAAGATAATAATTCTCGGCAAGTAATTTGAAAAGTTTCGCTGACAGTTTTTCATGAGACAATCTCAGAGGAATCGATGATTCACGCTCGATTATTTTCACAAATCCGTCTTTGAAATACGAGCTTTCTATAAACTCGTTCATCTTTCCGTTAAGATCCTTCGGGAATATCCATGCGGCATCTGCTCCCCCTTTTTTTACCACTTCCTCGGCCGCTTCGGGAGACTCGGCAACAGAATAACGGATTATTGAGTCTTCGTTCAGCAGTTCTTCGATGATCTTATCTGATCCTTTGTCATCATCGTCTTTTTGAGCAAGTACGACGTGAACAAAGCCACTGTCTCCCTTTGCCGCAAGTCCGAAGCCGATAACACACAGAGGGATGATCACGAGAATTGCTAAAAATGACGGCTTTTTATATAGTCTCAGGCTGAGCATCTGAAACCATTTCAAATATCTTTTTAAATTTTTGACCATAATTTCGGACTACCCCCTGTTTCCTACAAGCTTACGGTGTCTGAGCAGAACTGTTCCTGCAAGGAACAGTAACAGATAAATAACGATTCCGATAATACATTTTGCAAGTGAGGTCTCGTCTGTAAAGATACCCGACATAAAGCTTCTGAGAATTCCTGTCGGCAACACTGCTGACAGCTTCTGAATTGCCGTAGGGAAAGAATATATGGGATAAAACAGACCGGATACGTATCCGAGAGAAAGTACCGCGAAAAAGTGAAGTAGTACCCCGCTTACGAGATTATCTGCAAGCTCGAAAATGAACAGGTTCATAGCCGAAAGAAGTGCTACAGAAACGATAACTCGCAAAATAAACGGAAGAGCCATTTCAGCTATCATTTCTTCGTCTCCCACAAGTGAGATAATATTCGGCATATATCTGATGCAAACGGTCATAAAAAGTGCTATACCCACAAGCATACAGAAATGTGAGAAGTACTCAGACATTATCTGACGTCTAACAGAGTAGCCTCTCGAAACAAGCAGACTTTCAAGTGAGGTGTCTTTTCTCACACATACCGAAGCGAAGGGAATACCGATAAGCATAAGAAGCAGTACCGTCATACTGCAGAGATAATACTGAGAAAAGGTCAATCCGTCGGAAATCCCTATAACGTCTTCTTCTAGCATATCACTTCTGTGAAGTACCAGCTCAACGTACTCAATGCTTATATCGTCAACAAGCTTCCACCGTTCTTCTTTCGGACAATCATTATCTTTAAGTGCCTCGTTTAGACCGTAGGTTCCTTTCTGAGAATACACCACCATGTCTGTGATAAGGGTCGTGAGTTCATTTTTCAGCATAGTGGTAATTCCACGGTCACCGGACGTTGTAACAAAACGGATCTTTTCCATATCTCCCGCCATAGCATTCTCAATGAAGTTTTCGGGAAGCACAACGTATGCGGAAAGCTCACCGTTTTGGAGCATTACCTTAGCTTCGTGCTCTTTTAGTTCAAGAAATTCCATCGTAAATCTTGTATTATCGATGGTTTGAACCGCAGCCAATCCAAGTCCGATATATTCGCTGTCAGTGTCACCCGTTATGGCGACCTTAAACTTTTGTTGATTCTCATCACTGTTGAACGTATCAATAAGCAGCGTCAGAATAGTGGAAATACCTATAAAAAGGATAAAAGTAACCGCTAATATCAACGGAAGAAGCTTTATCTGACGTTTTAGTTGAAGAAATAAATAGTTTTTCATATCACAAATTCTTCACCAGCTCATCAATATCGCCGGTATACTCAAATGGAGTCAAAGTACCGTCTTTTATAATGTACCACTCGTCGCAAAGTCCCAGTTCAATGACGTCGTGAGTGGAAATAATAATAATTCCACCCGACGCTTTATAGTGGTTAAGGTACTCTGATATACTCTTTTTACAAACCAAGTCAAGTGCTGCCATGGGTTCATCAAGAAGAAGTACAGGAGGCTTTTTTGATACGGAACAACCGATGGAAAGACGTTTTTTCATTCCACCTGACATCTTGGACACCGTAGTCTTCAGAAAATCACCTATACCAAGCATACCGAGAACACCGCTTTCAAGTTCATACTTCATCTCATCTTTTGTATACCAAAGAGAAAGGTTGTCCTTTGCGGTAAGTTCCTCAATGAGTGGCGTCCCCTGCGGTACGTAACCGATAAGCTCTCCTCTCTTGACTGTATCCTTAAAAAGATCTCTGCTTACAGTGGCATTATCCTCAGATACGTCCTCGTAACAAGTAAAGCTTCCACTGTCACATTTCTGTATACCCGCAAGAATTGACAGCAGAGTAGATTTTCCGCAACCGTTTCCACCGAGAATTCCTACACATTTCCCGCTTTCAGCAGTAAACGATATATCTTTCAGAACGGTCTTTTTACCGTAACGCTTTACTATTCCGCATACTTCAATTTTCATAATAATATCCTTTCAGCCTACGGCCACACAATAATGATAATGAAACAAACACGTGTCTGCGTAACAGACAAAAATCCTCATGTTTCATTTTTAGTGTTTGTTTACGCGTGAAATAGCTACACAATAGTAACTTTCACGCTAACCTTCATTTAGCCTATAGCTAAATAAACGCCATTGCCGCTGACCATTACAATCAGCGGCAATGAACTTAAAACTCAAAATAATACATTATTGGCAGGTGAAACGATCAATACTCGTATGTCTCGTATTCGTAATCGTCGTAGTAATCTTCAAAGTCACCGTAACTATACTCCGGTACTTCTACCGCACCGCCCATTAAACCACCGAGGTTCATATCACCGAGGTCCATGTCTTCAAGCTGTTCTGCATATTCCTCAATAATATCTGTAAGCTCCTTGGGAAGCTTTGCATCCTTAAGAGTTTCGACGAACTTCTTTATATCAACGCTTTCGATCCATTCGTCAGCATCTTCCATGTCAATAACGTCACTGCCGGAAGGAACCTTGAACTTAGGAGCATCACTGATCTTATATGCAAGTCTTACACCTACGAAAACTTCATCATCTACAAGGAGGTTTACTCCAATGTCAGACTTCTTATTTGCTACGTCAAGATCAAGCTGGAGAGCAAGGTCTGAAATGGCAATACCCATATACTCTATACCGTTTCCACCCATTTGAGAGAGAAGTTCCTTGGAAGGAGCAACGGTAACCTTACCCTTGATTCTTCCCTGAGCAATACCATTGGCATCAAAATCCTTGAGAGAAAGCTTGATTATATCAGCACCCTGTGCGGATACTATGTAGTCACCGGTAAGAACGCCTCTCTTATCGGTACCGTTACCTGTGATGGACACACCCGCCATGGGAACGCTGAGTTCAAACTCATAATTCTTGCCGTCGTGAACTGTTGCGTAGAAGAACATGGGGTCCTCGTCAGTATCTTCACCTTCAAAGAGTGCACGTCCTACGATCTTGTGAGAAGAATCAACGTAGTCAACGAGAGTAAAGTAAACTTCTTCACCGTCTACGTCCGCATCTTCCATTTCTTCAAGAACTTCCTCGATAGATTCCTTGAAACTATCATAAATTTCCTCGGAATCTTCAAGCATATCCTCATCCTCGAGAACCTTTGCAAGGTCGTTTATGATGGACTTAATATCCTTATCGTCCTTGAGTTCCTCAAGAACTGCCTTTGCCATATTATAAACGGTCTCTTCTGTAAGCTGAAGCTCGATTGTGGTGAGGGTTTCTTCAATATCACCGATCTCAAGCTCATCTTCACCTACGGTTACGCCTGTAAGTTCATCAAGAGCGATCTTGATGTACTTGGAAAGAAGGTCGTTAAGATCTCCTTCATCGGGGATAGCCTTCTTAAGTGATTCGTTCTGAAGAACGGTCTCACTCATAGCTGCCATTGACTCAATGTCCATACCGATACCTTCGGCATCAACTCTGATGTACTTATCGCTGAGAGCAAGAAGGCTGATGAAGATCTCTTCCTTATCCATATCAAGAAGTACGGAAGGATTGATGATCTCTTCGCCGTTTATTTCAAGCACGCTGTCAAACTGAAGAAGTTTTTCATACTGACCGCCACTGATACTAAACTCTGTATCATTGATAAAGCTGAGGTCCGTATCCATTCCCGTAGCTTCTTGAAGAAGTTCGAAAGCGTCATCGCTTACGGTAAAGCCGAGAGAAGCTTCAAAATATGTATCGCCCCCCACTGCGGTATCCATAAGTGCACCGTAAACATTTGTTGCGGTATTAATATAACCTCCGTAGCTGTCAAATGCCTGCTTCTCAACGAACTGGAAGTAGTCTTCGTCGGAACCGAAGGTCTTTACGAGGGAGCCTGCGATAGGTCTGTAGATGTTATTTTCCCAGAATCTTCTGAGTGCGGGTACGAAAACGAAAGAAAGCACAACCGCAACAACCAGAGCAAGGGATGAAGCAAGAATAATAAACTTTTTGGGAATACGGAACTTCTTCTTTGTCTTAACTTCTTTAACCTCAGCTTCTGTGTCTGCATTAAGACTCTCTGTCACGGGAACACTCTCAGGTGCGGGAGTCTCAGCATTTTTGAGATTCTGGTAGGGACTCTGCGGAGGTACATAACCTCCCTGCTGAGGCGCAGACTGAGGTACCTGCTGGGGTGCCTGCTGGGGTGCAGACTGAGGAGCCTGCTGAC
>JAZUBG010000104.1:0-12160 GCA_045638405.1 Eubacteriales bacterium | reverse complement strand
GAACGACATGGCTACGTCCGACTTGGTTACAGCCTCTGCAAATCCGGAGTAGGGACTTACCTCATCCTTGTCACCGAAGCCGTCGAGAGTACCGACGATTTCCTGCTCCTCACCCTTATACTCGCTGATAAAGCGGTAGAGGAATACTGCGATCTGTTCCCTCGTAACCGATGCATTAGGATCAAAACGTCCGTCGCCTGTACCTGTCGTTATCCCGTTTTTATATGCCCACATTACCGCGGGAGCGTGCCAGTCGGTCTCCTTAACGTCGTCAAATACAGGGGAAAATTCAGTCTCCGGCATTCCTTCGAGGTTATAAAGCATCTGAACCAGCATAGCTCTCGTCGTTACAGTAAAGGGGGAGAATATCGTTCCGTCCTTGTTCGTTCCCGACATCAGTCCGTTTGAAAATGCGTAGAAAACAGAAGAATAAAACCAATCTGACTCATTAATGTCTGTGAAATACATTACACGTTCAAGACCAAGCCGTCCGATGTCTTCGAATGGAATGTCCTCAAAATCCTTCAGCACACCGAAAAGGGCAGCGCCGTCTTTCAGGGAGAAATTATTCCACTTCATCTTCGGAAAATCCGAGAAATCTCCTCGCGGCATCATGGCGTTAGAGTATATCCTTCCGTGGAACATCTGATATACCATACCGTTTACTATGTCTCCGTGAGCCTCTACCGACATAGGGGCACTTTCGCGGGAAACGTAAAAAGCGTTGTTTGATATGTCACTTTCCGCAGGGTTAAAGTACCATAACGGGTCGTCAAGCTCGGGTGAGTCTTCACTTTTGAAAGTGTAGATGAGCTCCTTTAACTCGGCGAAGTACTGGGAAAGGTCACCGATCACTTTTGTGAATTCTTCATCCGTTACCGAAAGCTCGTCAGTATCCGACTCGAACAGCTTTAACGTGTTTTCGCGGAAACTGCTGTCGTAAAGTATTCCACGGGAGTCATGTTTGTCAACGCTCAGTATAAGATTTGACGAAATTTCCGTGTTTCTGCCTCCACCGAGGTAAATTCCGAGACCGCAGTCCTTCAGAACATTACCCTTTACCGTTGTCCCAGATGCACCGTCATAGAGGGAAATACCCACACCGTCGCATCTGTCAACGAAGTTGTTTTCGATCACGTTCCCGTAGGTAGTAAATCCGCCAACAGAGCATATCGCTACATCGGACTCCCCGTCAGCAGTATTTCTCAATACGTTATATTTTATTAGATGCGAACTGCCTTCAAAAACGATACCGTTTGAAGGAGTGGAGACTATTTCGCAGTGTGACACTTCATCACCTCGGCCACTTAGTCTGACTGCGGGGAAAGAGTATGACGGTGAAGCGGACAGATCATGGAAATAACAGTTATGTACACGATTGTCGGAGAGAGACGTGATAGCATCCTCTCCCACAAGCATAACTCCGCCTTCAACATTGTAAAATTCAGAGTTTTCAACGGAGATATTCTTACCTTTGCCGAAAACGGCAAAGTAATCACTTTCATCTGAAGCGTGTTTTGTATGAGCCGTGTCTGAGAACGTGCAGCCACTGACACGGATATTGTTTCCGCTGAGGGACAAGAGAGAAGCGTTCAGATTTTCCTTAAAGCAAATGTTTTCAAATGCCAAAAATTCAGCATCTTCAACTCTTACTACGTTACCGCTTTGTAAAGTACCCACATCACCGAGTACGAACGATACGTTACCGTTGCCGCGATACGTAACGTATTTACCGTCTTTACCTGAATCGGCTGATGTGAAAACAAGTGTCTCGCTGAAGCGGTATTCACCTTCCGCAAGAACTATACAAATTCCTCCTTCGGGAATTTCAATGATACTTAGTCTTTCTCTAAGTATTTCAATCGCTTTTTCAATAGAGTTGAAAGGCTTTGCTTCCGAACCAAGGCCGCCGTCAGGGGCTGACGGGTCTACGTAGTAATACATGGGCTCCGGAACAATTTCATCATCAGCATAAACGAATGAAAAACTGCTGAATAAAAGACATACGGTAAAAAATAATGACAGGAATTTTTTCACTTACAGACCTTCTTTTACAGTGATATGTTACAGTAAGTATAACATATTTTTATCCACTTTACAAGAAGATTCTTTTTCCTGTGAGAATTTACTGCGCAGTGTTTTCACTTGGGGCAGTTTCGTTTTTTGCTTGGCTTTCGGTAACACTGTTTTCATCTTTTACCTTATCTCTCGGAAATTCAAACGTACCTATAAATCCTTTGACATCGGCAGAGCACACGTCTCCGCCGATAACACGGTTCTTATAGATAATTACGTTGGCGAGAACTTCACCGTCATAGTCGGGATAGTTTGTGATCTTATAAGTATACCTTGTAACCTCTCTTCCTTTGTATTTTGAAAGATCAAATCCGTTTCTTTTCTGCAGTTCGTTATATGTTTTCATCACCTTGTCAAATTCAGCGGGAACCTTCATTGTTACCTCTTCCTTGACTTCACCGTCAACCTCCCATCCGAACTGTTTCAGAAAGGCAATTCTGTCTTCGTTCGTTTTGATTTTTTCATAATTGTACTGTGAGACGGTTTGTGCAATGGCGGCTGTAGTTTTGGGTGTGTATTCAGGGACAAGCAGGATAATTGCCGCAAGGGAAATGACAGCCACACCGATCACTGCCGCGAATTTTAACGTTGTTGCTTTTACACTGTAAATAAACATTAGTTTCCTCCGTATCGGTTTCAAATTTCTTTATATTTATATTTAATACGGACCGTCAATATTACTTTATTGTTGGTACTTCGCGCAGTGAAAGTCAAAGGTCAGACTGTAACGAACAAAAGTCAATAAAAGTCAAAAAACTACGAAATAGCAAGAAAAAATGAGGAAAAGTATATATAAATTCAAATAAACGGACGTAGCGAGCATGGTTTGACTTTCTTTGACTTTGACTTTAACTGACCTTGAGTGTATAATGAAATCACAAAAGGTCAAAGAAAGTCAAAAAAACGGAGGTATCATATGCTTATATCGGATTACATTGCATCAATAATAGAAGAGATGATCAGCGAAGGCGGTGGAATGACTGAGGTTAGGAGAAACGATCTTGCTTCCCGTATCGGATGTGTCCCCAGTCAGATCAATTACGTTATAACCTCCCGATTCACTCCCGAGAGAGGTTATATAATCGAGAGCAGACGCGGAGGAGGCGGATACATCAGGATCGTCAAAGCCCAGATGACGAAAAACGAGTATCTCATGCATTTCTTCCACGCCATATCAGGGGGCCTTGACGAAAAGAACGCATCTGCATTTATTCTCAATCTGTTTGAGCGTGGCGTAATTGATGAAAGGGAAGCTCTTATCATCCGTTCCGCTCTTTGCGGAAGCTCCCTTGAAAAAGTTCATCCCGCGGAAAGAAATATTGTCAGAGCCGACATAATGCGGCATATTATTATGGCACTTATGAATTAAAATAGTAAAGATAGTAAAGAAAATTATGTTTGTTAAAAAAGAAAGGAAGTATGATTTATGCTGTGTGAAAAATGTCATAAGAACGAGGCATCAGTTTACTATAAAGAAACCGTGAACGGTAAGACAACATCTCTCTCTCTTTGTAATAAGTGTGCGTCAGAGGTTACCGGTGAAAGCGGGAAAAGTGTATTCGATAATCCTTTCGGAGATGTGAATTCACTCTTCGGAAGTTTGTTCGGCATACCGGCGTATCATAAAAAAGCATTTGTCGGTGAAGTGAAAAAATGCAGTCTTTGCGGCTCCTCATTTTCCGATCTTGTGTCAGCCGGAAAGGCTGGGTGTCCGGAGTGTTACAGAGTATTTGCTGAGGAACTTACTCCCACCGTTTCCAAGATCCATGGAAGTACTGCTCACGTCGGTTCTGTTCCCGAGAGATACCGTACAGGGTTTGAAAGAAAAGACAAAATAAAAAAACTGGAATCAGAACTGAAATCCGCTGTGGCAGATGAAGAATATGAAAAGGCTGCAATTCTGCGTGACGAGCTGAAGGCTTTGCGTGAAGATTCTTCGGAAAATTGAAAGGAGGGTGAATTATGCTTTGGTATGAAATGATGGGACGTGACTCCGATGTTGTTGTAAGTTCAAGAGTGCGTCTTGCGAGAAATCTTGAAGATTATCCTTTTGGAAAGCGACTTAACGAACCTTCTGCGAAGGAAATTATAGAAAAAGTCAAAAACGTGTTCGAAGGTGTAAAAGACTTTATATTCGTTGATTTTTCTGCTCTCGATGACGTAAGCCGCGCCGCAGAGGCAGACAGACATAAGGTGAGTGCCGAATTTGCAGCAAAAAAAGCTCCCACGGCATTTGTAGAATCCGAATGCGATCAGGTATATATAATGATCCTTGAAGAAGACCATCTTAGACTTCAGTCTGTAAAGGCGGGATTTGCTCTTGAAGAAGCATTTGAAGCAGTAAAGCGAGCAGACAAAATCATCGACGGTAAGTTGAAAATCGCCTATGATGAAAAACTTGGTTATCTTACTCACTGTCCTACAAATCTGGGAACGGGAATGAGAGCTTCTGTTATGCTTCATCTTCCTGCCATCACGTACGCAGGAGGTATCCGTACTTTACAAAGTCAGCTTAGTAAGATCGGACTTACTATCCGCGGTATGTGGGGCGAGGGTTCGTCAGCTGACGGATGTCTTTATCAGTTATCAAATCAGATCACCCTCGGAATGAGTGAAGAAGATATAATCTCAAAACTTTCGGGAATATGTGAAAGAGTTGTTGAACAGGAGAGGAATCTCAGAGAAAAACTAAAAGCAAACGACAACGGTAAGCTGACCGACAGAATAATGAGAGCTTACGGTACAATGCTTTACGCAACCCTTGTTGATTCTGCCGAATTGTTTCGTCTGTACGCTGATGTAAGACTGGGAGCTTCTGTTGGGATCATAAAAGGTGTTAAACTTTCAAGCCTTGACAAAATGCTGATATCCGGAATGGCGGGTGTTATCATGGATGAAAACGATGGTGTGAAAACTCCTCTTGACAGAGATAAAGTAAGAGCTGATATGATCAGACGTGTGCTTGCAGGCGGAAATGAAGAATAGTGGAGATATAATCTGTATGGTATGAGTTTAAATAAGGAAGGAGACTAACATGAATATTGGATTTACCGGAAAAGCACAAAATGCGTTAAGTAAAGCACTCAGCTCAGCGTCTGAGCTTGGACATACATGTATTGGAAGCGAGCATCTTCTTATGGGACTTCTTTCGGAACCAGAGGGAATTGCCGCAAAGGTACTCGGTGAGAGGGGTGTAACTCTCGAAAAGATCACCAAGGTAATCAAAGAGGTTTCGGGAGTAGGTGAAGTGACTCGTCTAACGGCAGCTGACATGACTCCTCGTACGAAGAAGATCATAGAGGCGTCTGCAAGAGCGGCAATGAGCATGGGTCACGGATACGTAGGTACAGAACATCTTCTTCTTGCCATGGTGGATGAGAGTGACTCTTACGGGGTAAGAATGCTTACAGCATGCGGAGCTCAGGCAGCGGATATAAAACGTGACATTATTTCTCACTTCGGACGTGACAGTGAAAAGCAGTCATCCGCAGGAGAAAGTATGGGTACATCGAAAAAAGGCCAGATCAAAGGTTGCCAGACTCTGTCGTCTTATGGCAGAGACCTTTGCTCTTCAGCGCGAGAGGGAAAGATCGATCCCATAATCGGGCGGGATTCTGAAACTGAAAGGGTCGTACAGATCCTTTCCCGCAGGACAAAAAACAATCCTTGTCTCATCGGAGAGCCCGGTGTAGGAAAGACAGCGGTAGTTGAAGGACTTGCACAAAGAATCGTAGACGGTAATGTCCCCGATACGCTCAAAGATAAAACAATCGTAACCCTCGATATTTCCGCAATGATTGCAGGTGCAAAATACCGTGGTGAATTTGAAGAAAGAATGAAAAATGTGATGGAGGAAGTGAGAAGTCATTCCGAAATCATACTGTTCATTGACGAGATTCACACTATAATAGGTGCCGGCGGTGCAGAAGGTGCCGTTGACGCCGCAAATATCATAAAGCCTGCACTGGCAAGGGGTGAGATGCAGGTGATCGGTGCTACGACTATTGACGAATATCGCCGTCATATCGAAAGGGATGCGGCGCTTGAGAGACGTTTTCAGTCCGTAACTGTAGGCGAACCTTCGCCTGATGAAGCCTGTCAGATTCTTTTTGGACTCAGAGATAAGTACGAAGCTCACCATAAACTTAAAATATCAGATGATGCAATCAATGCTGCGGTTAAACTGTCGGTAAGATATATCAGTGACCGTTTTCTTCCGGATAAGGCAATCGACCTTATTGACGAAGCGGCATCAAAAAAGAGAATCAGTTGCTTTACTCCGGCTCCTGATGTAAAGGAACTTGAGGAAAAGCTGAAATCTGTTTCTGCTGAAAAAGAGGAGGCTATACTCGGGGAAAACTACGAGGAGGCTGCAAGACTGAGAGATGAAGAAAAGAAACTGTCCGATGAACTTGAAGTAAAACGCATGGATGGAGGAAAAAAGACTTCGGATATAGTCGTCCTTGAAGATGATATCGCGGATATCGTTGCTGCGTGGACCGGTATTCCGGTAAAAAAACTTGCCGAAGAGGACAGTGAAAAGCTTCTTAAACTTGATGAGATATTGAAAGAGCGTGTCATCGGTCAGGACGAAGCGGTAGAAGCCATCTGCCGTGCAATTCGTCGTGGCAGAATGGGACTTAAGGACCCCCGACGTCCTGTCGGATCATTTATATTCCTTGGTCCTACGGGTGTTGGTAAAACCGAGCTTACTAAGGTTCTTGCCGACGTTATGTTCGGCTCGGAAAACTCAATGATACGTATTGATATGTCCGAGTACATGGAAAAACACAGTGTTTCAAAGCTTATCGGTTCACCTCCCGGATATGTTGGATTTGACGATGGCGGTCAGCTCACCGAAAAAATCAGAAGAAAACCCTATTCAGTGGTACTCTTTGATGAAATCGAGAAAGCACATCCTGATGTTTTCAATATTCTGCTTCAGATACTTGAAGACGGCGTTCTTACGGACTCCAAAGGCCGTAAAGTTGACTTTAAAAATACGGTGATTATCATGACCTCAAACGTTGGTGCATCGGGAATCGTTGAACCGAGACGTCTTGGATTCGGTACAGTTTCCGATAAGAGTGATGAGGAAAAACGAATAAAGTCGGCGGTTAACGATGCACTGAAGGCAACGTTTAAGCCTGAATTTCTTAACAGACTTGATGAGATTATCGTGTTTAATAAACTAACTGACTCCGACATTGAAAAGATTGCACGTATAATGCTCAGTGATGTTTCACGTAGAATCGCATCACTGGGAATTGAAATTAGTTTTGCCGATGAAGTTGTCGCGATGCTTGCAAAGGCAGGGTTTGATCCTGTGTACGGTGCACGTCCTTTGAGACGGGCTATTGTCAGACGTGTTGAAGACAGCTTTTCAGAATCTATGTTGAACGGTGCGGTGAAAGCAGGAGATTCAGTCAGAGCAGTACTTGACGGAGATAAAATTACCTACCGTCTTGAGATCTCAACGGATAAATAACAGAAAAATTCCCCCTACAGAAACTGAACGTCTGTAGGGGGAGAACTTATACATTTGTTTCACTGTGCATTGGTCTGTTCGCTGATAACGTCATTGTCAGAATGAGGCGGTTCGTTCTTGTCCTCATTATTCTCAGACTGTGACGGTGCGTGTTTTCGTCTGATATCGTCCTTAATTATTCTGTAAACACCTGCAGTGAGAGGGACACCTATAAGCATGCCTCCGACACCCATGAGACTGCCGCCTACAGTGACAGCAACAAGCACCCACAACGCAGGTAATCCGATTGTCTTACCAACGACCTTCGGATATATCAGGTTTCCTTCGATCTGCTGAAGAACAATGATCATTACGAGGAAGAAGATAGCCTGAGGAAATGATTGGGTTAGGATCATGATAGCACTGATTCCCGCGCCGATATAGGCACCTGCTATGGGAATGAGTGCTGTAAAGCCTATGAGAGCACCAACCATTCCCGCATAGGGAAGCCTGAACACTACCATTGCAAAAGTACAAAGCAGTCCGAGAATGACAGCTTCTGTACACTGACCTACAATATATCTGTGGAAAGTTTTGTTAAAGATCTTTGCACAGTACAGAATTTTTGAATTGATTTTGCGGGGAAGATAAGTTTTTAAAAAGATCTGACAACCGAATTTTATACGGTCTCTTTCGAGAAGAAGATATACAGTAAGGATTATACTGATAATCGCGGTGATGATACCGGAAAAAATTGAAGTGATGGTTGTGATAATTATGCTTGCGGCATCACCGATTCCCGATACTACAATAGATGCGATCTTTTCAATATGTTCTCTCCAATTTATTTCTTTTAGTTCCTCTAAGATGCTTTCGGGAAGTGTTTTGGAAATGAACTTATTCTGCATTATCCTTTCTACGATCACAGGGATCTCTGAGATTATAAGTTTAATACATTCCACAAGTTCGGGAATTACAAGCATGATGACCAGAGAAATTATTCCGAATACCAATATCACCGAAAAAACCAGTGCAAACAGTTTTCTGGTAAAACGTATGAGCTTTGATTTTTTGTTTTTCGGGAAATAAATACCCTCAAACCATTTCATCGGAATGTTGATAATATATGCCGCTGCCAAAGCTATGATCAAAGGAGTTGCAGCTGAATAAAGTGCAGATAAAAAGAGGAGAAAAGCCGACCAATGATAAATACATAAAAAAGTAATAAAAGCTGTCAGACCTATCTTAAAGCATGATTTCCATTCAATCTTCATGTTAGACTCCAAAGTTGTGCGATAAATTGTGTACAAGAAAATTCACTGTTTATTTATAATTATAAAACAAAATTATGAATATTTCAATACCATCTTTCATAATTAGTCACAGGATGTAAATTATTTTATAAAGATTGACAAGGGATATGTTTTGATATATAATTGTATGTAATAGATGCTTGCAGTCATTATTGATGGAACAGGTTAATTTAAAGCTGATCGAATGGAGATTTTTTATGGAACTTTATGAAAAAACGTTAACAAGCCGCCTTGTGTTCGACGGTAAAGTGGTTCATCTGTACGTTGATGATGTTGAACTTCCCGACGGTGGTACCTCAGTACGTGAAATTATAAAGCATCTCGGTGCCGTATGTGTTATTCCCATAACTGATGAGGGTGACGTTATTCTTGAAAGACAGTACCGCTATGCTGTGGGGGAAGTGCTTGTGGAGATCCCTGCTGGAAAACTTGATTATCCCGGGGAAGATATGACAGATGCGGTTCTCAGGGAACTCAGGGAAGAGACGGGAGCTGTACCCACGGAACTTACGTATCTTGGAATTTACTACGGTTCTCCCGCAATTATGGGTGAAAAAATTGGTATGTTTATGGCGCGAGGACTTTCTTTCGGTGAAACTGAGCTTGATTCGGATGAGTTTCTTGAAGTGTTTAAAATGCCGCTTGCAGAAGCAGTTGATGCAGTTATGAGAGGTGAGATTCCCGATGGAAAGACGCAGTGTGCTATCCTGAGAGCAGCGAAAATGCTGGGTAAGGATTCCTTTTGATTGATAAGAGTGTCACGAACAATTATCCTTTATGAAAGCCCGTTTTACTTTGAAATTTTCGTGTAAAACGGACTTTTTTTGTTAAATAATCTATTTAGCGGTTAAATAAGACGAGTGCTTGACAGTTTAATTGTGAAATTCACAAAACGTTCACAGATAATCCCTATATTGTTATTGAATTAAGTTGCCTTTGGTGGTAAATTATGTATAGCATTTAGCACTCGCTCATATTAAGTGCTAAAAAGTGCTTTTGAATGTTTGAACAGAAGGTTGCGGTTGTTTCTTTGCAACTTTATCTCAGCCTTCGTAATGAAAGGCAAGGTATAAACTATGGATCACAGCGGATTTATAGAGCAGTACGGCCTGAGTGAAAGAAAAAAACAGATTCTTAAAGCAATTATCGAGGCACATATAGAATTCGGTGAACCTGTCGGCAGCAAGTATCTGTCAAGTGTCGATGTAATATCCTGTTCTCCCGCAACCATCAGAAACGAAATGGCAGAGCTTGAGGAGATGGGGTATCTTGAACAGCCCCATACCTCATCGGGAAGAGTTCCGTCGGAGCTTGGATACCGACTTTACGTTGACTCTCTGGTTGAACGCTATAGGTTGACTGAAGCTGAGATAGCAGAGCTTAAACGTACGCTGAGAGGAAAGCAGAACGAGCTTGACAGTATTTTGGATACCGCAGTTAAGCTTGCTTCCAAATTCACTCGTTATACAGCTCTTACAGCAAAACCACGTCAGAGACGTATTACGGTTTCACGCTTTGAGATTCTTCCCATGGACGATCACACAATGGTACTTGTGATGATAATCGGAAGAGTTGTAAAAACCAAGTACATCCGTTCCGATTTTCCTGTGAGTTCTGATGCTTCATCCCGTCTTGCAACCATTCTCAATAAGTGCATAGCAGGATTTACTGCGAGTGAAATCACTGTTCCTATCGTCATGGAAATGGAAAAGGCAATGGGTGAATATGAATACTTGGTCGGTCCCGTTGTAAAGTCAATCTGTGAGCTTATCTCGTCTTTTGATGGAGGAGAATTAAAGTTCGACGGTATTAATAAACTCTTGCAGTACCCCGATTATTACGATACTGACAGACTGCGCGATATGCTTGAACTGTTTGAGAAAAAAGAGGATCTCCTGCAGGCGCTTACAGATGACGCCTATTCGGGTGAAAACGAGGACAGGGTAAAGATATATATCGGCAGAGAAAACCTCGTTAAGATCATGGACAACTCAACTCTCATTTTTAAGACTGTCAAGCGTGACGGAGTTCCCGTAGGTGCTATCGGACTTATCGGTCCCACAAGAATGAATTACGGCAGAGCAATAGCTCTTATTGATAACATTTCCGACAGCGTATCCGGACTTATTACTTCGGGAAACGTTATGGATAAAGATAAATAATTTAGTAATGGAGATAAATATGTCTGAAGAAATCAAGGATATAAACACCGAAGAAGTTTGTGACAGTGATTCTGAAGTAAACTCTGTTGAATGCGAAGAGAAATCGCAGAAGAAGGAATCGAAAACTTCTAAGGATAAGAAACTAAAGGCAGAAATTGAAGCGCTCAAAGCAAAGCTGGCTGAGGTTGAAGCGAAGAACGTTTCCGAAGCTGCTGAGGCGGCTGATAAATACGCACGTCTTGCCGCTGAGTACGACAATTTCCGCCGCAGAAGTCAGAAGGAAAAGGAAGCAGCGTACGGAGATGCTGTTGCGGCAACCGTAATGGGCATCGTTCCGATCATTGATAACCTTATGTACGCCGAAAAGTTCGGCGGCGGGGAAGACAATCCCGAGAAATTCGCTGAGGGTGTAAAGCTTATCCTCAGCAAGGTTCCCGAAACACTTGAGAAGATGAACGTCTCAGTTTTCGGTGTACCCGGTGAGACCTTCGACCCCAATCTTCATAACGCCATCATGCACGTAGAAGATGAAAACTACGGCGAGGGCGAGATCGTAGACGTACTCCAGTGCGGCTACAAGTACGGTGACAAAGTTATCAGATATGCAATGGTAAGAGTTGCTAACTGATCACATATATTAAATTAAACTTAACTAAAAAAACTAAACACAATCATTTGGAGGCATATTATGGGAAAGATTATTGGTATTGACCTTGGTACAACAAACTCTTGCGTGGCAGTATTCGAAGGCGGTGAGCCCACCGTTATTCCCAATCCTGAAGGAGCAAGAACAACTCCTTCCGTAGTTGCATTTTCTAAGACAGGTGAAAGAATGGTAGGTCAGGTTGCAAAGCGTCAGGCTATCACCAACCCCGACAAGACCGTTATGAGTATCAAGCGTGAGATGGGTATGAACTACAAGGTAACCATCGACGATAAGCAGTACACACCTCAGGAAATCTCCGCGATGATCCTTCAGAAGTTGAAGGCTGACGCTGAGGCTTACCTCGGTACAACAGTTGATAAGGCAGTTATCACAGTACCCGCATACTTCTCCGATGCACAGCGCCAGGCTACAAAGGATGCAGGTAAGATCGCAGGTCTTGAGGTTCTCAGAATCATCAACGAACCTACAGCGGCTG
>JAZUBG010000103.1:0-1600 GCA_045638405.1 Eubacteriales bacterium | reverse complement strand
TTGCTTGTCTTCCTAAGACCGCTTGGCCTCCGACTTGTTGGTATGCTGAACTTCCTTTACCTGTGGCTGCCTGTGATTCTCTGTGCAGCTGTTGGATTCCTTCTCGTTTTCCTTCGTGTTGAAAAGGCAAATGAGGATATTCTTGCAGGCAGAGATGATAAGACCGTAGAAGATGTTTACGCCGGAGTTTAAGGAGAAATAAAATGAAAGAGTACGAAAGATTTGATCGAATAGGTACAACACCTCATAGAAGCTACTATATTCCTTTTGCTGAGAAAGACACTATCAGAATAAAGCACGGCATACAGGATCGCACATCAAGCTCTCGATTCATGTCGCTTGACGGTGTGTGGCAGATCAAAAAGCTCGATCATGTTGAGGATTTTGAGGTCGATGAAAAGCTTGAAGACAGAATCCCCGTTCCTGCCTGCGTTCAGATGCATGGATATGACCATATTCAGTATCTTAACACAAGATATCCGTTCCCGGTTATGCTTCCGCACCTGCCTTACGAAAATCCTTGCTGGCATTACCGCCGTACCTTTAATCTGAAAAAAAAGCAAGGTGAGAAGTATTATATCAACTTCGAAGGAGTTGACTCAGCATTTTATCTCTACGTAAACGGTAAGTTCAAGGGCTATTCTCAGATCTCTCACGCTACAAGTGAGTTTGACGTAACCGAACTTGCTCTAAACGGTGAGAACACCATTGACGTCCTCGTGCTCAAGTGGTGTATTTCTACTTATCTTGAATGTCAGGACAAATTCCGCTTCTCAGGCATATACAGAAACGTTTATCTGCTTACCCGTCCCGAAAAGCATATTACCGATTATAAGATTGAAACAAGACTTTCGGGAAGCGACGGAATTCTCGCCTTTACAAATGAGAGCCAAATAGACATAAAACTTGTTTTCGAAGATAACAACGTAATTGTTCCTGTCGGTATGAAGGCAGAGATCATTCAGCCGAGAGTTAAAAATTGGACAGCAGAAAAGCCGTATCTTTATACACTTGAAATTCATGCGGGCGGCGAGAAAATTGAAGAAAGCATCGGTTTCCGTGAGGTTACCATAGACGGAAAGGTGTTCAGGATTAACGGCAACCCGGTGAAGCTCAAAGGCGTGAATCGTCACGACTTCAACTGCGAGACCGCCGCAGCCGTAAGCCTTGAGGATCTTGCAAAGGATGTTCACTTGATGAAGGAGCTGAACGTCAACGCAGTCAGAACCTCCCACTATCCAAACAGTCCCGAATTTTATCTGCTTTGTGATAAGTTCGGTATCTACGTAATGGATGAAGCCGACCTCGAAATGCACGGTGCTTGCACCCGTGACGGTCGCTACGATATTCCTCTTTGGAAAGAATACGCAGAAAATAAATTCTTTGAACCAGGCATTACCGACAGACACACGGCACTTGTTGAAAGAGATAAGAACCGTACAAGCGTTATTATTTGGTCGCTTGGTAACGAAAGCTCGTTCGGTAAAGCATTCTTCAAGGGCGCAAATTACATTAAGAATCGTGATAAGACAAGACCTGTTCACTACGAGGGCTTGCAGAATGCCGATCCAAAATACTACTATACCGAGCTTGTCGATAT
>JAZUBG010000102.1:0-11021 GCA_045638405.1 Eubacteriales bacterium | reverse complement strand
GATAGAGGTAGTCTTACCTACGCCGTTAACTCCGATAACAAGGATAACGGAGGGATGAGTGTCAAGCTTCAGAGGTTCGCCCTCTCCCACAAGCTCGCGAAGTATATCGCCGAGAGCCGCCTTAACGTCCTCAGCTTCCTTGATCTTACCTTCCTTGACACGCACTCTCAGTTCATCAATAATGAATTCAGTTGTGTCTGCGCCTACGTCGGAACAGATGAGCACTTCTTCGAGCTCCTCAAGGAGATCTTCGTCTACCTTTCTGAAGCTTTTGATCACGTTATCAACCTGACCGAATACAGCATCCTTGGTCTTCTTAAGACCGCTTTTAAGTTTATCAAAAAATCCCATAATTTTGTTCCTTATTATGTTTAGAAAATGTAATATTACCGTTAGTTTTTTGTGAATAGATTGTTCTGAAATATTATTTCGATTTAAGTTCTCTTATCTGACATTTGTTAGTTTTTTACTTACTCAGAAACCATCTCAGACGCCGAAGTTTTCTCGCTTCGCTCACATCCTTGGCTGATTCTTTCTTTTTGTTACCTGCGGCAACAAAAAGAAAGAAGAAAAACGAACTTTACCTTCCAAAATCTCACTCATTTTAAATAGCAAAACGTAATTTGAGTTTGATTGTTACAGTTTTGAAAAGCAAAAAAGCTAAATTAAAAACTAAAAGCCGTTTACTTAAGGAATTCGCTGTTACCGTCTGCAGCGGAAACGTCAAGAGTAAATACCTTTGAGATACCGCGACGGGGCATGGTTACTCCGTAAAGAGTATCCGCTATGTCCATAGTTCCTCTGCGGTGAGTGATCATGATGATCTGCATGGAACCTGAGAACTTATGTACGTAGTTTGCAACTCTTGAAACGTTTACCTCTTCAAGCGCCGCCTCGATCTCGTCGAAAATACAGAAGGGGGAGGGGCTGTACTTGATAAGCGCGAACATAAGCGCGATAGCGATAAACGCCTGCTCACCACCTGAAAGGAGGCTAAGGCTCTTGATGGTCTTTCCGGGAGGTGCGGCAGAAATTTCGATTCCGCTTGTCAGCACATCGTCGGGATCGGTTAAAGTCAGTTCAGCAGATCCGCCGCCGAAAAGCTCACGGAACACTTCGCCGAAGTTCTGGTTGATTTTGTGGAACGCCTCGATAAACATACGGCGCATATCCTCTTCAAGACCGCGTATGATTCCTTCAAGCTCAGCCTTTGACGCTTCAAGGTCGTCAAGCTGACGCTTGATATAATCGTATCGCTCCTTAGTTTCGGCGTATTCCTCTATCGCCGCTACATTTACGTGACCGAGGGATTTGATCTTTGCTTTGAGTTCCGTAAGTCTCTGATGTATTCGGCTTCTCGTTTCCTTTGTAACTCTCTCGTAGCCTTCTTCGCCTTCAAGCTCAAGCGCACCGCTGTAGGTAAGTTCGTACTCATCCCAAAGACGAGTGGTCATCTTGTCGATCTCATCGCGGTTTGATTCAAGAGCACCCGTGTTCTTGGTGTGGGAGATAAACAGTATCTCCTTTTTGGAAGTCTGTTCTTTTTCACGGCGGCGGAGAGAATTGAGGTTCGCCTCAATTTTGTCGCCCTCTTCGGAAAGTCTTGTTCTTTCAGCTTCAAGACGGGTGATCTCAACGTCAGCTTCGTCACCTTCTCGGGTAAGCTCACCCGAGCGTTCTGCGGCACCTGAGATCTCAGACTCAAGTCTTGCCGCTTCCTCACGTCTGCGCTTTATCTCAGCGGACAGGGTAAGTATCTTCAGCTTTGCTTCAGTTTCAGCCGAAACTGCAAGCTCAAGATCCTTTCTCACACCGCCAAGCTTTACCTGCGCATCGGACAGCGCGAGAGTCAGCTCATCATAACGGACGTCATGCTCTCCGCGCTCTGCGGCGGCTTCCTCACGGCGTACGATCAGCTCGTGAACTTTCGCTTCGCCTTCTCTTATAACACCTTCAAGAGTAGCAATATCGCTTGATGCTCTCTCGCGGTTTTCGTCAAACTTTACAACGTCGTCTTCAAGCTTTGCGATGAGGTCGCTTGTCATCTTTTCCTTCGCTTCAAGCTCACCGAGAGTGGTTTTCTCGATAGAAAGAAGTGTCTCCATAAGACGTCTCTTTTCGTCGGCGTCCGCTCTTTGAGATGTAAGTTTTGCGATCTCGCCGTCAGCCTTCGCAAGCTCCGCTTCCATCGCTTTGAGTCTTTCCGCTCTCTCATCACGGTCACGCTTCATGGAGTCGATCTGAGTTGTACGGGAGAGCATACCGCTGTCACGCTTTGAGGAACCGCCCGTAAACGAACCGCCGGCGTTGATCTGCTGACCGTCAAGGGTTACGGCTCTTACTCTCCAGCCTCTTGCTCTCGCCATATCGGATGCATTATCGATGTTGTCAAAAACACAGATACGTCCTACTACGGAGTTTACAATGCCGCGGTACTTTTCGTCGCAGGAGATAAGCTCGTCTGCAAATCCGATAAATCCCGTGCATGACGCGGCGCTTTCCATTTCAGCACTTCTCTTTTGTCCCTTTACCGTTGTAAGAGGATAGAAGGTCGCGCGTCCCGCACCGCTTCTCTTAAGGGAAGCGATGGCAGCTTTTGTTGTCGCCTCGTCGGATGTAACGATGTTCTGAAGTGCAGAGCCCATTGAAGTCTCAAGGGCAACGGTGTATTTGCTGTCTACTCTGATAAGGTGGGAGAGAGGTCCGTGGATGCCGTGAAGTCTTCCCGCACCTGATTCATTCATTATATATTTTACGCTGTTATTGTATCCGTCGAAGTGCTCAAGCATTCGCTCCATGGCGGAAACACGGCTTGAAAGAGAATCTATTTCTGCCTTGATACTTGACACTTCGGCACGCATTTGCTCGCGCTTTGTCAAAGCCGCGGTGAGTGACGCATCTGCCTCAGCAAATCTCGCGCTTTCAGCCTCAGCTCCCTTTTGATAACCATCTACTACGGAACTCTGCTCCACAATAGAGCGTCTGATGGATGTACGTTGTGAAACATATCCTTCAAGCTCCTCGCCGATTCCCTTTTTACGTTCAAAGCCCTCGTCGATGCTGTTTTTCAGCACGTTCAGACGCACTCTCAGGTCTGAAATCTCACTCTCAGCCTTCTGTCTGTCACGGAAGAGCTTTTCCACTTCAACGTCGAGAGTGTTCTTCTGTCTTGACTCGTCAATTCTCTCTGAGGAAATTCTTTCACACTCAGCTTCTGCTTCCGAGATGTCGCCCCTCAGCTTTTCGATAGACTCGGTGATCGAAACGAGCTTGGTTTCTGTTGCAGTAAGCTCAACTTCGCCGTCAGTGGCAAGTCTCAGCTCCTCTTCCATAGTACGCTTTGCATGGAGAGTATTGTTTTCAAGGAGCTTCGCATCATTTTCAAGCTTCAATCTCTCGGCTCTCACACGGTTTATCTCGTCGTGTACTCTTCCGAGGTCCTCTTTATTCTTGTGAGACGCCTCGTAGCCTCTTTCGATCTGCTCATTAAGAGTTTTCAGCGTATCGTCAGCCATTTCAAGCTCGTGGGCGGACATCTTGGTTTCCGCTTCAAGCTTTTCGAGAGTTTCACGTCTCGCGTCCATATCGTATCTCCAGAGAGACACGTCGGTCTTTTTCTTTGAGTCGTAAAGCTCAAGATAAACTCTTGCCTTTTCTGCGTCTCTCGCAAGGGGGCCGATACGGCTTTCAAGCTCGGAGGCAATATCGCCCACACGAGCCATATTGCTTTCGGTCTCAGCAAGCTTCTTCTGGGACTCGTTCTTTCTGTAGCGGTATTTCGTGATTCCCGCCGCTTCCTCGAACACGCTTCTTCTCTCGTCACTCTTTTTGGAAATGATCTCGGCGATCCTTCCCTGTCCGACGATGGAGTAGCCTTCACGGCCAACACCCGTGTTCATGAAAAGCTCGTAAATATCTTTAAGTCTGCAGGGTTTGCGGTTAATAAAGTATGCGCTGTCGCCTGCTCTGTAGTAACGTCTGGTTACCGTAATTTCGTCGTAATCGGACTGAATTGTCTTTTCTTCTCCGCTGTTGTCAAAGGTAATTGAAACCTCCGCAAAACCCATGGGACGCACACCGTCTGCACCTGAGAAGATAACGTCCTCCATTTTGGAACCGCGGAGTGTCTTTGACGACAGCTCACCGAGAACCCAACGCATTGCATCCGTGATATTTGACTTACCGCTTCCGTTAGGGCCTACGATAATGGTAGAACCTTTATTGAACTGAAGTGTCGTCTTGTCCGGGAATGATTTAAATCCGTGAAGCTCAAGACTTTTCAGATACATACGTTTTCGCCTCCTTTTTCGTTTCGTTTCATCATTATGTTATCGTAATTTCGCAACTCTCAGGTTTAGTCCCGTGAGAGCTTCGTCCTCGTTGAATTTTATCTTTTTTATACCGTATTTTTCAGCAACGTATTTTTTATTGCTTCCGCAGTGACCTGCCGCCATGGAGATTTTCCCGCGGGGTACCGTAATCTCGATCTCTGAAGCGTCACCGAGAGCTTTAAGGCGCGACTCTATCCTTCTCAGGAAAACATCCGCTCTCACCATCTCACCGAGGGCGGGATGTGCGGGACCTGCAAGATATCTTTCCTCACTGTGAAGATTTTCGCTGTCCTGAAGTCCTATTCTCAAGCATCTGACGCCGTGAGATTCAAATACCTCAAGAACGTCTGCCGAACGTCGTGTTGCTTCTTCAACGGAAAGCGGCGTATATTCTCCCCTTTCGGTCATTGTCGCAAGGCTGGTGTTCTTAAAGACTACCGTAGGATAGATTCTGCATCCCGAAGCACCGAGACGACAAATTTCGTCCGCGCAGTATACCTCGTTCTCACCAGTGCTTCCGGGAAGACCGATCATCATCTGTCCGACAAAATCAATCTCTGCTTCTCTCAGAAGCTTCGCCGCACGTCTCGTATCATCTGCCGTATGCCCTCTCCGCGAAAGAGCAAGAACCTTTTCAGACATACTCTGAATGCCAAGCTCTACCTCGGACAAGGTATATTTCTTTATAATATCAATGATCTCTTCGGAAATGTAGTCGGGACGGGTGGACATTCTGATTCCCGACACTCTGCCGCTTCTGACAAAAGATTCCGCCATATCGAGAAGTCTTATCATCAGGTCTCGTTCGATCCCCGTAAACGAGCCGCCGAAAAATGCGATCTCGCAAACCCTCTGTCCCATTGTTTCAAGTGCTGTCTCGATCTGAGCTTGGACGTCTTCTTCACGAAAGGTTTCTCTGCCTGAGATCGTTCTCTGATCGCAGAAAACGCAGTCATTGGGACAGCCGAGATGGGGAATGAATACAGGGATATTGGCGTGAGTTTTTTCAGACATCTGCCTTTTCACCGAAAAGCGTAAGTGCTTCGTGAGCCGCCTTCTGCTCAGCCTCTCTCTTGGAGTGAGCCTTTCCGCGACCGATCACGTTACTGTTAAGTCTCGCTTCAACCTCAAAGAGCTTTTTATGGTCGGGGCCTTCCTCTCCTACGAGAACGTATTCGAGCTTCTCGCCCTCTACCTGCTGAACGATCTGCTGAAGCGCTGTCTTGTAGTCAACAAAAACTCCGGTTTTGCCGATAGATTCGATCTCGCTCGTTATGTAAGGCAGAAGGAATTTTTCCACTGCTTCAAAGCTGTGACCTGAATCAAGGTAGATCGCCGCAAGAAGTGCCTCAAAAGCATCTGCAAGGATGGATGCTCTCTCTCTACCGCGGTTCATGTCCTCACCGTGACCGAGATACATAAAAGCTCCGAGCCCCACCTCGCGTGCAAACTTGGAAAGCGCCTTTTCGCAGACCACCGCCGCACGTATCTTTGTCATGTCGCCTTCCTGTCTGTCGCTCATCTTCTCAAAAAGGTATCTGCTTGTCACAATTGAAAGCACAGAGTCACCGAGGAACTCAAGTCTCTCGTTACATACCGCAGTGCTTCCCTTGGAGCGACACTCGTTTGAGTATGACGAGTGAGTCAGCGCCTCTTTCAGAAGATCTTTATTTTTAAAAGTATATCCGATTTTCCCCTCTAATTTCTCATGAGGAAGATTATTATTATTCATCTTCTTTTTTCAACCTTTTTCGCTGTCTTTATGGTAATATATTCTTCTTAAAATTTACTATAATCTACTATAATCTGCTATTATTCGCATTTTGCCGTTTTTCTCGCTGCAAGAGCCGCTTCTATCTCGTCGCAGGCACGGCTTTCGGCAAATCTTTCCGCCTGAAGGATCGCATTCTTGAATGCTCTCGCATCAGAGTTTCCGTGAGCCTTGATTACGGGCTTTGAGATACCGAGAATGGGGGCACCGCCGTATGTAGCAGAATCGTAACGGGTTCTGAAGTCGGTGATCTGGCGCTTCATTGCAAGGTAAGAGATCTTTGAGGTAATGCTTGCGGTGAAGATAGACTTAAGATTCTTGAGCATGAACTTAGACATACCCTCGGTAAGCTTAAGCGCAATATTACCCGTAAATCCATCGGTTACAAGCACGTCGCAGGGGCAGTAAGGAATATCCTTTGACTCTACGTTACCGATAAAGTTAATGTCACTGCACTCGGAGAGAAGTTTATACGTCTCAATGTGGAGAGGGGTTCCCTTACATTCCTCGGTACCGTTGTTGAGAAGTCCGACAACGGGCTTTTCAACCTTCATAACACGGTTCATGTATATACTGCCCGTGTATGCCCACTGTACAAGGTTGTCGGGAGTTACGCTGATATTCGCTCCGCTGTCAAGAAGCAGAACCGGTCTGTCAAAGGGGAGAAGAGCCGCGATAGCCGCACGTCTTACGCCCTTAAGGTTACGCACCTTAAGAGTTGCACCCGTGTGGAGCGCACCTGTGCTTCCAGCACTTACGAAAGCATCGCCGTCTTCCTTGAGAAGTCTGAGACCTTCGCTCATTGAAGAGTCTGTCTTACCCTTTACAACGACCATGGGATCATCATCCATTTCGATAACTCCGTCTGCATGGAAAATTTCGATCTTTGATTTGTCATACTTGAACTTAGCAAGATTTTCTTTGATCACATCCTCGCGTCCTACGAGGACGAGGGTTGATTTAACTGTAAGAGACGCATCACACGCACCGCGGATGATCTCCTCGGGTGCCTTATCGCCGCCCATTGCATCTATAATAATTCTCATTCGGTTTCCTCCAATCTGCCGCGCAAAGAACTAAGCTCCTGCACAGCCTTGTCGCATACCTCAAGAGCGCGTCTTGAATATGCCTCGTATCTTGCCTTCTTACCGCCGCGTACCTTTTCCTCAAGGCGCGGTACGATACCGAAGTTAGCGTTCATGGGCTGGAAAGGTCCCGTGCCGCCGTTTTCGATATAGTGAGCCATAGCACCGATCATGGTCGTCTGGGGGAATTTGTATACTTCCTCACCGCGCACCTTCAGCGCCGCCGAAACACCTGCCACAAAGCCTGATGCCGCAGACTCGATATATCCTTCAACTCCCGTCATCTGACCTGCGAAATGGATGTTTCCGTTGTCTCTGAGGGAGTAGTCACTTCTGAGTCTCTCGGGAGAGTTGATGAAGGTATTTCTGTGCATCACGCCGTAGCGGAGAAACTCCGCGTTTTCAAGTCCGGGGATCATACCGAAAACTCTCTTCTGCTCGGGGAACTTAAGGTGAGTCTGGAATCCGACGATGTTGAACATCTCGCCTTCCTCGTTCTCACGTCTGAGCTGTACTACGGCATAGTAGGTCTCGCCGGTGTTGGGGTTAGTGATTCCGACAGGTTTCATGGGACCGAAACGGAGCGTATCTTCGCCTCTCTTTGCCATTACCTCAACGGGCATACAGCCTTCGAATACTTTTACTTTAAGTCCCTCGTCTGCCGCGTGGAGGGGAGCCTCCTCAGCGGTGATGAGAGCTTCGTAAAACGCCTTATACTCTTCCTCGCTCATAGGGCAGTTGATGTAATCCGCATCTCCCTTATCGTTGCGGGAAGCGAAGAATGCCTTTGACATATCAATGGAGTCGTAGGACACGATGGGTGCCGCCGCATCGAAGAAATAAAGGCTGTCTCCGCCAATGAGAGACGAAATATCCTCAGCAAGAGCATCAGAGGTAAGAGGACCCGTTGCAACAACGCACACCGAGTCTCTCGGCACTTCGGTAACCTCCCCATACTTTACCTCGATATTCGGATGGGAAAGTATCTTATCCGTAACGTAACGTGAGAAAAGCTCTCGGTCAACCGCAAGCGCACCGCCTGCCGAAACTCTCGTTGCGTCACACGCTTCGATTATAAGAGAACCCATACGGCGCATCTCTTCCTTGAGAAGTCCCGATGCGTTTGTCACATCTGCAGACCGGAGAGAGTTTGAGCAAACAAGCTCTGCAAAGGTATCAGCATGATGTGCCGCCGATTTCTTCTCGGGCTTCATTTCATAAAGGGTCACCGGAACTCCGAGAGACGCCGCTTGATACGCCGCCTCACATCCTGCAAGTCCCGCACCTATTACTATCAGTCTGTCCATTTCGTGTAAGGACCTTTCTTAAACTTTTTTTGACTGTAAAAACTGTATTACTTTTCGGAATCCGTCTCTGCGGGAGCGTCCTTCTTAAAGGAACACTTTTCACTTCTGCAAACAAGAACGGGTTTACCCTTCTTATGCATCAGCATATCACCGCAAACGGGACATTTTTCATTTGTGGGCATATCCCATGATGAGAAGTTACATTCGGGATATTTTTCGCAGCTGTAGAACTGAGTTCTGTTTCTACCGTACTTGATTACGACTTCGCCCCCGCAATCGGGACACTTTACACCCAGATTTTTAGCGATCTGCTTTGTAAAGCTACACTTAGGGTAAGCGGAGCAAGCGTAGAAGTTGCCGTATCTGCCCTGTCTCAGAACCATATCGGCACCGCAGACTTCACATTTCATGCCCGTAGGATCAGCTTTCGCTTCGGGCTTTTCCTTACCGTCACGGGTCATGGGCTTTGTATTCTTACATTCGGGATAATTTGGGCAAGCGGCAAACTTACCGAATCTTCCCTCTTTAACGATCATTCTCGCGCCGCACTTGTCGCAGATAATGTCGGTCTCTTCGACGGGGATCTCGATGTCGTCCTTAGAAACCGTCTCAAACGCCGCATCCAGCTCACGACTGAAACCTGCATAGAAATCGGTAAGGACAGCGTTCATTTCGGTGTTGCCTTCTTCGATACTGTCAAGCTTATCCTCCATCTGTGCCGTAAAGCGATAATCTACGATGTCGGGGAATCTCTCGCACATGATCTTGGTAATGACCTCACCGAGAGGTGTGGGATGGAGAGTCTTACCCTGGCGCTTTACGTATCCGCGAGAGACGATAAGAGTGATGGTCGCAGTGTAGGTACTGGGACGGCCGATTCCCTTTTCCTCGAGGAACTTGATAAGGGACGCTTCGGTATATCTTGCGGGGGGCTCTGTGTAGTGCTGTTCGGGTCTGATCTCCTTGACACCGAGAGTCTCACCTGCGTTGATCTGAGGCAGACGTGTGGACTTTTCCTTTTCCGCGTCATCGGTAGACTCCTCGTAAACCGCCATAAATCCGGGGAACTTTACTGTATAGCCGCTTGAACGGTAGAGATACTTACCCGATGTAATGTCTATCTGAACGGTAGAAAGCTCGGCAGACTCCATCTGGCTTGCGATGAAGCGGTCCCAGATAAGCTTGTAAAGTCTGTACTGATCGCTTGTAAGCTTTGCTTTGATCGCCTTAGGCTCTATGTTGATGTGTGAAGGTCTTATAGCTTCGTGCGCGTCCTGAGCCGTGGACTTTGTCTTATAGATTCTGGGAGTCTGAGGATAATACTTATCTCCGAACTCACCAACGATATAATCCTTCGCAGCAGCTCTTGCTTCATCGGCGATTCTGAGAGAGTCTGTTCTCATATAGGTGATAAGACCCTGAACTCCGCCGAATTCGCTGCCGAGGTTGATACCTTCGTAAAGCTCCTGTGCTACCTTCATGGTACGCTGAGACTGGAAGTTAAGCTTACGTGAAGCCTCCTGCTGAAGTGTTGAGGTAATAAACGGAGGTGCGGGATGCTTAAACTTTTTGCCCTTCTTAACGTCGTTTACCACGAAGGGATTACTCTTTGCTTCCGCAAGGACACGTTCGGAATCTGCCTTTGTGTTAAGCTCCACTTTGGAAGCATCGGATGCAAGGCCGTAGAACTTAGCGGTGAATGCCTTGTTTTCCGGAGTGATGAGATCTGCCTCAACAGTCCAGTATTCCTTCGGAACGAATGCGCGGATCTCGTTTTCTCTCTCAACGATGATCCTTGTGGCAACGGACTGTACTCTTCCCGCGGAAAGTCCGCTTCTGACAGTCTTCCAAAGGAAGGGGGAGAGCTTATATCCGACGATTCTGTCAAGAAGACGTCTCGCCTGCTGAGAGTTTACAAGATTCATGTCGATGTCGCGGGGATGCTTGATAGCTTCCTTTACGGCATTCTTCGTAAGCTCGTTGAAGGTTACTCTGTTTACCTTCTTCGCGTCGATTCCGAGAGCGTTTACGAGGTGCCATGAGATAGCCTCGCCTTCACGGTCAGGGTCCGTCGCGAGAAATACTTTATCAGCCGCTTTTACGGCTTTCTTAAGCTCTTTGATAAGGTCGCCCTTACCGCGTATATTTATATAATGGGCTTCAAAATTATTGTCGATGTCAATTCCGAGAGTGGACTTGGGCAGGTCTCTTACGTGACCCTTTGATGCCACTACCTTGTAACCGCTTCCGAGATACCCTTTGATAGTCGGAGCTTTTGTCGGTGACTCAACGATAACAAGCTTCTGCATTTTCGTAATTTACCTTTCGTTCGTTTTGGTTCAATGTACTGTTCTGAGAATTGTCGTTACGAATCTTCCCCGTCAAATACTATGTCATCCGCAGATGCACGCAGGAAGTACCCGCCGGGATGAGACTCTACAGCCCCCGCAAGCTCAAGAAGAGAGAGTGAGCTGAGTACGTCGGACACTGAAAGTCCGTCTGCGACAAGCTCGTCGGGAATCATGGG
>JAZUBG010000101.1:0-6165 GCA_045638405.1 Eubacteriales bacterium | reverse complement strand
CCTTCAGCAGCAGCGAAGGACTCGTGACCTGCAAGGAAGCAGAAGGACTCTGTCTCCTCACAAAGAAGCATCGCACCGGGGGTACCATGGCCGAGACCAACCTTGCGGTTTTCAGCAACGGAACCGGGAATGCAGAAGGACTGGAGACCGATACCGATAGCAGCAGCAGCGTCAGAAGCCTTTGTGCAACCCTTCTTGATTGCGATAGCAGCACCTACAGTGTAAGCCCACTTAGCATTCTCAAATGCAATAGGCTGTGTTTCTTCAACGATCTTATAGGGGTCGATACCCTTTGCGTCACAGATTTCCTTACACTCATCGATAGAGGAAATACCGTATTCAGCGAGAGCAGCGAGAATTTTCGCCTCGCGTCTTTCGTAACCTTCAAATTTAGCCATTGTTATTTCCTCCTTCAATTATTCCTTACGGGGGTCAATGTACTTAACAGCATCTGCAAATCTGCCGTATGTACCCTTTGACTTCTCGTATGCTTCGTTGGGCTCAAGACCCTTCTTGATGAAGTCTGTCATCTTACCGAGAGATACGAACTCATAACCGATAACCTGATTGTTTTCATCAAGAGCCATTCTTGTGCAGTAACCCTCAGTCATTTCGAGGTATCTTACACCCTTAGCCTTAGTACCGTACATAGTACCAACCATGGAACGCTCACCCTTACCGAGGTCTTCCATACCTGCACCGATTACGAGACCGCCCTCAGAGAAAGCAGACTGTGAACGACCGTAAACGATCTGAAGGAAGAGTTCTCTCATAGCTGTGTTGATAGCATCACAAACAAGGTCTGTGTTGAGAGCCTCGAGAAGTGTCTTACCGGGAAGGATCTCAGCAGCCATAGCAGCGGAGTGAGTCATACCGGAACAACCGATAGTCTCAACGAGAGCCTCTTCGATGATGCCTTCCTTAACGTTAAGAGAAAGCTTGCAAGCTCCCTGCTGAGGTGCACACCAGCCCACACCGTGTGTGTAAGCAGAGATGTCAGTGATCTGCTTTGCCTGTACCCACTTACCCTCTTCGGGGATGGGTGCAGGTCCGTGGTCAGGACCCTTAGCAACGCAGCACATATTTTCGACTTCTTTAGAATATGCTAAATTCGCCATTTTCCTAAATCTCCTTTGAAAATAATAGTTTGTATATCAATACGTCTCTATTATATAACAAAACAGCCGTTAGGTCAATAAATTATTCAAACTTTTTACTTTTTTCCCGATAAAAATATCAAAGAATTGTTTAACGCATATGGCAAACATCTCAAAGAAGGCATAAACTGTCCATGAATCACTCTAATTACGTAATGATTTCCGCTGACAGCGGAACGGAGATAAGTCAATGAAAAATAAAATTAAAATAGGAATACTTGGCGGAGACATGAGACAAACGATGCTCGCTTCATTTTTTGACAGAGACAGTGTCGAATGTGCCGTGTGGGGAAGCGAAACCAACACACCTAACATCAACGATAACAACATTGTGAGGACTATAGATTGGAAAAGTGCATTAAACGGTGCGAAAGCAGTAATCCTCCCGCTACCTATAACGACTGATGGAATAAGATTAAACTGTGTTAACAATGCATACTCTTCAAGTATATATGTTCCACGTATTACGGAAATTATCGAATCAACACCCAATGATACATTAATTTTTGGGGGTAAGATCCCATCTATGATAATGAGATTTGCAGCAGAACACAACGTTAGGCTTATAGATTATTACGAATTCGAAGAATTTCAAATAAAAAATGCTGTTCCCACTGCAGAAGGAGCAATTGCTGTTGCTATACGCGAAATGAATATTACCCTATCCGGAAGCAAAGTTGCCATTATCGGATACGGACGAATCGGAAGAACACTTGCATTAAGGTTAAAAGCACTCGGAGTGAATATTACTTGTATTGCAAGAAGTAAAAAAGATTTGGCGTGGGCTGAGTGTGATGGCTGTACCCCGCTTAGGTTAAGCAAATATTTAGAAAATCCTACACCATTCGATATGTTTTTCAATACAGTTCCTCATGTAATTTTTGACAGTATAACAATTTCAAAGTTACCGTGTAATCAAGTCTTTATAGACCTCGCTTCTCTTGGCGGAGGAATCGATTTTGAAGCTGCAGAACGACACGGAATAAAGACAGTAAAAGCACTGTCACTACCGGGTAAATGTTCACCGGTTACAGCAGCAAAAATCATATATGATTCAGTAAAAGAAGTTTTAACGGAGGAAAAAATACTATGATAGGTTACGCTGTCTGTGGTTCATTTTGTACTCACGCTGTATCACTTGAAGTTTTAAAAGAAATACGTAAAGATTACGACGTATTGACTATAGTAAGTTTTAACGCATCGAGTATAGATACAAGGTTTGGCAGAGCTACTGAGCTCGTTCAAAAATTAGAAAGTATTTCTGAAAAAAGTGCAATAAAAACCATAGAGGACGCCGAACCGCTTGGACCAAAAATCAAGTTAGATGCTCTGATTATTTCACCTTGTACGGGAAATACGTTAGCAAAGCTTGCTCACGGAGTTACAGATACACCGGTCACTATGGCAGCGAAAGCGCACCTGAGAAGTAACAGACCACTCGTAATTGCCTTAGCAACAAATGACGCATTGTCGGCAAATCTCGTAAACATAGGGAATCTGCTTAACAGGAAAAATGTTTATTTCGTTCCCATGATACAAGACGATCCGATCAGCAAACCACACTCACTTGTAGCTGATTTTTCGCGACTCAGGGAAACATTTGAACTCGCTATGAAGAGTGAGCAGTTACGTCCAATGTTTATAAAATAAGATACTTGAAGGAGTAGAAAAATTCTGCTCCTTTATCAATATATTCACCCTAATTTAGGAGGCAGTATTGACATAAATTACGCTTTCATGTATAATAACCTTGATTACATACAAGTCAAGGAGGTACACTATGAAAATAGCAGTCTCATCTTACAGTTACGGCAGCTACGCTCATGACGATAAGCTCGGAATACTCGGGGTAATGGACCACGCCAAGTCTCTCGGCTTCAGTGGAATCGAGATTGACGGTAACGAAAACACAACAAATAAAGTTATCGTATGGAAAATTCGTAATCATTCTGAAAAGATCGGACTTCCGATAATCGGCCTCGACGTAGGTGCTAACTTTACAAAGAATGATTGCGGAGCATTTACCGACGAGATAGAACTTGTAAAAAAACGTGTTGATATAGCTCATGACCTTGGAGCCCCCATTATGCGTCATGACGTTTCTTACGGAGATTTTTCTGAAAACTCAGGTATTACGTTTGAAAGTTGTCTGCCGATCATGGCAGAATGTTGCAGAAAAGTAGCAGAATATGCTGCTGAACGCGGTGTAAAGACCATGTTTGAAAACCACGGTTTCTTTATTCAGCATCATGAACGTGTTAAGAAGCTTATCGAAGCTTCAGATCACGAAAACTTCGGTTATCTTATGGACATCGGTAACTTCATGTGTGCCGACGACGAACCGATAACCGCTGTTAATGCACTTGTCAAATACGCTGATCACGTTCACGTAAAAGATTTTCACTTTATCTCAAAGGATTATATTCCCGAAGGTAACGGATGGTTCAAAACATCCGGCGGGAACCATCTTAAAGGTGCTGTTGCAGGTGAAGGTTGTGTTAACGTAGCAGAGATTATAAAAATCCTAAAAAGTAACGGCTATAACAAATATCTTACCCTTGAGTTCGAAGGTATAGAAGACAACCTTATCGGTATCGAAAAAGGATTTAAGTTCATTAACAGTGTCATTGAAAGGATATAACTTATGTTCAGCGACGTTAAACACAAAATAGTATTTGATTTCTTCACTGAAATATCACAGATTCCCCGCGGATCCGGTAATGAGAGGGCTATTGCCGATTATCTTGTAAACTTTGCGAAAAGTCGCGACTTATATTGTGTCCGTGATGAAGTAAACAACGTTTTTATAAGGAAACCTGCAAGCTGTAGCGAAATGGGTGATTCGCTTCCCGTATTACTACAGGGACACACTGACATGGTTTGTGAAGCGCTTCCCGAAGTCAAACATGACTTTCTGAAGGATCCTATAAAATTCGTTAGAGAAGGTGATCGTCTCTTTGCTGACGGAACCACTCTCGGTGCTGACAACGGAGTAGCTGTTGCTATTATGCTCGCGATTCTTGATTCTGACGATATTGTTCACCCCACTCTTGAATGTCTCTTTACAGTTGGCGAAGAAGTGGGAATGGACGGTATGCATGCGTTTGACACTTCCCTCCTGTGCGCAAGAAGAATGATAAACCTTGACTCTGCGGGAGAAGGAATCGCTACAGTAGCATGTGCCGGTGGTGTCAGAACTGATTTCTCATATTCGCCTGAAGCCTCCCCTCTCAGCAGTGAGGATAAAGTCTATAGTATTAAAGTTTCCGGCCTATATGGAGGACATTCAGGTGAAGACATTAATCTCGGAAGATATAATGCTATTGAATGTACAGCTAGAATCATCAGAAACATAGGTTCCGTTACAACTTACAGAATCATCAGTGTAAAAGGCGGAGACAAGGACAACGCTATTCCCCGACACTGCGAGACAGTCCTTGCACTTGATAAGAATTGTGACGTACTCAGCATCGTTAAAAGATGCGAAGCCGAGATTAAACGTGAGCTTATCAGCGACGACGCGAACTTCTCGGTTGAATGTACGGAATGTGAGTATAGCGGAAATGCTGTGTCAAGCATAGATTCGGTAAAACTCGTTGACTGTATTTCACTCATGAGATCGGGCCCCGTAAAGATGTCACCGATTGTTGAAGGCATGGTTGAAACATCCTATAACTTAGCAGTAATACGTGTAAACGTCGATTATTTCAAGCTTACGGTTTCTTCAAGATCGTCTGTTGAATCTTCACTTGACGATATGGAAAGGCTTATGGCTTCTTTCGGAAGACTTGCAGGGTTCAAGGAAGACACACGTGGACGTTATCCCGGATGGCAGTACGCTGAAATTTCCCCTCTCAGAGATACCTATCTTAATATATACAAAGATCTTTTTGGCAAAGACGGCATGGCAATAGGTATTCACGCAGGTCTTGAATGCGGACTTTTAGTTAAGAAAGTTCCGGATATGGATATTATTTCTATCGGACCTGACATAAAAGACCTTCACTCCCCGTCCGAGTCAATGTCAATAGCTTCTCTTGACAGACTTTTTGACATCGTTTTATCAATTCTCAAAGTAAAATAATAAATGTGCCATTGTGGCAGGAGGTATAACCAGATATGAAAGCTATAGTAACGGTAGTTGGTCACGATACAGTCGGTCTTCTTGCAAAGGTAAGCACAGAATGCGCTAAATTCAATGCAAACGTTGAAGATGTAACGCAGTCTGTCCTTCAGGATATGTTTGCAATGTTCATGGTAATAGACATTGACAATATCAATTCAGATTTTGCCACTCTCGCCTCTTCCTTTGAAACCATGGGCGACGAGATCGGTATGAAGATACACGTAATGCACGAAGATATCTTCAACTCCATGCACCGCATCTGAGTTTAACTTAAAGCGAAGGATATCATATCATGATAAATACAAAAGACATTTTAGAAACTATAAATATGATCGATAACGAGAATCTCGACGTTCGTACCATCACTATGGGTATTTCCCTGCTTGACTGTGCGGACAGTGATATAGATTCTTCTTGTCAAAAGGTTTACGAAAAACTCACAAGATGCGCAAAGAATCTCGTTAAGACCGGCGAGATGATCGAGCGAACTTACGGTATTCCGATCATCAACAAAACAATTTCAGTAACTCCTATCGCTATGCTGACAGCGGTTTCAGGCGGAGATCCCGTTAAATACGCGAAAACCCTTGAACGTGCGGCGCAGGAGCTTGGCGTAAACTTCATCGGAGGTTACTCTGCCCTCGTTCAGAAAGGATTTTCTGCAGGCGACCGCGCTCTTATTGAATCTATACCCGAAGCTCTTTCAGTTACCGACCATATTTGTTCTTCAGTAAACATCGGTTCGACTAAAGCAGGTATCAACATGGATGCCGTTGCACTTATGGGTCAGGCTGTAAAACGTGCCGCTGAGCTGACTGCAGACAGAAACTGCATCGGTGCGGCAAAGCTTGTTGTATTCTGCAACGCTCCCGAAGACAATCC
>JAZUBG010000100.1:0-8719 GCA_045638405.1 Eubacteriales bacterium | reverse complement strand
AGCTGAAGAAGCTCCCGCAGAGGCTTAATTACTGCGAAACAAAAACCGCGTAAAACGCAACAAAAAATTTAAAAATTATTATCCGTATTTAAGGAGGAAAATTAAAATGGCATCTGAAAAGACAACACAGATTCTTGACCTTATCAAGGGTCTTACAATTCTTGAGCTTTCTGACCTCGTAAAGGCAATCGAAGAGGAGTTCGGCGTATCTGCAACTCACGTAGCAGTAGCAGGCGTAGCTGCAGCAGCAGCTCCCGCAGCAGAAGAGAAGACTGAGTTCGACGTAGTTCTCGCTAACTTCGGCGCTAAGAAGCTCGACGTTATCAAGGTTGTTCGTGAGATCACCGGTCTCGGCCTTAAGGAAGCTAAGGAAATGGTTGAAGGCGCTCCCAAGACTCTCAAGGAAGGCGCTTCCAAGGAAGACGCTGAGGCTCTCAAGGCTAAGCTCGAGGCTGCAGGCGCAACTGTTGAGATTAAGTAATTTAGTTTCAAACATAAACTCCGTACCGATCGGTACGGAGTTTTTTTGCTTAACGACAAGAAAAAATCCATCATTTTTACCTATTTTAACATCTAAATTGCCAAAGCCGGGGCTTATAATGTCATATTTGTAGAAATTGCAAAAATTCCCCTTAAGTGCTTGAACATATGTTAAAGTGGTGCTATAATACGCATGAAATAAGCAAATTTATGAGCTAATTTTTTACAAAGGGAGTGAGTAAAATGCTACCTGTTGATTTTCTTGAAGAAAAGGAACTTGCGTATTTTAAAGAAAAGGGTGTATCTGAGGATTCCTGCCTTGCGGCTTTGCATCTTGACTTTGATACGGCAGGAAACTTTGGTGACGTGTGGCTTGTCATCGATGAAAAAAGAAAAGTTCTGTGCCGTGCCGACATGACCCTTGGGAAATATGACGAGTTTTCCCTTGAAGTGATTCTTGCGCCGTACATAGATAACTACAATACGTCAAATGCACTTCTTGCGTACACCATATCGTCTCCCGTGCCGTTTGCAGATGAAAACGTAGATTACGGAGATAAAGTTAAAGAAGCCATCGGTGAAGGTACAACTACAGTTGTAGGATATTGCACCAATGCTTGTAAGCAGAAGCTTTTTGCCTTTGTGTATATATGGGATAAATTTGTTCGCTGTGAGACTGTGACGGAGGATGATTCGATTTTTGAACAGTTCCGCGCAAAATGTCCCAAATGCGGTAAAGTTTATGAAGACCAGCACCGTCGTATCTGTTCTGACTGCACCAATAAAAAAGGACTTATCCCCAGAGTTATTGCTTATTTTAAACCTTATGTTTTACATCTTATACTCATCGTACTCTGCCTTGTAATAACGTCAGGCATATCTCTCCTGACGCCGATCCTTTCGGGTCAGCTTCTTTATGACCAGGTTATTTCAAAGAGTGATCCCAACGTTAAAGCGGAGTTCGGTGACGAAGTGCTTCTGACAGAAGGTGGTGTCAGTGCGATCCTTGAATCCCTCACTCATAAGCTCTATTATTATTATGAAGAGTCTCCCGACGGTAAGTACGTATATTCCGAAACCGAACACGGTGGAGAATATATAAAGTGGGACGGTAAGAGCGAAAACGTAAAAAGATATTCTCTGCGGCTGACCGAAGACGGCGATGAATCTGAGGAAGCTATGCAGGTGACAGGACGCCTTGAACACATTAAATACGTGTATATTGTTGTTGGACTTATTGTCCTTATGGCAGTTCTGTCTTTGGCTGTAGGTATCTTCAGTTCACGTGTAAACGACGAGATGTCTATGAGTATTTCCCGTAATATGAAAGACGACATCTTCCGCGCGATGTCAGCTTTGTCTATCTCCTACTTCAATAAGAATCCCACGGGACGTCTTATGAACAGAGTTACCTATGATGCTGTCGTTGTCAAGGATTTCTGCACCAGCGGACTTCCTTATATATTTACTAACGTGTTTACGTTTATAGGACTTGCAATATTCCTGTTTTCCGTAAATGTAAAACTGACACTTATAGTATTTATTCCCATTCCGATAATCTTCCTTCTCTTTAAGTTCATGCTTCCGAAGCTTATGAAGACCTTCTCCATGAGATGGAGAGCTTCCTCGGCGATGAGTGGTATGCTCGGTGATGTCCTGAACGGTGCCAGAGTCGTTAAAGCATTCGCTAAGGAAGATAACGAAACTGCAAGGTTTATTAACTATGCAGACCGTATGTATAAGGCAAACCTGAAGGTGAATCTTGTATGGCTCATGATATTCCCGGTGGTTAGCCTTCTTATGGGTATCGCGGCTCAGTCTATCTGGGGATTCGGGGGAATCCTCGTTATGGGCGGAAAGATGACATACGGTGAACTGACTGCTTATCTCGGGTATCTTGGTATGATTTTCGGTCCCATTGAGTTCTTCTCAAACTTCACCAATATGATTACCGATACCGTGAATTCCGCACAGCGTATGTTTGAGGTGATCGATACCGTACCTGAAGTGGCAGAGGCTAAGGATGCTGTATCTGCGGAAAATATTAAGGGAGATATTGTGTTTGAAAATGTATGTTTCCATTATACTCCCAACAGACCGATTCTTAAGGATGTTTCCTTTAAGATCAATCATGGTGACCATATTGGTCTTGTAGGTCATACCGGTAGTGGAAAATCCACCATTGCTAACCTTATTACAAGAATGTACGACGTTATTTCCGGTTCTGTTACCATAGACGGTGTCAACGTCAAGGACCTTGAAATGAAGAGCCTCAGACGAAATATTGCTATCGTGTCTCAGGAAGTGTTCATCTTCGGCGGAACCATTGCCGAGAATATCAAATACGGCAAACCGGAAGCAACGATGGACGAAATAATTGCGGCAGCAAAAGCTGCTAACGCTCATGACTTCATCATGCGTCTGCCCGAAGGCTATGAGACCCTTGTAGGAATCGGAAGCCGCTCACTTTCCGGCGGTGAGAGACAGAGAGTTTCTATTGCGCGTGCGCTTCTTCTTTCTCCCGCTATTCTCATTCTTGATGAAGCAACAGCGGCAATGGATAACGAGACCGAGCGGCAGATCAGCGAAGCTATCGACGAACTTGTCAAGGGTAGAACCACCATTTCCATCGCCCACAGACTGTCTACACTGAAGAATTGCGACTATATTATGGCAATTGAGCACGGACGTCTTGAGGAAATGGGAACAAAAGAAGAGCTTCTCGAAAAGAAGGGCGTATATTATAAGCTTTATACCCTTCAGAATGATCAGATGACCCAGGTAATGCAGGGACTTTAAGTCGGCAGTAAGAAAGGATGATTTTGATGTCACACGAAACAGAAAATAATGTAACTGCAGTAGAGACTGTTGAAGAAATCAAGAGAGAAAGTATTGATATTACTCCCGCCAATGCGAAATTTTACCGTTCCGGCGGAGGACTTGTGTCTCTTGAGGTCAAATATGAGGACAAAACTGAAATTTGCGAGAGAGTTTCTCTTGTGAGAGCGTTCCCTATATCCAATCCCGATGAATATATCTCTGTAAGAGAACCTGCCAGTGCGAGGGGTGACGGACGTGAGATCGGAATGATAAAGAACGTGCACGATTTTGACTCTGAGACTGTTGCACTTTTGACGGAAGAGCTTGACAGACGTTATTTTACCCCTGAGATCACGAAGATCATGTCCGTGAAGGATAAATTCGGATATCTCTACTTTGATGCTTTGACAAGTGCGGGTAAAGTATCCTTTACTATGACTAACCCATATTCCAATTTCAGAAAGCTTGAAAACGGAAGTGTTCTTATCACTGATATTGACGGTAACTGCTTTAAAATCTCAGACGTAGAAAAGCTTGACCGCGGAAGTTATAAGAAGATCGAGATATATCTCTGATCTTTTGCCGAAGTAACAGCTTTTAAGGAAAGGTAGGCTGATTAACTATGAAACTTCTGTACGATCTTCCGCCTAAAAGCAGAGTCGCCCTTGAGATGCAGTTCTCGGACGATGAGAGGATCATGTACTGCCTCCCTTATAATATAGAGGGAAAAAAATTCGTCAGTGACGGATATACGGTGATTACCGATATTTGTATATATAAAGTTCTCGATGACAAAATTATTTACCGCCGTGAGCTTGAAAAGATGACAGAATTCGAGACCGAAACTCTTTACGGTTCTTCGGGATTTTATGCAAAATACGACGGTAAAACCGAGCTTGTCTGCCGTTTTATTACGGCACGTCATATGCCCAGATATACCGTTATTGCAAAAGCGTGTGAGCTTCTTGCGGAGAAAAAGTCGAAAGAGCCTATTACCGACAGTGAACCCGAACTTTTCTGCGAAAAGTGTGGCAGACCTTTTGTAAAGAATACGAGGTACTGCCCCTTTTGCCACGACAAAAAAGCGGTTTACAAGAAGTTGTGGTCCATGACTAAGGGCTTGAGGCTTATGATGCTCTTTCCGCTTATAGCGGCGCTCATTGCTTCGGGATTCAGATTCATTCTTCCTGCGATTCAGAAGGTAGCTATCAATAACTATATCACCAATCCTTCTGTTGATATACGAAACAGCAAGACAATGCGTGCGTTTATCGCAATTACGCTTGCCATCATTACAATGGATATTTTCCAAAGAGCGCTGTCTGTTGTTCAGACGCGAATAGCCGGTGTTTCAAGTAACCGCTTTGCGAAAATGTTCAGAATTATTCTTTTTGAAAAAATTCAGATGCTGTCCATGTCGTCGATACAGAAAAAGTCTCCCGGTGACCTGATGTCCCGAATCAACAATGATATTACGACAGTACAGAATTTTATTACCCAGCAGCTACCTACGTATTTCTCTCAGGTGTTCTCATTTGTCTTTGCACTTGTGATTCTTCTGTTCCTTGATCCGTTTATGTGCCTTTTTGTGTTCATTCCCCTTCCGCTTGCTGTATTTTCGATTTTGATGTTCCGTAAGACCATGTCCAGAAGAAACGTAAAATCCTGGTACGCGGGAATCAGAATGAACAGAAAACTTCAGGATGTGCTTAACGGAGTTAAAGTAGTTAAGTCATACGGAAGAGAAGAAGATGCTATTGAAGAATTTACTGAAGCAAACCATGAGTTTACACGTCAGTCGATCAGAAACGGCAAACTTTACGATACGTTCTTTTCCATTGTCGGATTTGTCGTAAGATTCGGTAATTACCTCATTATGATGTACGGAAACCTTATGCTTTTCGGCGGTTCAATGACGGTAGGTGAACTTAACCAGTTTAACAGTTATGCGTCAATTATTTACGAACCGCTGATGCAGATCACGGCGATTCCGAGAAATATTTCCGTATTCCATACTTCTCTTACAAAGATTTTTGAGATACTTGAGGAAGAGCCCGAGGTTGCTGATATTGAGCTTCCTATCGATATCAGAATCGAAGGTGACGTGTCTATCAGAAATGTAAGCTTCGGCTACGACTCATATAAGCCTGTTCTTGAGGGAATCAGCTTTGATGTTAAACAGGGTGAGATGATAGGAATCGTCGGTCATTCCGGATGCGGAAAGACCACGCTTATAAACCTGATCATGCGTCTTTACGACGTATCCTCGGGAGAAATTCTCATTGATGACGTAAATATCAAGGATATTTCTCAGAATGCTCTTCGCGGACAGATGGGTGTTGTTCTTCAGGAAACACATCTGTTTGCTGGAACGATCAGAGATAATATCAAATATGCCGCGCCGTTTGCTACTAATGAAGAAGTAATCAGAGCGGCGAAGCTGGCAAATGCTCATGACTTTATTATGAGTCTCCCCGAAGGCTATAACACTATGGTCGGTGAAAAAGGAAGCTCGCTGTCCGGCGGCGAAAGACAGAGAATCGCCATTGCCCGTGCGCTGATTCATGATCCGAGAATTCTTATCCTTGACGAGGCGACAGCTGCGCTTGATACTGAGACTGAAAAACAGATCCAGGATGCAATTGATAAAGTAGTAGAAAACAGAACGACCTTTGTCATTGCGCACAGACTTTCTACTCTCCGTAATGCAGATAAGCTTATCGTTATTGACCACGGAAAGCTTGCTGAATTCGGTACTCATAGAGAACTTCTGGATATGAAGGGCATCTACTATAAGCTTGTAACCGCGCAGCAGGAAGCAATACTTAAGAAACAGTAAGATAAAATGAATGGTTAAAAATGAAATGCACCCTAAAAGTGTCTAACTTTTGGGGTGCATATTACTTATGCGGTATTTGATTTTTTACTTTTTCATTTGCTTTATGGGGCGAAGAACTTGATAACCGTTCACCTCGGGATAATGGCGCTGATAATCCTGACAGCGGGACTCGTTCCATTCATAACCGAGTGTTGACGGGTCAAAGCTCCATGCCATATCCTCAACTCTCGTCATTACCTCTGCGTTTTTTGTGAGATAATCAAAGGGTGGATGGTTAAACACGAGATAGTAGCTTGAGGGAATAACTTCTGTCAGGACAAAGCCTTCGGGAACAACGCCGTTGTAGTCCACGTCTACGCCCAGACCGTAAAAATACTTTCTTTCTCCGTTTACCCATTTCCAACCAGCTGTGTGGCTTGAAACCACAGGGTGAAAGTTCGTAATACTCTGGACGATACCGCATAGCAGTTCACAGTCGTGAGCAGGCCAAATAGTACCTTCGGATGTTTCGGACTTTTCATATACGCCGAGGAATCTGTGCTCGGGGATATGCTCGATTCTGAGGTTCGGCATTACCAAATTGCTCATGGTGGATTCTCCTTGTTCAGTGTAATTTGAAGGGGTGATAACAAATTTCTTCATTCTGAACGGTATCGGCACGGGACGTCTTCTGTATGCAGACGGTGAGCATCCGTAAACATTGGTGAAAGCTCTTGTCAGTGCCTGCTGCGAAGAGAAGCCGTATTCAAGTGCAACATCTGTAAGCGGTGTGTCCGTGTCTCGCAGTGCTAAGGCTGCAAGTGTCAGACGTCTTTTTGCCATGTATTCCTTGATCGTCATACCGACAACTCGGTGGAACTGTTCGGAGCAATACCAAGGTGAATAACCGACCTGCTTTGATATTTCGGACAGCGACGGATTATCTACTGCATGGTCATCTATCCAGTCTATCAACTTTTGTACCGCATATATCCAGTCGCTCATAACTGCCACCCTCCCTTCTGAAACAAGTATACCATTTGCCGGAGTTAATTTCTTTACATGAGTTGGGATGTTTTTTTTGTTTTGAATTACGCTATTCGCCCAATATAAGCAGTTTTATATGTCTGTCTATCTCACTATTATCAGTTATCTTTGATACAACAGGCTCAATAACTTCTCGGCTTTCCCTCATGTGAGGAAGTTCAGCCGAAAGCATTTTGGCTTTTTCAGTTCTGCCGCATTTCAAGTATAAGAAACAAAGCGTAGCACGTATCGTTGCCTTTTGTTTTTCGTTGACCGACAACGGGAGTCCCTTTTCTATAAGCAAAACGGATTCTTCTGTCTCACCTTTCAACGCCAATACTTCCGCAAGTCCGAGTATCATTCCGGGTTTATTAGGGTATATCAGGAGTGCGTCACGATATACCTTTTCAGCCGAATCAAGTTGACCGTTACGCATAAACTTGTGTGCTTTATTGTGAATATTATGTCTTGTTTCAAGTGCGCGGATTGTATCCATCCCCACAAGCAAATCAATGCTCGTTTCAAAAATATTCGCAAGTGCGGGGAGGAGTGTAATATCGGGGTATGTTTCTCCACGTTCCCATTTTGAAACGCTTTGCGGTGTAATATTAAGATAATCGGCTACGTCCTCTTGGGTCATGTCCTTCATTAAGCGGTACTTTTTCAAATTCTCAGTTAAATATAACAAATCATTATTCCTTTCGATTACAGGTAATACAGATATCGAGTTCAGATTCTGTATATATTATACCGCAGTCGTTTAGTTTACACAATAACGCAGTTCTTCATTTTTGTTCGCCTTACAGGTGAATTGTGCAGAAATCGGTGATTTACTACGAGCGTGTGCCTATACCTGCACGTCATCTCTATTGCTTCGTGGACACCCGTAATATCTGTAGGGGAGGCAACCGAAGGTTGTAACGCATATCGTCCTCGACGATGTGCAGTTAGGCTTGCCCCTCCCGAAAGCGTGTTTTTACCCACACATACTTTGTTTGTCTATGCAATATGCACAAAAGACAGGCATCCGAGTTATCTAAAATGACAAAACGGACAAACTGAAAAAAACTTCAAAAAAGTTGAAAAAAGGTGTTGACAAAGGGAAAGGTGTGTGATATAATATACAAGCTGTCGCGGAGAGCGGGTCCGAAAGGGCACGGTGAAGCGCAGAAAGCTCATTGAAAATTGAACAACAAGCATCATAAAATAATCGATGAAAATCGATGTGTATGAGACTCCGAAATTCTTTTGAAGAATAAAAAGATACTCAAAAAACAAAGTAAAGAGCAAAAAAAGATCGCTCTGATGAAGTGATGATAACTCAGTTAAACTGAGCTAACATACAAACATTAGAGAGTTTGATCCTGGCTCAGGATGAACGCTGGCGGCGTGCCTAACACATTCAAGTCGAACGGTGACGAGTCCTTCGGGACTCTGATCAGTGGCGGACGGGTGAGTAACGCGTGAGCAACCTGCCTATCAAAGAGGGATAACACATGGAAACGTGTGCTAATACCGCATGAAGCAACGAGGCCGCATGGTTTTGTTGTTAAAGGGCAACCGATGATAGATGGG
>JAZUBG010000099.1:0-20196 GCA_045638405.1 Eubacteriales bacterium | reverse complement strand
TAGGTGTCAGAATCGAACACCTTCAGAGTGAACTTGACCGCGCCATGCTCGGTGACTTTGCAGGAGACATGACAATAGGTCATGCGGAGTATTCTCTGTCCCATAGAAACGGCGACAGAGGAGTATATTCTTTCTGTATGTGTCCCGGTGGAGAGGTCGTTGCCGCCGCAAGTGAAGAGGGCGGTGTTGTAACTAATGGTATGAGCAGACGTATGAGAGACGGTGTAAACTCCAACGCTGCTATTGCCGTATCGGTAAAACATGATGATTATGGAGCTACTCCTGCGGGAGCTATCGCTTTTCAACGGGATTTGGAGTCCCGTGCATATGCCGCAGGCGGCAGGACTTACGCGGCTCCCATGCAGACCGTAGGTGATTTCCTCGACGGGAAGTTCGGGACAGAAGCTTCACGAATTATCCCTTCTTACATGAACGGAAACGTTGTTCCGTGTGACATGAGAAGTATCCTTCCAACGTTTGTTTGCAATATGCTTGACGAAGGTCTGAGAGATTTCGGCAGAAAGATCAAAGGTTTTGATGCTGCTGACGTTCCAATGACGGGTGTTGAAACGAGAACTTCTGCACCTGTACGTATTATGCGAGGGGACTCCTATACAGCATTCGCTCACGACAGAATCTACCCTTGCGGAGAGGGTGCAGGTTATGCGGGCGGAATTATGAGTGCGGCCATCGACGGCCTTCGCGTTGCACGCGCAGTAATAGAAAAGTATGCTCCGCTTGATTAAAATTTTTTTAGAAATTTTTGTGATTATTTCGGAAAACGTATGAGAAAAACGGCTACTGTAATAAAAGTTTCGGGCGAGTACGCCGAAATCAGAGTTGAGAGAAGCAGTATGTGTGATAACTGTTCCGCAAAAGGTGAAAAATGTGCTTGCTCTCACGCTGCGCTCCTTGGCGCAGATAAAGGAATGACTGCACAGGCTAAGTGCCTTGTTAAGGTTTCCGTCGGTGACACTGTTGAAATTGAGACGTCAGACTCAAAGGTACTCGGGTATGCCGCATTCGTTTTCATTTTACCTCTTATAGCATTTGCCGTATTATACGCCGCGGCATCTGTGTTGTCTGACATTGAGGCGATAAAATTTGCGGCAGGTACCGTTGGATTTATCCTAAGCTTTGTTGTTATCGGAATCGTCGAACGGTGCCGCCGTGACAAATGCGACATAAATATTGTAGCACGAGTCACAAGTAAAGATGAAAATTAATAAGACTGGAATATAGATCAAATGTATTATAATAAGCTTAACAAATGGATAGTGAATGACGATTCCTACCGTAACGTTGAAGCTGTTCAGCGAATTTCCACTGAGCTTTCCGTGTCAATACCTACTGCTAAACTTCTATACAACAGAGGATGTACGTCCCCTGAGATGGCGAAGCGTTTTATAGGAAAAGAGGAAGAACAGCTTTACGATCCTTTTCTCATGAAGGATATGGATAAAGCGGCAGCGAGAATCGCCGATGCAGTTGCAGCTGAAGAGAGAATCACGATATACGGTGACTATGACGTTGACGGCGTTACATCCGTGTCGTCTCTTTACCTGTACCTTAAATCATATGGTGCGGACGTTTCTTACCATATTCCTTGCCGAATGACGGAAGGTTACGGTATGTCCGAATCTGTTATCGACAGCCTGAAAAATGACGGATGTGACCTTATCATTACTGTTGATACAGGTATAACGGCCGTAAACGAAGTGGCCCATGCGAAGAGTATTGGTATTGACGTGGTCGTTACCGATCATCACGAATGTCATGAGATCCTGCCTGATGCGGATGCAATTGTAAATCCCTGCCGTTCTGATTGCGAGTATCCTTTCAAGGAGTTGGCAGGTGTAGGTGTTGTGTTCAAGCTCATCTGTGCAGTTGAAAAACTTCTGAATCCCGACGACAGTCTCGGAGTATGCGTCAGACGTATTTCAAAGGAGTATTGCGATCTTGTTGCTCTCGGTACGATCGCAGACGTTATGCCCGTTAAAGACGAAAACAGACTTATCGTCAGCTACGGTCTTTCTCTCATTGAAAGAGGAAGCCGTCCCGCGATAACTGAGCTTATCAATGCATCAGGAGCGGAATCCAAATTTACAACAAAAAAGAAAATTACCGCGGCATTTGTAGGTTTTACTCTTGCTCCGCGTATCAATGCCGCAGGACGTATCAAGGATGCGTCGATCGCAGTTGAGCTTCTTATCTCTGACGATACCGAAACAGCTCAGAAATACGCAAAGGAACTTTGTGCTATAAATAAACTTCGTCAGCAGAAGGAAAACGCCATAACGGAAGAGGCATACGCGAAAATAGCTGCTGAGCACGATTTTGAAAATGACAGGGTAATAGTTCTCGATCACGAGGAATGGCACCACGGTATTATTGGAATCGTATCTTCAAGGATTACCGAAAAATACGGTATGCCGTCGATTCTTATTTCCTTTGACGGAGAAAAAACTCACGGTGTATCCTCTGAGGATATGGGTAAAGGTTCCGGTAGAAGCGTCAAGGGAGTAAATCTCGTCGATGCACTCTCATATTGCTCCGATGAACTTGAGAAGTACGGAGGACATGAACTTGCAGCGGGACTTTCAGTTAAGAGAGAAAAACTGCCCGCTTTTAGACGTAAGATCAACGAATATGTCAGAGAACACTCAGGAGTTGAGTCAAACGAAGTGGTTATCGAGGCGGAGTGTGTCCTCGAAAGCGATGATATTACAATGTCGCTTGTGGAAGAACTTTACTGCCTTGAACCTTTCGGTACGTCAAACCCAGTTCCCGTATTCAGAACGGATTCACTTTACGTCAGTGAGGTCATTCCCATAGGCGGAGGCAAGCACGTAAAGCTGATGCTTCGCCGCGGAAATATGATAATCACTGCTATGTGCTTCAGACGAAGCCTTGCTGATCTTGATATTTACTCAGGCGACGTTGTTGACGTGCTTTATAACCTTGATATTAACGAGTTCCAGGGAACAAAAACACTCCAAATGATCGTACGCGATATAAGACTTTCGGAAAAACAGCTTTCCTGCGAGATCAGGGAGCATGAGGTTTACGATGCACTTGCCGCAGGTGACCTTGCTTTTGCACTTTCCGATGCTGAACGACTCGGCGCACTTCCCGCAAGAGATGAGTTCGGTGTGGTCTACAATATTCTGAAGAAAGAACTTCGTGTTGAACATGAAGTGTTCAGTATCAGAGCACTTTCGCATCTCATAAGATCTCTCGGATACAGTATTCCGTACGTTAAGCTGAAATTCATAATCATGATTTTCAGAGAACTTAATCTTATCGGAGTTGAGGATATTGACACTGAACGAGAAATATATTCATTCAAATTTATATATGTCAAGAACAAAACAAGCCTTGATAAATCAAACATACTTAAAAGATTAAAGTCGGTGACGAGACATGGTGACACCGTCTGATGTGATGCTTGGAGACCTACAATGGATGAAAACGTTATAAATACAAAAATCAGAGAACCCGGCATTGATACACTGCTAAGTCAGCTTCGCTCAAGCGGTAAAAATTATGACATAAAGAAGATCAGACACTCTTTTGAATATGCCTTTGATCTTCATGAGGGTCAGTTCAGGGTAAGCGGAGACCCATATATTTCTCATCCCATCGCCGTAGCTGAGACCGTTGCAACTCTCGGACTTGATACGGACTCTATCTGCGCGGCTTTTCTCCATGATACGGTTGAGGACTGCGGAGAAAAAACCAGTCTTGATGACATTAAGCGTATCTTTGGTGGTGACGTTGCGATGCTCGTTGACGGTCTGACAAAGATTAAAGATATCAATATCATTGATAAGGAAGAAGCTCACATTGAGAACATTCGTAAGATGCTTCTTGCTATGTCCAAGGATATCAGAGTTATTTTTATCAAACTCTGCGACAGACTTCACAACATGAGAACTCTTGACGCAAAGAGGGAAGAGAAGCAGAGAATGACTGCGCTTGAAACGATGCACGTCTACGCGCCTCTTGCTCACCGTCTCGGTATGCAGAGAGTTAAGCAGGAGCTTGAGAATCTCGCTCTACTTTATCTGGATCCCATCGGTCATGCCGAAGTTTCTGAAGATATCGAAAAGAAATATGGTCAGAACGTAAACTTTATTGAAAACACAAAGTCATATGTTTCCGGTAAACTTGAAGAGTATAAGATCAATTTTACTCTTGAAGGACGAGTAAAGACCGTATATTCAATCTACCGTAAAATGTTCAATCAAAACAAGAGCTTCGATGAGATTTACGACTTTTACGCTATCCGAATTATCGTTGATACGGAACTTGAGTGTTATACTGCACTTGGTATCATTCATGATATGTTCAAGAGTGTTCCCGGCAGATTCAAGGATTATATTTCAACACCTAAGCCTAACCTTTATCAGTCTCTCCATACCACTGTAATCGGCCGCGACGGAATTCCTTTTGAGGTTCAGATCAGAACGCGAGATATGCACCATACCGCTGAATACGGTGTGGCAGCTCACTGGAAGTATAAGTCCGGTGAGCGCAGTAAGGAAGACATTGACAAGAAGCTTGCATGGGTCGCAAAGCTTATCGAAGCAGAGGACGGAGTTATTGATTCCGAAGAATTCCTCCATGCGCTGAAGATTGATATCTTCCACGATGAAACCTTTGTGTTTACCCCAAAGGGAGACGTTATTGCCCTTCCTCTCGGCTCTACGATTATAGACTTTGCTTATGCTATTCACTCTGCTGTCGGAAACAAAATGGTTGGTGCTACTATCAACGGTACTATTGCTCCCATTGATAAGGTTCCTCAGACAGGCGATATCGTTGAGATCATTACATCTCAGTCATCAAAGGGTCCGAGCCGTGACTGGCTCAAGATCGTTCATACCGGTGAAGCGAGAAACAAGATACGTCAGTGGTTTAAGAAGGAAAAGAGAAGCGAAAATATTGTCGTAGGCAGAAATGAGATCGACCGCGAATTTGCAAAATTCCGCGGGAAGCCTACTGATGCACAGAAAAATGAGGTTATTGCCAATATCGCAAAGCGTATCGGTATGCAGGATCCCGAAGATATGTTAAACGCTATCGGTTATGGTGGACTTACTGTTTCAAAAATTTCCTCACGTCTGAAAGACGAATATGAGCGCCTCTTCAAACCAGAGGACGAGGTGGTCATCACCGAACCCGAGCAGGTCAAGACTCAGAGCCTTCCCGCAGGAAGAATCCGTTCCAATAACGGTATAATCATTGACGGAGAGTACGGATGTGCTGTTAAATTTGCGCGTTGCTGTAATCCTCTTCCCGGTGACGATATTATCGGATTCATTACAAGAGGTTACGGAATCTCCGTTCATAAAACTTCCTGTAAAAACGTTGTTGAAGGTAAGAAGAATCCCGAATTTGCTGCCCGTCTTGTAAAAGCCGAGTGGGACCACGAGGCAGTGAAGGATAACAACGGAGGTCTCTTTGAGGCGGTAATTCAGATATTTGCCGAAAATCATATTTCTCTCCTTGCAAACATTACTACGGCGCTTGCCGAAATGAAAGTATCTCTTCTTTCAATCAACACACAGAAGAGCGCGGTCGGAGAAATTATCATCAACATTACAGTTGGCTGTAAGAACAGCGAACATTACAATTCCATTGTTTCAAGACTGAGAAACCTCAGTCACATAATCAGTATAACCAGAGGAGTAGGCTGATTTATGATCACAATTTTACAAAGAGTACTTCACAGCTCCGTTGTGATAGACGGAGAGGTTGTTGGTAAAGGCGGTAAGGGACTTCTTATCCTTGCAGGAGTTGAAAAAGGCGACGACGAAAAGGATGCCGAGCTTCTTGCCGAAAAGATTCTGAAAATGCGCATTTTCGAGGACGAAAACGGTAAGATGAACCTATCCGTAACCGACATCGGCGGAGACGTGGTTATCGTTCCCAATTTCACTTTGCTTGCCGCATACAAAAAAGGCAACAGACCCGATTACACGAACTCAGCTTCTCCCGATGAAGCAAAAAGGCTGTTTAATTATTTCTGCGACTATATGAAGAGCAGAATACATACGGAAACGGGAGTTTTCGGTTCTGATATGAAGGTCACTCTCTTAAACGACGGTCCCGTTACCATTCACATGGACAGCCGTGTGCTTAAACGTGAGAGGGAGTCTTTCGCACCTTAACGTTTGATTTTTTGCATTATTCTGATTGGTGATTTGAAATGAAACTTATCATAAACGGCCCAATTAAGCCGTATTATATACAGATGCTCGTCATGCTTTTCTACCCGGGGGAAAAGTTCCCCGAAGGTGCGGAAGCTGATAATGAAGACCGTATTTGTAACGTAACCGTTGACGTACTTGAAGACGGCGTAGCCTCAAAAGTAACTCTGCGTGAAGGAGAAAAGTTTGCCGAAGGTGAAGCTTTTCTCCGGTTTGGAAAGCTTGATGAACAGCGTACAGTAAAATTTTCCGCAGGCGGAGCATTTTTAAATGCGGCGACACGTCTTACGGGACACACGCCTCCGTGGGGAATGCTGACGGGTGTCCGTCCCGCACGGCTTGCACTTGACCTGTTTGATAAAGGGATACGAGGTGAAGACGCGGTATCGTTCTTTACCGATATTTACAGAACGTCAGAGAGAAAAGCACGTCTTGCAGTATCATGTGCTACAGTATCGGAGATGACAGTAAAACCCGAAGTACCGAGTGAATGCAGTGTATACGTTGGTATTCCATTTTGTCCGTCCCGCTGTGCGTACTGTTCTTTCGTATCTGCCTCCTCCCCTAAGCTTCTCGCCATGATTCCCGACTATCTCGAGGCTTTGGTACGGGACGTTGACAGAACATTTGCACTTATCAGAGAGCTTGGTATTCGTGTTTCTACCGTTTATATCGGTGGCGGGACCCCTACGGTACTTAATGAAAAACAACTTGAAATTCTTCTCCGCTGTATCAGTGAGAATATTGGGGAAATTGACGAGTTTACTCTTGAAGCAGGCCGTCCCGATACTATTACAGCGGGAAAGCTTTCGGTTGCTAAGGCTCACGGTGTCACCCGTGTCAGCGTAAACACTCAGACACTTAACGATGATGTACTTCGCGGTATTGGAAGAAACCATACTGCCGATGATTTCTACGCTTCATATGAGCTTGCCGTGAAGTCGGGCATCAAAGATATAAACGTAGATCTTATCGCAGGCCTTCCGGGAGATAATTTTGACAGTTTTGCTTTCTCTGTCGATAAAATTATCGACCTTGACCCGACAAACATTACCGTACATACATTCAGCGTAAAGAAATCCGCGGAATTTAAAACAGAAGGCGCCGACGTGTACGACAGAGACGGTTACCGTGCTGCTAAATGTGTGGATTATTCTCAGGATGCACTGACCATGGCAGGTTATCTGCCATACTATATGTACCGTCAGAAAAATACCGTGGGTAACCTTGAAAATGTTGGTTATTCAAAGCCGGGTCACGAAGGTCTTTACAATATTTATATGATGGATGAACTTCACTCTATTTTTGCCTGCGGTGCTTCTTCGGTAACGAAGATAGTCAGTACTTTCCCCGATGGGAACCAGCGAATTGAGAGACTTTTTGAGCCTAAATATCCATATGAATACCTTAAGGCAAGAGAAGACGGAAGTTATCTTAAAGTAAAGGAAGAAAACGAAGCAATAATTAAGCAGATTTACGTGGGAATTTAATTCGATTGACTCAACACGGGTGAAAGGAGGAAAATCGTGAAATTTTTATGTAAAGAAGTAAAAAGTTACACCGAAGCCGAAAGATTTGTAAAGGTTTGTGAGACAAGATTTGAAGAAAAACTCAGGGAAGCATCCCGTGAAGTGTTGAGCAGAGGAAACAGAGTGATAACTCTGTCAGGACCAACTTGTTCGGGGAAGACCACCACTGCCTCACTCCTTGTGGATGAAATAGAAAAGGCGGGACACAACGCTGTTGTGATCTCAATTGACGACTTCTACCTTGATAATCTGCGCGTCGGAATGTCGGAAGGGAAGAAGATCGACTTTGATTCGGTAAAGACTATCGATCTTAAATACCTCAAAAGTTTTACAGAAAAGCTCCTTAAATTGGAGAGAGTGGAAATACCTGTTTTTGATTTTACCACCGGTTGCCGAAGCTCCTACAGACCGTTTCATCCAACTGAAAAAGACATTTTTATTTTCGAGGGTATCCAGGCGGTCTATCCTGAGGTCACATCTCTTTTTGGTGACAGTTATACAAGTGTCTTTATCTGTGTCAAAGACGAGGTAATGTGCAACGGAGTTTATTTCTCACCTCATGAAGTCAGACTCCTCAGACGTATAGTAAGAGACTATTACTTCAGAAGCACGAGACCTGAGCAAACACTCATGATTTGGGACTCGGTAAGAGAAAACGAAGAGACTGCGATATTTCCGAATGCTACCAATCCCGATTTCTTCATTGACTCTTTTCTCACCTACGAGCTGTACATGATCTCCCACTTCGCTCTGCCCCTGCTCCGTGAGGTACCTCTCGGAAGTTCCTACAAAAGCGTGGCAGATTCCCTTATATCGAGGCTCGAAGAGCTTGATAACAGGTATTACTTAAACGAATTTGTTCCCGACAGCTCTATGTTCAGAGAGTTCATCGGGAAAAGAAAATAACATAAACCAAATTTAGAGTTGTCATCGGAACGGAGAATACCATGGACAATAATAAAACAAAAAACAGTACCAAACTGTTCTTCTCGGGAGTTTTGGTGCTGACAATATCCAACCTTCTGATTAAAGCAATAGGCGCACTTTTCAAGATCCCGATGAACCAGATCCTCGGAGATCAGGGAATGGGTAACTACAGCGCATCGTATACTATATATACTTTCTTCTATATGGTGTCAACTGCGGGACTTCCTGTTGCTATATCTCTTCTCGTGTCTGAAAACAGAGCGAAGGGAAGACTTAAGCAGGTAAAGAAAGTTTTCAAGATCGCACTTCTCGTTTTCCTTGCAGTAGGTATTGTGGGTACTGCCGTTATGATCCTCGGTGCGGGTACGCTTTCACAGGTAATGAAGGTTGATAAAACCTATTACTGTATTATTGCCATTGCTCCCACGCTGTTTTTCATTTGCCTTTCCAGTGCGTACAGAGGATATTTCCAGGGTTATCAGACAATGCTTCCCGTGGCTGTCTCCCAGCTTATTGAAGCACTTTGCAAACTCTTCCTCGGTATTGCTTTTGCTTACTACGCCCTTAACAGATACGGCACCAGCATGGAGAATATCCATATAGTTGCGGCGTACGCAGTTTTAGGTCTTACAATCGGTGCGGCAATAGGAATGTTGTTCCTTCTGGTGTCAAAATGGCTTTTCAAAACTGAAAAGTACGATGACGAATACGTAAGTGAAACAGGACTTGACGATACAACGGAGTCGTCCGGTACGATTCTTAAAAAGATCCTTCTTATCGCGCTGCCTATCACCGTAAGCGCTTCGGTAATGAGCCTTACGAATCTTATTGATACTTTCCTTATTCAGCGCCTTCTTCAGACTGTCAAAGGTTTTACTGCGGCTCAGGCTTCTTCGATATACGGTAACTATCAGTCGCTTTGTGTTCCGCTTTTCAATATGCCTCCCTATCTTATCTACCCCATTTCATATTCCATCGTTCCGATGATCAAAACCGCAGTTGCATCGGGTGATAAGAAAAGAGCTAACCTCGTTATGGAAAGCTGTCTCAGAGTTGCCGTACTTATCGGTATCCCCTGTGCCCTCGGTATGGCGGCACTTGCAAAGCCTATCCTACACGTACTTCCTTTCAGATTCTGGTCTGTGGTATCTGCGGCACCTCTTCTCACGCTTCTTGCACCTTCCACATTTTTTATCTGTGTACTTTCCGTTACAAACGCAATTCTTCAGGCCAACGGACTTGAAAGAAAGCCTGTAATATCTATGTTTGCAGGTGCGGCGGTGAAGGTTATCTCCAATATGATACTCATCAGATTTATCGGAATGTCGGGTACTCCCATCAGTACATTCCTTTGTTATCTGACAGCTACAGGTCTCAATATTCACTATATCGTAAAGCATATCGGACTTAAACTCAGTTTCAACAGAATTTTTGTGCGACCTCTTATTTGTGGAATTCTTTGTGCTGTTACCGCAATCGGCGCCTGCAACGTTACCTCTCTCTTTATTGCAGATGATGTTAAATACGGTTATTCGAAGAACGAAGAGACGGGTGTGATCACCATTACAAATGATATGTCTTCAGCATATCTCCACGATGCTACTCTTGAAAAAGACGGTAAGGGATATGACGTAAGAAGTGATCTTACCTGTAATGTTTCAAAGTACGATGAAAATGAAAGCGATAATTTCTTTAAAGATAATCCCTATGTTGTAACCGTCAGTGACAAAACCGGTGAGACGTATACCATCAGATTTGATAAAAACGGTAAAGCACTTGTTGACGGAGACATGAGCGAACACTTTGTTGAAAACGGTACGTCAGATCTTAAGGGTAAGGACGGCAAGACCGGTACTGTTGTTCTCGGTGAATACAAAGTGCCATCAAATGGTAATATAGTAAAACTCTATAAAGAAGATGGTACAGTAAAAGCAGAGGTTACAGAATACTTTAACTACGAATTAAATGATAATACACTTATTCTCAATTACCCTGACAGAAACGGCGGAGAGATAAAGCTTAGATATTCCGATGCCGGAGACAGCATTTATCTTAATGATGCTATCTCAAGTATTGCAACTCTGTTCTCCATCATGGTGGCCGCAATCGTGTACGCGCTCCTTATATTCGTTCTTCGTGCGATTACAGCAGATGACGTAAAACTTCTCCCCAAGGGAGCAAAAATCGAGAAAGTTCTGAGAAAGGTTAAACTTATTTCATAAAATGGACGTTAAAGAATTATTTGATAAAGACCGCTACGATCTTAGTGATCTGAGACTGGTTTTCTCCTGTCTCAGAGGTGAGAACGGCTGTCCGTGGGACAGAGTACAGACCCACGAGTCTATCAGAGCAAACCTTATTGAGGAGACCTACGAGGTAGTCGAGTCTATTGATAAGGCGGATCTGAAGCTCATGCGTGAAGAGCTTGGAGACCTTCTCCTTCAGGTTGTTTTTCATGCCGGAATCGAAGAAGAAAACGGAAACTTTACTCTCGACGACGTAATCTCCGACGTTACCGATAAGCTTTTGAGACGTCACCCTCACGTCTTCGGAAACGTTGAGGCGGATGACCCCGAAGGCGCACTTAACGCATGGGAAGCGGCAAAGGGAGAAGAGAAGACGGAGAGAAAGACGATCGTTGATAAAATGAACGCGGTTCCCCCGTCACTTCCCGCGCTTATGAGAGCGCAGAAGGTTAGTAAAAAGGCATCAAAAGGCGGTTTTGACAACGGTCGTCTGATAACTTCTTCAGCTGATGCGGTTATTGCTCTCGGTGAACTTATGAAAAAAGATGAAATCAATGCTGATGAGATCAAAAAGTATCTAGGCACCGCGCTTTACGGAATTACGGTGTTTGCTGAAAAGTGTGAGTTGGATTCTGAATTTGAACTTACAAAAGAGTGCGAAAACTTTATAAAAACTTACAACGAAACCTAAAAATATTTAATATAGCTATTGCATAATGAGTGAAAAAATGTTATACTATTTCAGATGATACACACTCATTGGCAAATATTACGAAAGGATGAGAAAACATGAACAGATCACAGTTAGTAAGCGCTGTAGCTGAAAAGACCGGTCTTAAGAAAAAGGAAGCTGATGCAGCAGTAGCAGCAGTTCTCGCTTCTATCGAGGAGTCTCTCGTTAAGGAAGACAAGGTTCAGCTCTTCGGCTTTGGAACTTTCAGTGTTGAGTCCAGAGAAGCTCGTCAGGGTAGAAATCCTGCAACAGGCGAAAGCATCATGATCCCCGCGTCCAAGCAGATCAAGTTTGCTCCCGCTTCTTCTCTCAAGGCAAAGGTTAACGAGTAAGATATTTCTTACGGAGCTTTAACGCATGAGACTTGACAAATTTTTGAAGGTAGCGCGTATCATAAAGAGACGTACGGTTGCTAATGATGCATGCGATACTGAACACGTTGAAGTAAACGGTAGACGTGCCAAGGCATCATACGACGTAAAGGTCGGTGATGTTATTAAGATCACCTTCGGTGAAAAGACTCTATCTTTACGTGTAACAGACGTAAAAGAGCATGTTCCGAAAGGTGACGCTTCCACTCTTTATGAGATAATTGACGGTTGATAGAATATTATTCATATGCCGCTCATAGAATCGTATATAAAATATATTATTCGGAGCGGCGTATGAATAACGGTTTGACAGTTTCTCAGAACGTTTTAATGTTCAACAGATCCAGGGTAGAGCTTGACGGAATTATAGATGTGGAGAGCTTTACGGATCAGTACGTTATAGCGGAATCCTCTCTTGGAAAAATATCCCTCGACGGAGAGGAGTTAAAGATCGAGTCCTTTAGCGCAGATACGGGAAAGCTTGTTGTCAACGGAAAGTTTGACAGCGTATATTACTTCGGTAAAGAAGCATCCCGTAAAAATCGGCTTTCCTCTAAAAAGGGAGGCAGATGAAGTGGAGATAAGTATAAAAAGTCAGCTTATCTGTGCATTGGCGGCACTTGTTTACGGTGTTATATCGGCGGCTTTGTTCGGACTGGTCAGATTTGTCTGCTATTTTTTTGGAGTAAGACAAAGTGGAAATTTTGAGCGAATAAAACGTTTTTTTAGCATTGCTTTGCAGTTTGTTTTAGATTTACTTTTCTGCTCGGTTGTTTCGGCAGGCTTTCAGTTGTTTCTGTATGTGTTTGACTATGGAAGATTCAGGTTGATCTATTTGCTGTCCGGTGCTGTTGGATTTGTTATTTATGACAAAACATTCGGAAAACTTTCCGATAAACTGTTTTGTATCATTGCAGATTTTTTAGGAAGAATCTTTTCGTTTTTGTTTAGGTACTTGTTGTTACCTGTTAAACTTCTCTTTTCCGTAATCGGGAAATGGGTATGTACAGCCGTTGACTCGGTTGTGATTTCGCCTTACAGAGCTCACATCAGGCGAAAAGACGTAAAAAATGTTCGTAAGATAGTTGAAAGCGAACTTACGGAACTTATTAAATTTTGATTTTATGGTGAAAGGTAGAATATAATGAGAAAATTTTCTGAGAGTATCGTTATAAAAGCAGTTGTTGTATTGTTCTCCATATTCTGCATTGTCACTATAATTAAACTTCAGTTTGAAAATAACGAGATTCAGAATGAGATCGGTAACTACAGCGAGAACAATGAAGTCAGCGGACTCAAAGCTGAACTCGAGGAAAAACAAAAGCAGGTTGAAGAGCTCGAAAAAGAACTTGAAAATCCTGTTGACGAAGACTATGTTGTCAGAGTAGCAAGAGAAAGGCTTGGACTCAGATTACCGCCGGAAATTATTTTCTACAACGGTGACTGATCCGCTTGATATATTGAATTTTTAGCGCGGATTTCTGCCGTTGTCGGGGGAGTCTGCGCATTTTTGTTATATTTAATACTTGGAGGTTAAAATGATACTCAAAGGTAAAAAAGTGAATTTTCTCGGTGACAGTATAACCGAGGGGGCAGGTGTTTCCTGCGACGAAGCAAGATTTTCCGATATTCTTGCCCGCGAATGTGAATTTGCTGAAATGAGAAACTACGGAATCGGCGGTACGAGAATCGCAGAGCAGAGAATCGTTCCGGGTGAATGGGTAGATGAAAGAGATTACTGCCGCAGATATAAGACAATGAATCCTGACGCGGATGTCATTATAGTTTTCGGAGGTACTAACGATTACGGTCACGGTAATGCTGATTTCGGAACACCGGATGCCAAAACTCCGGAGACGTATTGCGGTGCACTCAATTATCTCATGCGCGGACTTATTGAAATGTATCCCACAAGTGAGATCGTATTCCTCACACCTATTCAGCGCGAAGGCGGTTCTAATCCCAACTCACGAGGATATACTCTTAAAATGTATTCCGATGCTATCAAGGAAGCGGCAGCAAGATATGCACTTCCCGTACTTGACCTTTACGAGATGAGCGGTATATGTCCTGACGTTGAGGCTCAACGAGTTGCGCTTTGTCCCGACGGACTTCACCCCAACGACGAAGGTCACGTGAGACTTGCACAGAGAATCAGAGGTTTTCTTGAAACCTTATAATATAAACCAATTAAGGAGGGAAACAACATGATCAAACGTCAAGCCGCATTTGACGGCCCCGAAAAACATCTTAAGGGCGGACTTCATAATCATACCACTCGTTCCGACGGAAGACTGGCTCCCGATGAGCTTATTCGTCTTTACTACAAAAACGGTTATGATTTTCTCTCGCTGACAGATCACTTTATTTATAATAGAGAAAATTTTGCTCCTGACGTACCGATAACTATCATTCCCGGCTGTGAGGGCGGAGGAAGCGTCCATGTGGAGCACGGATTCCGAACTTATCATACCGTCCTTATTGGAAGAAATGATGACAGTAACGGCTTTGCTCACGATGAAAAAGTACCTCTCGGTAACGATTTAGCGCCTGACAGAAAGATAATCTGCTCGGACGATTATCAACCGTATCTCGATATGATCCACGACAAAGGCAACCTTACGATCTACTGTCACCCCGAGTGGAGCTGTACTCCCGCAAGATGTTTTGAAAATATGAAGGGCAACTTTGCCATGGAGATATGGAACTCCGGATGTGTTATTGAGGACTATATCGACAGGGATGCTCCGTGCTGGGACGAAATACTTGTACAGGGAAAGAAAATTTTCGGTGTTGCAACCGATGACGGGCACTGTGAAAATCATTGTTGTAAGGGTTGGGTAATGGTACGTGCCGAGAATAACGTAGACTCCATTCTTGAAGCACTTGAAAAGGGAGCGTTCTATTCATCAACCGGACCTAAGATATATGACTTCTATATGGACGGAAATACAATGCATATTAAGTGCGACCCCGCTTCAATGATAAGAATACATTCAGACGTTATTCCTATCGCCGTAAGAGGAGAGAACATGACCGACTATGAGATCGAATTCGGTCAGAAACGTACCTACTGCAGAGTTACCATTACCGATGCTGAGGGAAGAATGGCTTGGACAAACCCCATTTTCTTTGACGAAGATTAAAAAAAGATTCGCCTTTAGGCGGATGTCAGTAAAACAGATAGCAGGTATAGTGGTTTACGCTGTGCCTGTTCTTATAGGATTTTACTTTTCATTATAAAAGAAGGTGAGCAGTTCGATAAATTAGAAATTGGCGGAGAGATATTATGAGTGATTTAACATATACGAGAATTATATCTGAAGATGATGTTGACATTTGTGAACTTTTGCAAATATATCAAATGCCCGATATTTCACAGTATATAAGTGTCGGCAATAATTATTTTCATTATGTTACAAACACTGAAAATGTATATTTTTATAAAATTTATAAAAATGAAAAACTGATTGGCGCAATACATCTTGAAAAGTATGAAAATTTGCTCTATATGGATATTCTGATATTTCCTAAATTTCAAAGAATGGGATTTGCGACAAAAGTAATTAAAGATATTCAAAACGACATTTTCAAACTCAATTATAAGAAAATTGAAATTTCTATTGATGAAACAAATATTGCATCAATAACATTGTTTGAAAATGCAGGATTTTCATTCGTATCAAAAGAAGATGAATTGATAAATTTTGTTTATCAAAAAACGAATAGCTGACCAATTCCAATTTGTAGAACGGGTAAAGGGCGCACTTTTATACACCATTCGGTGTAGTGCGTATAGTACTGCAATACGATTACGGAAACAAAATCCTCCCTATGAAAATCTCATAGGGAGGATTAACTGTTTTACGAGAACATACCATTTCTGAGGATTTGCTGTTTTTCTATTCTCCTTCGTTTTCACTCTTCTGCGTTTGTGCGAGAATCCTCAGTGCATCGTAAATACCGCGCATACCCGCAACTTCAGCGGGGAGTTTCGGCCCACCTTTTTCAGACGCTTTTTTGATCTGACCGAGAGGAACTGCAATATTCGTAAATCCGAGACGCTTTGCCTCTGTAATTCTCTGATGTACCGACGGTATCGCGCGGAACTCGCCCGAAAGACCAACTTCACCCATGGCAATAAGCTCGTGGGGGACGGGAATATCTTTCATTGACGATATAAGCGCGAGAATTATCGCCGCATCTGCAGCGGGATCGTCGATCCTCAGACCTCCGACTACGTTGAGAAATACGTCACACTGAGAGAAACGGAGTCCGAGACGCTTTTCGATAACCGCAAGAATGAGACACATTCGGTTGTAGTCGATTCCGTCGGCAGTTCTTCGCGGTGACGGGTATGAAGTAGGTGTAACGAGCGCCTGAACTTCGGCAATGATCGGACGTGTGCCCTCGAGAATACATACAGCACAGCTTCCCGAAACCCCGTCAGGACGTCCTTCAAGAAGCGCGGCGGAAGGGTTATCAACGGGGATAAGGCCTTCACCCGTCATTTCGAAAACACCGATCTCATTTGTGCTTCCGAAACGGTTTTTGATAGCTCTTACTATTCTGTGAGCCTGTGTACGCTCACCTTCAAAGGAAAGTACGGCGTCAACCATGTGCTCAAGTACCTTGGGCCCTGCAATACCACCTTCCTTATTCACGTGACCTACGATAATAAGGGAGGTACCGTCTGCCTTGATACGCGCTATAAGTCTGTTAGCGCACTCTCTTACCTGAGTAACGCTTCCGGCACCCGATGAAATGCCGCTACAAACGAGAGTTTGTATAGAGTCGATGATCATGATGTCGGGTTTTACAGATTCATATTCTTTCAGAATGTTGTCAAGAAGCATTTCATTCTGAACGTACATCTGAGTGGGATCAACTTTAAGCCTGTTTGCTCTAAGCTTCAGTTGTGAACGGGATTCCTCTCCCGAAACGTAGAGAATTTTTGAAGAATCTCCAAGAGCACCGCAAAGCTGCATAAGAAGGGTGGATTTACCGATACCCGGCTCACCTGCAATAAGAATAGCTGAGCCTATAACAAGCCCTCCGCCAAGTACACGGTCAAGCTCGGATATTTCAGTAGAACAACGCATATATTCGGGAATGTCAAGTCCGTGGAAGAGAAGTGCTTTCTCACCACTTCCCGAAACTGCGTTTGAAATTGCGCTTGCTTTAGTATCTGTATAAGTTTCTTCTTCAAAAGAGTTCCACGCACCGCATGAGGGACATCTTCCGAGCCATTTGGGACTCTGATAATCACATGAGGTACAGGTGTATACGGTCTTAGGAGCTTTCATAGTTTAATATATCCTTTTAAATATGTAATCATTATTAAGAACGGACGAAATATTCAAGTATGGGTACGAATGCAGTCTCCGCGAGTGAAGAACTGTACTGATAATTTGATAATAGACTGCATTCAGTCGGGTTAGACAGAAATCCAAATTCTACGAGAATTGCCGGTATTTCAGATTTGTTAAGTAAATATATCGAAGAATTGGCGGCTTTAGCAGTACGATCGTTGTTCCTCTGAATATGTTTTGCAACGTAACGGTGAACAGACTCAGCAAGGGCTTTTTCGTTCTCCGAGAGGGTAGAGTAGTATACCTGTAAACCTTGGACGTTAGGGTCAGAGAACTTATTCATGTGAACCGAAACAAAGAGGGTCGCACCTGAATCACGGGAAAATTTAAGTCTGTTTTTCAGATCATAGGATTTCTTTTTGCCTGTGTAATCGTCAAGCTCACCGTATTTGTCGTAAAGTAGCGAATCATCTTCGCGTGTCATTTTATACGGTACACCAAACATGAGACACAGATGAGCAAGGTCATCAGACACGATGAGATTGAGGTCTTTTTCAAGGATACCACTGTTAGCAACCGCACCTCCGTCCTCACCGCCGTGACCGGGGTCTATCATAAGAAGCTTGCCGTATTCATGAGGAACTTCAAGTACTTCTTCGTTTGTCGTAACCTGATCACCGGTGTCCGAAATGATGTTTTGAGTATTCTCGGTTGACAATGTTACACCAGCCGGACTTTTTTCGGAATTGTGGAAAGTGCCGGTCCCGCCGTAAATTGCCACTCCAATACAGGTGCTCAGAAAAATGAGACTGAAAACGGTATACTTGAATACGGCAATTTTTCCGGAACCTCCGATAATTTTCATAAGTATCAGTCACCTTTCAAAAAAGTAAAATCGGTATTACTGATATTTATGCAAGAGGCGACACTTCGATTACGGAATTATTTCGAAAATATACTTAAAAATTCGTTTTTCAGTATAGCACACTTTCCTACAGAAACGTATTTACCCTTAACGAACATGGATTCTCTTGCAACACCTTCAAAACGCATACCCAACTTTTCCATAACACGTCTGCTGTTGTCGTTTCCTACCATGTACTTAGCTTCTATTCTGTGAAGTTCGAGAATCATGAAGCCGAACTTCATAACTTCAAACAGTGCCTCAGGTGCAAGGCCCATATGCCAATACCTCGGGTTCAAAACATAACCGACCTCAGCGGAATTATTCTCAAAATCAAATGAAGTAAAACCACAGGTGCCTATCATTTTATTCTGCTTTTTTTCAACCAGAGCCCAATCGAAAAACTCTCCCGCATGATATCTTGTCTGAAGGTAAGCAAGATAACGTTTGGTATATTTTGCATCCGTATGAACGTCCCAAAGAAGATACCTTGTGACTTCAGGGTCTGCCGAATACTCAAACATATCAAGGTAGTCGCTCTTTAGCAGTCGCCTCAGTACCATTCTGTCGGTATGCAGAGTGGGAATATCTCTGAAATATCTGACTGTCATGCTTCTGTCCATTTTCTGCCTCCGACTTTGAAATCACATATATTATACACCACTTGAAGGGTAATCGCAAGGCAATAATATAACTACGTGAAATAAATTTACAAATTTGTGTTTACTTTTGCGACAATATATGATAAATTACTATATGTGCATATTTTGTCCCGACATGTGAATATATTTGATTACCTATAATAAATCGGAGGTTTTCAAATGAAGGATTCTTATTTCCTGAAAACTATGGTAATGTGCACGGTCATGTTTGGCTTGGCAGCTGTTTTATCAGCATTGCTTAGAAACATGATAATAACTGATACAGTCTATTATACAGTAAGCTCAGATGGTAGTACAGTAGGACTTTTCGGTATTGTCGGTTTTTTGAAAGATGCAGCTTCGTGGTCGCTTTTTCAGTTGCTTTTCCTGTTTCTATCCGGGTTTTCTGCTTTGTCCCTGCTTTCGGCAGTGACGGTAAGTATCATACGCGGTGTGACCTTCGGTTATTCTGCCGCGGCATTTACGGGCGGTGTGGCATCAGGAGAAGGGGTGCTCATTTCAGGTGTGTGTTTTGCACTGACCAGTATAGCGGTAATAATCTTTTCATCTCTTTCGGTATATTTTTTTGCTCATATCCGTGAGAAGGGAACAGCGTTTGCATCATCGGCGAAGTACGCGGCAACTTTCTTTGTTTTTTCAGGTATTGCGGTAATATCCGACGGTGCCAGACTGATTTTTATATAACTTGGAATGTTTAATTATAAGTTCGGCATATGAAATTTTGATCCGGACAGATTCGGAAGTTTCAATGTAGCCGATCGGAGGTAAGATATGTCAAATACAGAGAATAATGAAAATAAAAAGAATAAATTTAATCTTTTTGCGTTCATGAATCGGGACGGTCTCGGTGTAGATCCCGATGAACCGCCGATAATGGATGATCCCGGAGTTAAAAATTATTTTAAACTTTTAGGCAGAAAGTTCAATCAGATTATTTCTGTAAATCTTCTTATGATCGCTACGAATTTCCCGCTTGTTTGTATACTTGCGGTCATGACAGGGTATTTTTCAATCAATACGGTAGGTCATTTCGCGTCAACTTTCTCGCAGTTTTTGGGTGCTATGGCACATACAGAGAATGCGTACACCGCTGCCGTTATGGGAACTCTCGGTGCGGTAAGCGAAGTAAGAATGTTTTCTACTGTTGATTACGTCCTTATCGGTATTGCCTGCCTTGCAATATTCACGTACGGACCTTCAATGGTAGGTTCAACTTACCTTATCCGTAATATGGTCAGAGAAGACCCCATATTCATGTGGTCAGACTACAAGTATGCAATAAAGAAGAATATTCGTC
>JAZUBG010000098.1:0-7254 GCA_045638405.1 Eubacteriales bacterium | reverse complement strand
CCTTTCGAGAAAGGTCGATCAAAGCTTTTGGGCATTTTGACAACGCGAAACCTTTGTCAGCAAACTGAAGCCGCAGAGATGCTTCTGCGGCTTTTTTCAGCATTATTTCGTTCCGAAGAGTCTGTCGCCTGCGTCGCCGAGACCGGGAAGGATGTATCCGTTCTCGTTGAGGCATCTGTCAAGAGTGGAAACGTAAATTTCCACGTCGGGATGAGTTTCAGCCAGTCTGGCAACTCCCTCGGGTGCACCGATTATCGCCATGAACTTGATCTTCTTGCAGCCCTTCTCTTTGAGAAGATCAACTGCGTCGCACGCGCTTCCGCCCGTTGCGAGCATGGGGTCAACGATAATTACGAACTTGTCCTCGATACCCTTGGGAAGCTTGCAATAATATGTCTCGGGAACGAGAGTTTCCTCGTTTCTGTACATTCCGATGTGGCCAACCTTTGCGGAGGGGAAGAGCACGTGAACACCGTTTACCATGCCGAGTCCTGCGCGGAGGATGGGAACGATGACTACAGAATTATCCTCGACAACTCTCTGTGTGCAGGTCTCAAGGGGAGTTTTTACTTCGATTTCCGTAGTGGGAACGTCCTTGAGGCTTTCGTAAGTCATGAGAGTCGTGATCTCTTCAACAAGCTCGCGGAACTCCTTCATGCTTGTTCTTTCGTCGCGGAGGATAGCGATCTTATGTCTGATAAGAGGATGATCGAATATGATCACGTTGTCGTAGTTTTTCATGGTAAGCTCCTTATTCGTTTTTGCTCTGAGGCTTCTTGAACTTGTTGAGAAGAATATTTGTGAGAATACCGAGGATCAGCGCGCAGGCGATAGCGGTGAGCGTGACCTTGCCGATGGACATTGCCATGCCGCCTACACCTGAGATAAGGATAACGGAAACTGTAAATAGGTTTGCGTTGTCTTCAAGGTTTACCTTTTGGATCATCTTAAGACCGGAAACTGCGATGAAACCGTAAAGGGTGATGCAGACACCGCCCATTACGCATCCGGGAATGGAATCAAGGAACGCAATAAAAGGAGATATGAAGGAAATGAGGATAGCGAGAACTGCGGTTGTGGTGATGGTTGCAACGGAAGCGTTGCGGGTGATGGCTACGCATCCTACGGATTCGCCGTAGGTGGTGTTGGGGCATCCGCCGAAGATGGCGCCTGCGAAGGAGCCGACACCGTCACCGAGAAGTGTACGGTGGAGACCTGGATCCTCAAGAAGATCACGGTCGATGATGGAGGAAAGGTTCTTGTGGTCTGCGATATGCTCTGCGAATACTACGAAGGCAACGGGGATATACGCTACCGCAACGGTTGCAAGATAGCTTACGTCAAAGTCACGAACTCCCTTAACTGCGGTAAGGAAGGTGAACTCTGGAACGTTGAAGAAGGTCTTAAGTGTAACACCGTCTGCCACGAGGCTCTTAAAGGGGGCAAAGTCGATGACCTTAAGCGCGTCAACGCCTGCGGCGTGACCGATAACAGTGAAGATAAGCGCAACCGCATAGCCTGAGAGAACACCGATGATGAAGGGGATGAGCTTTGTCATCTTCTTGCCGTAGGTGGAACAGAGAACTACAACGACGAATGTAACTATAGCGCATACGAAGGACACCCAGAGACTACCCGACATGATGAACGCGCCGTTTGCATCAACGGGACCATATGAGAATACGTCCTTAATAGCTGCGCCGGAAAGGGAAAGACCGATAAGGGCGACTGTGGGACCGATAACTGCGGCGGGCATGAGCTTATTTATCCATGCTACTCCCGCGAGCTTTACAACGACAGCGATCACAACGTAAACGAGAGCCGCGAAAAGCGCACCGATAAGGAGACCGAGATACCCGAGCTTCATAGATGCGGCGCCTGCGAAGGCAGCGCTCATTGAGCCGCTGAATGCAAATGATGAACCGAGGAATACGGGGCTACGGAATTTTGTGAAGAGCTGGTAGATGATCGTACCAACACCCGCACCGAAGAGGGCTGCGGAAATGGACATTTCGTTGCCGACGATGGCGGGCACGGCGATGGTAGCCGCCATGATAGCGAGAAGCTGCTGTATCGCAAATACGATCAGCTTTGAAAACTTAGGTTTGTCGTGAATGTCGTAGACGAGATTCTTTGCCATTTTACGTTTCTCCTTCTTTATCGGACACATTCTGCGACGGTCCGATTGTTTCTGAATTCATTGTAACACTTGTGTCGTAAAAAGTCAATATTTAAGAGTGAGAATACGGTTGTATCTTGAAGGTGAATTGTCGTTGCATTGTCACTTTGGGTATGGTAGAATATTATTGTATGGATCTGTTTGTTAAAGCAGTTACTATGGGTTACTTAATAAATATTTTTTTAGAAAAATGAAGAAATTGTGAGACTTTTTCCCGTTTCCCGCTACTAATAAGCGGAAAGGTCAAGAACTCAAAAACAATGTGAAAAGGAGGTGCTTTGTATGGTTGAAAAAGACGGAGGTGCGGTTTTGTATGAAAAATATCTCAAAGGCGATCACACAGCACTTGCTGAACTTGTTGAATGCTATGGTGCAAGTCTCGTGCTGTTTATCAATCGTTACGTCAACAATCTCAGCGTAGCCGAGGAATTGATGGAAGATACCTTTTGTGATATCGTTATCAAGCGTATGCACTTTAAGGGTAAGTCCTCGTTCAAGACATTTCTTTTCGCCATAGCGAAAAACAAAGCTTCCATGTATATCCGAAGACTGTCTCGGTACGGGTCCGTTCCCCTTGAGGACGCTGAGGGGGAGCTTGCACGCCTGAACTCGATTGAGGATTCTGTCATCAAAGAGGCTGAGAAAAGGGAACTTTGGCGTGCGATGGATTCGTTAAGCGAGGATCACAAAGCGGTTTTACAACTTATCTATTTTGAGGACCTTTCATACGACGAGGCGGCACGGGTAATGAAGTGCAGCCATTCCCGCATAAGAAACCTCGCATACCGAGCGAGGCTTGCGCTGAAAGAGGAGCTTGAGAGAGGAGGATTTGTTTATGAAGGAATATGAAAAATGGACTGCAAATATTGAAAAGAAGATAGATGAGAGACTTTTGCAGATCAAAAAACGGAGAACGGTGATAAAAAGATGTGCAGCGGCTCTCACCTGCGTTGCAGTTCTCGTATGCAGTGCTTTTGCGATACCGTATTTTTTGAAGGATGACGTGAGTGTTCCGCCCTCGGTCGATACGCTGCAGACGGGAGACGGTACGACGGCAGACACAACGTCAGACCGCGAACAGCAGCCGAGTGATACTTCAAAGTGGGTGTCATACAAGACAGAAACGGGTGAGTATTCGTGGTTTGAGAGTAAAGGCGGTGCGGGAATAGGCGGCAGTTTATCGAGTCAGTGTCCCGAAGGACATAGCTACGCATACCACGAATTTGCCGGAGATTTGATCAGATGCGTTACGGAAGGTAATTGGCCCGAGGGTAACGTGATTGACAAGACTTATAAAGCGTGGGCATACCCGAAAATTTACAGAACCATCGAAGGAAAATGCAACGGATGTACACTCAGATCCTTTATTGAAGAATTTGATATTTCAAGAGAGGAACTTGAAGAGAAAGTTGACCTTGTTGAGTTGTATAACTTAAATCTTGAAGTGCTGTATGGAGACGCTGACGAGTGCGACAGATTTTACAAGTACACTGAGATATTTGAAAGGCGTCGGGAAATGTACTACAATTATGATGCGGTTATGCTCGGAATAATTGAAAGATACCGTGAAAATCTCGAAGACCGGCTTCCGTTTTACGGCGACGAGGATGACGGACACCGATGGGGAAACATCAGCATTCCCGAGCTTGCGTACTACTATGAACTCTCGAGAGTAGAGCTTGAGAACGTAATTGATGAGATTATGGCAGAGGGAGTCAGTGAGCTTACCTTCAATTACGACTTCAGCGTTATATATAATGAAGACGGAAGCTTCAGAGAGGAGCTTGAGGGACTTGATATGACGAAAAACGATTTCGAGTCCGCAGTCAAGCTCGCGGTGAAACTTGGCGAAGACTTCTGCAGAATACGCGAGTGGGAAGATCCTACGGAGATCGGTGACGAGATAAACGAAGGCGAGGGGTTGGGAGTCAACTCGTATTACGCCTGCGAGGGACAGTGCATTTATGAGAGCTTTACCTACAAATGCTATGATCTGCTGAAGGATGAGGACGGAAAGTACCCCGCTCTGCTGTTTGAAGAAATGAGGAAAAGCCCGTTCATACTCAAGAGTATGATAGACGATTACGGACTTACGTTCGATGAACTTCTTTCGGTTGCCGGAGAGTATAACTGGTCTGACGACGGAAAGGTGTTGTATGTGCTTGACGATGTTGGATATTGTATCCTTCCAATTGAACTTTTATTTAACGGTACGATGGATGATGTACTTGCGTTCTACGGGGATGTGTCGCACAGAGTAAGTCATTATAAAGAGCTGACGTTCTACAGACTTTCATGGTATCTATATAATTTTTACACAGACGAGGATGGAAACTCTCTCAGAATAGGCCCGCTTTCCGTACCGGATCTGGCACAGATGGCAAATGTTTCAAGGGAAGAACTTGAAGCGCTTATCAAGTGGGTAGAAGGTTTTGAAAGACCTTCGCAGGAATACTATGGCGGAGGATTTTATCAGTACGATTACGATATTGACATGATATATAACGAAGACGGGAGCTTTAAGGAGCTTCCAAAAGTGGAAGTTGATACTCACGAAAGTATTTACGAAAGACGTGAAATTCTCGACAGAATGTTCTGCGGTGTGGAGTGAATCTCTGCATTAAGTGAATTACAAAGCCCTGTGCCTCGGCATAGGGCTTTTGACACTGTATAGGGATATTTCCGTGAAACACATTTGACCATGGAACGGTTATAATGAATGATGTGATAATCGGTAGGGGGCGGCGCCTTCGACGTCCCGAGAAACGTATTGGTGTCATTATTATAACGGGTCGTCGAGGGCGCCGACCCCTACCGTGGATTTTTTTATTATACGAATATTTTTGTAAAAATCAAAAAAACTTCAAAAATCACTTTACAAAACAAAAAAACTGTGGTATACTAATACCCGTATGCCGTATACACGGGGTTCGGGCAAAAGCGCAGTGCTTCTGACGGCTTCGGGAAATATTCCGGGCAGGTCGGACACGAAATGCGGTTCACCCGCCGAGCTCTGAGTTTACGGGGTAAAAAATATTTTTATGAGGTGAAGAAAAATGATCACAAAGGCAGAAAAGACAGCTATTATCGAGCAGTACAAGACACATGAGGGCGACACAGGTTCTCCCGAGGTTCAGATCGCGATCCTCACACACCGCATCAACACCCTCACCGAGCACCTTAAGGTTAACAAGAAGGACCACCACAGCCGCCGCGGCCTCCACAAGATGGTTGGTCACCGCCGCAACCTCCTTGGTTACCTCCAGGAGAACGACATCGAGCGTTACCGTGCTATCGTTGAGAAGCTCGGTCTCAGAAGATAAGTTACTGCATAGATAACCTAAGCTTACGCTGAGCGATACTGCGGCAGTTCGGTATCTGCCGATCTGCCGCGGTATTTTTATGCCCCGACAAGTCCCGCGCCGATGGGGATTTAGCAGTTAAACAAGCGCATAGAGACTGTGCGTTTCTTTAAGTGCTGAACCTCCTTGGCGTATAAGAAAAATTAAATCAAAATACGAAAGGAATAAGAAAAATGTTTGAGAATTTCAGAAAGTTTTCTACAACACTTGCAGGCCGTCCTCTCACAGTAGAGTCCGGTAAAATGGCAGGTCTTGCTAACGGTTCCGTGCTCGTTCGTTACGGCGATACAGCAGTTCTCGCTTGCGCTACTGCATCCGAGCGTCCCCGTGACGGTATCGACTTCCTTCCCCTTTCCATCGATTTCGAGGAAAGACTCTACTCCGTAGGCCGCATCCCCGGTTCCTACCTCAAGAGAGAAGGCCGTCCCAGCGAGAAGGCTATCCTTACCTCCCGCGTTATCGACAGACCTATCCGTCCTCTCTTCCCCAAGGACCTCAGAAACGACGTAGCTATCTCCCTTCTCGTTCTCTCCGTTGACCATGACTGTTCTCCCGAGATCACAGCTATGATCGGCGCATCCATCGCTCTCTCCATCTCCGATATTCCGTGGAACGGTCCTATCGGCGGTGTATTCGTAGGTCTTACCGACGAAGAGGGTATCGTTATTAACCCCACATCCGAGCAGAGAAAGAGAAGCCATCTTGAACTCACCGTTGCTGCTTCCGAAAAGAAGGTAGTAATGATCGAGGCAGGCGCTGAGGAAGTTGCTGACGACGTAATGTTCGAGGCTATCATGAAGGCTCACGAGGAGATCCGTGGCATCGTTGCTTTCATCAACTCCATTACCGCTGAAATCGGTAAGCCCAAGTTCGATTATCCCTCCTGCGAGCTTGACCACGATATGTTCGACAAGATCTTCGCTTTCTGCGAGAAGGACGTTATGTTGGCTCTCGTCACAGACGACAAGAACGTTCGCGATGCAAGAATGGAGCCCATCCGTGACGCGGTTATGGAGCAGTTCCTTGAGGAATATCCTGATCTTGAGACAATCTATCCCGAGCTTATCTACAAGATTCAGAAGAAGATCGTTCGCCGCTGGCTCCTCCAGGACAAGAAGCGTGTGGACGGCAGAAGAATGGATGAGATCAGACCCCTTGCTGCTGAAGTTGGTCTGTTTAACAGAACACACGGAAGCGGTCTCTTCACAAGAGGTCAGACTCAGGTTATGACTATCGCTACTCTCGGTCCTGTATCCGATGCTCAGATGCTTGACGGCATTTTCGAGGAAACAGAGAAGAGATATATGCACCACTACAACTTCCCCGGCTACTCCGTAGGTGAAGCTAAGGCATCAAGAAGCCCCGGACGCCGCGAGATCGGTCACGGTGCTCTCGCTGAGAGATCCCTTATCCCCGTACTTCCCTCCGTTGAGGAGTTCCCCTACGCTATCCGTCTTGTTTCCGAGGTTATCAGCTCTAACGGTTCCACATCTCAGGGCTCCGTTTGCGGTTCCACACTTGCTCTTATGGATGCAGGTGTTCCGATCAAGGCTCCCGTTGCAGGTATCTCCTGCGGTCTTATCACATCTGAGGATTCCGACGACTTCATGACCATGATCGATATTCAGGGTCTTGAGGACTTCTACGGCGACATGGACTTCAAGGTAGCAGGTACTCACAAGGGTATCACATCCATCCAGATGGACCTTAAGG
>JAZUBG010000097.1:0-2734 GCA_045638405.1 Eubacteriales bacterium | reverse complement strand
ATCTACTGCGGTAGAACAATGGCTGACCGCGACAACGAAGTTAGATATAATCTTTTCGTTCAATGCGGTACGGGCAGAAGCACGTGGGCTGTATATTTCGATGACGGTATGGTAGGTAACAAATTATACGGAAACATGTTTTATGATGCCGGTTCATACCTTTTCTGCGGCGGCGGAAGAAACACAGAAGTTTATAATAACGTTGCAGTTGCAAGTACGGTTTCTATGTACGGTACTCACACCATCGCTGCAGGCGGATATAATCACGTGCTGATAGAAGATGGTGTCGAAAAACTGCTCCAATCCGCTACATTCCCATCCTTTATGAGTACGTCACAGCGAGTTCCTGCCGAGGGTACGGAAGGAAGAAAGAAGTGGGAAGAAAGATGGCCTGAGCTGTTCATATGCATTGAGAACATGACCGTCTCCATGGATAGAGTTAACGACTATACATTTTTCGTTAATCCCGCCGATCAGATTTATATAAATAACTATAGCTTCGGTCAAAGTATACCTATCAATCAAGACGACGATAGAATTTGGCTGGGACATGATTTTGACGAACATCTCTTTTATGAATTCTTAAATAATAAGATTGAAAACAATCCTATTTACGATTACCACGGTGACGACGCCATGGAATATCCCAAAATCTTCGTAAATCCTGCTCTTGGTGATTACTCAATCAAGGAAGATAGCGAATTCCCGGGATACATTCCCTATGATATGATGGGCAGATATTGATTCATACAAACAATAAACGAAATGAGGCTTGCCGCTTCAACTTGAAGGCGGCAAGCCTTTCGTTTTCATCCAAGCTCACGTCTCAGATGCTCGAATATTTTCTTTTCTTCACGGGATACCTTCACCTGAGACAGTCCGAGCGCATCGGCGGTCTGTTGTTGCGAGTAATCCTTAAAATATCTCAGGGTCACTATCTGCCGCCACAACGGATCAAGCGTTCTTATCGACTCTGCAAGTGCGATGTATTCGGTAGTCTTACCGAGACTGTCATCGGTAGCCGGAATAATACTCTCAAGGCACATATCGTCCCCTGCGATCACCTCGGAGAAGGAGTGAACGGGAGAGGAAGATTCCATAGCCGCCGCGGCTTCGGCAGGCGTTACTCCGACTGCTGCCGCCAGCTCGTCGATATGCGGCTCTGTACCGTTTTCGCGGATATACACTTCCCTTTCGTGGAGAAGCTGTGCACCGAGCCGTTTTTGCGCTCTTGAAACCTTGACGGGACCGTCGTCACGGAGAAATTTTCGTATTTCTCCGACTATCAGCGGGACTGCATAGGTAGAAAACGCGCATCCACGGTCCGCGTCAAAACTGCGGATGGCTTTCAGCATTCCTATACTGCCTATCTGTACGAGGTCTTCAAAATCAGTCCCACGTCCTCTGAAACGGGCGGCAAGCCCCGTAACAAGTCCCATATTCAGTTCAATGAGCCGTTCAGTTACGCTCTCATCGCCTTCTGCGTACCGTTTTAACAGCCTGATATTCTCCTCAGGCAAGGATTTTTTCTGAGTTTGATTCACGCTTTCTCGCCACCTCTTAAAAATATGTAGCTTAACGGGTCTGAGGGAGCTTTGAAAGTTTCTTTTTCATTGTAACTTTGGTACCTTTTCCGACGGCTGATTTAACTGAAACGGCATCGGTGAAGTTTTCCATTACGGTAAAACCCATTCCGCTTCGCTCACCCGCAGGATCGGTTGTGAAGAGTGGCTGAAGAGCTTCTTCAACGTTGGGAATACCGCAGCCCTTGTCTTTGATCTCTATCTTCACCGTCCTGTCGGAGTAGAGCCGTACCGTAAGAAAGATTGTACCGATGGTATTTCTGTAGCCGTGGACTATTGCGTTTGTAACCGCCTCGGACACAGCGCAACGGATGTCAGACAGCTCATCCACCGTCGGATTCAGTGAAGCAATAAATGCGGAAACCATGGCGCGCGCGGCACCTTCGTTCACGGAATACGATGGGATCGACAGTTTTAGTTCGTTTATCAGTTCTGTTTTTACCATTTTACTTTACCTCCCCACTGATTATGTTTATTATCCTCTCACCGCCTGCAAGACTAATGATCTTCATGGTGGCGGGAGTGGGGTTGCAGACCGCAAAGGCTATACCCAGCTCTGTTGCCTTGTTATATCGCCCGAGGATAAGTCCAAGACCTGAGCTGTCCATGAAATTTACTCCGCCGAGATCTAAAATCAGCTCGCGCGGACGTTTTTCTTCAAGCTCGCGGTCGATACGCCGACGCGCCGCCACAGCGTTGTGGTGGTCTACCTCACCTTTGATATAGGCGGTGAGTACCCCGTCACTGAACGTGACGTTTACGTTATAATCGGAAAACAACATTTTTAGTTCCTTGCCTTTCAACTTTTCTTGAGTGTATTATATTACGGCAGCGAAGTAAAAAATGTCACATATTGCGAAGGGTAAGATTTTTTTGAAAAAGTATTGATTTTATGCTATTATTGTGGTATAATAAAGCGCGTAATACGGAGGCATAGCTCAGCTGGTTAGAGTACTTGCTTGACATGCAAGGGGTCACTGGTTCGATTCCAGTTGTCTCCACCAATAAAAACAGCACCCCTTGAGGGTGCTGTTTTTGTTTGTAAAGTTTCCGGTTGCTTACTAAAACCAAGGAGTTTTTACCATGTTCGAAAAATTCTATACCCTCATTAAAATCGAAGGCGAATATTGCTACTTGCGGGATGAGAGCGG
>JAZUBG010000096.1:0-1595 GCA_045638405.1 Eubacteriales bacterium | reverse complement strand
GCAACAACGTCTCCGTCAACGTCTCCTTCAACGTCTCCGCCAAAGCTGATTCCTATAACCAAGAGTATCGTTTGCAAAGCCATTATCACAGTAGCGGGGATTGCTACAGTTAAAAATATCTGACCGAGAAGTCCGATACTGTTCCAGAGGTTAACAAACCAAGTCATAATATTCTCCGTTCCGCTCCGACCTACTCGGAGCAAATATGTTCAATTACAATTTTTCGTATGTATTACATTACCGTCTTCAGTTTCCCTCTTTCAACTCAGCAAAATACATTTCGGCTTCACGTCTGAGCTGTCCCGAAATATATGCATAAACCATAACGGTAAGAGCTTTAACAAGACGTACTGACGAATCCTCAGCAGGTCCAACGTAATCCGAGGTTACGTCACATATAACACGGTATGTCTCGTCCTCAGACAGATTTCTGTGATCAAGCTGTCTTACAATTTCACAAAGATAGTCATACAGTTTACCTTCGGATATTATGTCATCGGATTCATCGAAAACCGATCCGTTTACTATACTTAACAGTTCAGCTATGCGATCTATCTGCATAGAATCTCTCAGAGCTGATATAATAAGTATACGTGCAAACTGCCTCTCGTAATATTTTTTCTTTATCGGGTGATCAACGTACCCTCTCTTTACCCAGTTCTGAACTGTTGAGTATTCAAGCGATGTAATTGAGCAAACCTGACCGAGAGTAAGTCCGTCTGCAGCTTCTATCATCGGTCTGAAAAGCGAAAACATTCCGCCTTTTATGTCGGTATAGGGCATTTCGGTTCCCGGAACTACCTTTCCTCTCAACGTTCCACCTCCTTTTGTTGTGGTACTTCGATTATATCACAAGTTCATATGAACTTCAAGGGGTTTTGTTAAAAAATCTTAAATTTTTTTATTATTTTAATAAGCTTAAGTGAATTAAAAATACTTTCCCGATTAATTTGAAGCAGTAATAGTGCAAATAGGCAATTTATATTCAAAATCGCAAAATTTGTTGACAAATCATCGTATTTGTGGTATCATTGACATAGATATTGAATGTGTGAGTTCTATCTCATATCGGAGGTCTTTATGGCTAAAAAAGTTAAGGTAAAGATTCATAAGAAACAGAAAACAGAAAGAATATTTGAAAGAGCTACCTGTGCCCGCGAGCTTTGTGAAGTTGCCGAAAAGCACGGTGACCGTGTTCTCTTCTCGTATTTTTCTTTTGATCACAGACTTTGTGATATCACATACGGTGAGTTTGCCGAAATGGTAAAAAATGCGGCGGCAGGTCTTACTTCCCTCGGTTATGCAGGTAAAAAGATTGCCGTTATCGGAGAATCCTCTCCTCAGTGGGTATGTATGTACCTTGCAGTGCTTGCTTCAGGTGGTATCGTAATTCCCATGGACCGCGAGCTTGCTCCCGACGAGATCGACGGATTCCTTAAGTGGGTTGACGCTGATGCTATCGCATATGCTCCTTCACTTGAGAACGCTATGGCAACTATCCGCGAAAAGTCAGAACAGCTCTCTCTTTATATCCCCTTCAAGGGTGACGAGAGAAAATCCGGAGTTGTATCATTTGATCAGCTCATCTCTATCGG
>JAZUBG010000095.1:0-3132 GCA_045638405.1 Eubacteriales bacterium | reverse complement strand
ATCCGCAGAGCTTCGCCGTGAGGAAGTAGAGTTTGGCATACTTCCCATGGCGAAAAAAGACTTGGAGCAGGATAACTACATTTCGTACGCCAAGAACTGGTTTAACGTTTTCGTGCCTAAATCAACTAAGGACGAAAAAGTTACTGACGTTATCGTAGAGGTTATGGCGGCACTTGGTCTTAAGTACATAAAGCCTGCGTATTACGATAATATTCTGAAAAGCAGATCAACTTACGACACAGATTCACGGGAAATGATAGATTTGATCATGGAAACTAAGACCTACGATATGATCGACTATTTGGCTCCCGACGGAAGTCAGAATGATGACAGCCATTTTGTAAATATCATAAAAAGTGCGATTCAGGAGTCAAGTGCCGGCACAGCGTCCAGGTACAAAATGCAAGCGAGGGTGGTAAACAACAATATTACCGCGCTTCTTGCGGATATGGAAGCAGATGAAAAATGATTCGTAGAAGGATACCGCAAGGTATCCTTCTTATTTCATACAACGAAAGTAGGAGTTTAAAGTAAGCTATTGACAAGGTAAAATCTGTATGTTACAATAATAAAGTAAGCACTTTTGCAAATAATCATATTCGGAGGTTTACCGTAATGAATTACAGATACACAGATAAAAAGCTTAAATTTTCACCCGAAGTTCAGGCGGTGATTGATGAAGTCGTTCCGAGACTTTGCAGCCGTGATGACAGAGAGAATACGAGAACGGGTGCGCCATTTGACGGCAAAACTCCCTTTATAGATGCATTTGAAGAGCTTCCCGATGCACCTTATTCAGAGGCGTACGCTACGGGAATCGCATATAGCTGGATCCAGTCCGAGCCTGCAGTTCTCCCCGGCGAGCTGATCGTCGGAACCGTGCGTCCCAACAGACTTACGGCGGAGCATTTCTCCTACGGTATGATAGACTACGAACACCGTATCTGCGAGGACGAGGAGTGGATCAAGAACCACGAAGCGATACAGAAACGCCACGGCCCCGTATACGGCAGAATGCATCCCGCAAACAACGATGAACTTGATGCTAAAGGTATCGAAATTCTCGGAGAAGCAGGCTTTGAGGCTGCAAACGAGGGTCTCTGGTGGTGCGGAGATTTCCAGGGACATACGGTGCCTTCCTATCAGAAACTTCTGGCGCAGGGACTTGATAAGACCGTAGAGGAGATAAACAAGTACGCTGCTAACACTACCGACGAAAAGAAGCTTGAGTTCTATAAGGCTGAGCGTATCATCGTTGAGGGGCTTTCCAAGTTTGCTGAGAATCACGCTGATAAGGCAGAACGCCTTGCTGAAGCTGAAACTGACGAATTCCTTAAGTCACGTTACCTTCTCGTTGCGAAAAACTGCCGTAAGATCGCTCACGAAGCACCTGAAACCCTCCTTGAAGCGGCACAGCTTTCATGGTTCTACGCCCTTTGGGATTGGGTTGACTGTCTTGGCAGAGCCGACAGATTCTTCCTCCCCTTCTACGAGAAGGATGCCGATCCAGTATCACGCGAGGACATCATGGTATCTTTCCTTATGAAGACTCGCGAACACGGTATACACAACATCACACTTGGCGGTGTTGTCCCCGAGACGGGTAAATGCTCCGTAAATGAGCTTACATACCTTATTCTTCAGATCCTCCGCACGTTCCACGATACACACCCCAGAGCTACTGTCAGAATCGGCAAGGAAACTCCCGACGAGCTTCTTGACCTCATCGTTAAGATGTGGAGTGAGGGAATGAGTGATCCTACCGTTGTCAGCGATACTCTCGTTATCGACGGACTGAGACGTTACGGTGTTTCTACCGAGGATGCGAGAGACTATACAGTTCTCGGCTGTCAGGAAATTGAAATTCCCGGTAAGAGCAACTTCGGTTGCGAGGACGGTTCGTTTAACCTTGCAAAGATCCTTGAGCTTGCAATAAACAACGGACTTGACAGACGTCACGGAGTAAAATACGGACTTGAGACAGGAAACCTTGCTGATTTCAAATCTCTTGACGAGATCTGGGAAGCGTTCAAGACACAGCTTGTATTCTTCACAAAGCATTTCACACATCTGTGCAACCTGGGTCAGATGATACGTGACAAGAACCTTGCAAAGCTTGTTAAGGCTCCCTTTACCGACGATTGTACCAGACGCGGCGTAAACCTTGACGCAGGCGGTTCCGTTTATAACTACGGCGTAGTTGAGACGGGCGGACTTGCGGTGGTTGCAGACTCGTTTACAGCCCTTGAGACAGTTGTTTTTCGTGACAAGAAAGTTACCCTTGAAGAGTTGTCCGCGGCTCTTGAGGCTAACTACGAAGGCTACGAGCACATACGTAAGTTGATGATGGATGCTCCCAAGTTCGGTAACGATAATGATCTTGCTGACGCATGGGCAGTTAAGGTGCTTGAGTTCTTCTGGACGGAGATCGGTAAGTACAAGTCTGTCCGCGGCGGCGTTTACATGGGCGCTTGCTCGCTCCTTGAAGGCGGAATCGGCTACGGTAACGATACTTGGGCACTTCCTGACGGTCACATGAGAGGTCAGCCCGTCGGTAACACTATGGGCCCCCGTCCCGGTGCGGATAAATCCGGACTTACGGCGATGTTGAAGTCAGTTTCTAAGCTTCCCTTACACCTCGGCCTCGGCGGTACGTCTCTCAACGTTCTGATTCCTCAGAACATGACTGACACCGACGAAAAGAGACGTGTTATCGCGGGAGTTATCAGAACTTACCTTGAAAACGGCGGTCAGATGGCGCAGATAACCACCGCATCTCTTGAAGATATGAAGGATGCTCAGGTAAGACCCGAGCTTCACGAGGATCTCATCGTAAGAGTGGGCGGTTACAGTACCAAATTCGTTCAGATGGATGAAGAAGGTCAGAACGAGATCATGAGCAGATATTCATAATAAAAAGGTCCCACGCTGTCTAAACGTTCAAAAGCTTTGGCCGATCTTTTGGTGAAGATCACAGGGTCTTGGGGCGACGCCCCGAGTCGTCCTTCGCAGAGGGAGAAATCGTCAAAAATCGGCGCGCACACCGCGCATCCCCTTTGACTGAAGATTTAATCTTTGATTAATTGACACCCCGCTGTGCCAAGGCACAGGGGGGCAGTAAGCAGAACGGCA
>JAZUBG010000094.1:0-7517 GCA_045638405.1 Eubacteriales bacterium | reverse complement strand
ATTGAGATCTGAAGGGGAGAGAACAGATGGTCAGACTGACCGATCGCCGCACGGAGCGTGTCACCGGGATACCATTCGTCAAGATCGTTTTCGATGCGGTATTCGGGACCTGCAAGAACCCCCGTCTTTTCGGAAAGCTCGATTCCTGTAGGTTGACCGAGACCGAAAGAAGACATATACTTGTTCATAAGATCAATTGTCATTGTGTCACCGATCTCGTAAAAGAAGTAGTTGCAGGATTCCTGGATCGCTTCGGTCACGTCAATGGGACCGTGTACGTCGTTGTACATAAGGTACAGCCAGCATCTGGGACCGTCTGCACCGTACTTTGTATACGTACCCTTGGTGTCGATTATTGTGTAGGGTGTGATAACACCCGAGTCAAGTGCCGCTACGGCAACTCCCGGTTTAAAAGTAGAACCGGGCTGATACAGACCGCTGAGGGCACGGTTGACCATAGGCTTTGTTTCGTCAGTATTCAGGTAACCTACGTCCTCGGTAAATGTGGCAAGGTTGTAGGTTGGATATGATGCCAGCACCAAAACTTCTCCCGTATCGGGATCAACTGCGGTCAAAGCGCCTGCTGCAGCATCTTCACCGTCCATGTCGCCATCGTTATACGCGGCTTCTTGGTGAACAAACAGTATGTTCTCGTGAAGCGAATCCTCGGATTTTATCTGAAGGTCAATGTCTATTGTAAGATAAACGTCAAGTCCTGCCACAGGTTCCTTTGTTATTTCGGTTTTAATGATATTACCTCTTTCGTCCTCGGTCACAAGCATTTCTCCGTCAAGACCGTGGAGGTAATTTTCAAATGAATACTCAACTCCCGAAGTGCCTACTACGGCATCGAAGGGATAACCCATGGCTGTATAGTAGTCAAGAGTATCACCGGGAATCTTACCTACCTTGCCGAGGATATGCGAAGCATATCCGGGATAGAGGTAGACTCTTTCGTATCCGCAGGAGACCGAATATCCGCGTACGGCAGACTCCTTGATCTCGGTTATGAGTCTGAGGCTGATGTTTTCAGCAAAAGTATAAGGTGCGGCAGGGGAAAAGTCGGACATATCCATGTCCATACGGTATTCAAACAGAGTCTTTGTTTCCTGTGGAGAATAAAGGAGCTCTCCTTCGCTGTCTGTAAGAGCGTATCTTGTCATGAATGCCGCCGCGGCAGTAGCTGCATCGGCATTTTCGGAAACGTTAAGCTCGGAAGACAACTTTCTGTACCTGTTTGCACGTGTCAGTGCAAAAAAGTCAGGATTGAATGTGAAGTTTACGTCTTTCCCGGAAACATCAATTATAAACGGCATATATTTTATTTCCGTAAGTGTATCTTTGCTATCTGATTTCTTCGAACTGTCGAGAAGTGACAGGATTACACTGTTTTTATCCGCTGATTTTTGCGGCATTGAGCTGTAGTCCAGAAGCAGATCATAACTGAAGCTGTTTTCAACTAACTTTCTACCGTTTCTGTCGTAGATCTCGCCTCTCTGAGCCTGCAGTTTTACGGTGCGTGTCTTCGTTGCTACTGTAGGAGTCATGGTATAATAGTCCTGTCCCGATACCTGCAGGTCGATGAAGATGAAAATATATATAATACAGACGACAACAAACAGTGAGCCGACGAATATGTAGCGGATGAGATTATCGCGGTTTCTTGTCATAACGTGTCCTTTCGTTTTATGAATTCTGATCTATGTATCTGCCCGAACACTCGGGCAGGGGAGAGGGTCATCTTTTACATTTTCCCCGGCATCTTACACTTTTGGTGATGCGGTAAATGCCCCACGTGAGGACGATGGCGGCACCTGCAACAACGAGAGTGGCAAGATAGAAGTCGTGGTCGAGGGACATTTCGGCGTGCCAAAGTTCTCTTGAAGGATCGTCCTTCTTAAAGCCCACGTCTTTCAGTGTAATGCATTTGCGGACCATAACGGGATCGTTTTCCTTGTAGTCTTTGATGACGTTCTCCGAAATTCGGGTGATTTTTTTCATGTTCACTTTGCAGAAGTGTCCTTTCCGCTTCTCTCGGCAGAGCCGAAAAAAGCAAAATTCGCTTCTTACTTTATTATAACAAAAAACGCCGTTAATATCAATCTTTTTATTTGTAAATTATTGGTGGCTTGACGCAAAACTTTTCCCCCGAAGTCATGGAGTGTAGATTTCCACGATTTCGGGGGAGTTATGTTTAATTGAGTTTTAAATTGTATATTACGTCCCCTGCGTTTCCGATGAGCAGGTACGACAAATCAAGCATATCTTCATCAACGAGGAATCCCACAGTACATATCTTTTCTTCACCTGCAGAAAAATCGGTGATCCACGCAGACGTACCGAGTCCTCCGGCATCATAGTAGAAAGGAACGGGCGTGGTTGTATATTTACTTGGTGTGTTGTCGTACACGTAAGATCTAAAGAGACTTTCACCCGTGCCAACGTGAAGATTAAAGGCGCTTCCGATGCAGGTCGTAACGCTACTGTCTGAGGTGTTTTTCATGCTGAGCGTTACTGTCACAAGCTTTTTTTTGATACTTTCAGTTTCACCGAAGATACTGCCGCCCTCAGAGGACTTGATGATTTTCGTTCTGGGATAGGAAATGAAACTTCCGTCACTGTTTGCGAAAAACTTTAACTTTTCCGCATCGTAATGGTTTTTGTCAAGTGCCAAAATGTCGTCAAGTACAGCGGTGTAAAGGGGAGTGACTTCAATATCCACATTTTCTCTTTCCGTGCTTCCCACAACTCCTTCACTTAGTGTGACGGTGTCGTTAATGGAGATCTTCTCAGATAATTCAAGCGGCAGATAAACGCTTTCCGGGAGGTATGTTGAGTGAACCATGCCGCCTGTGTTCTTTGTTATCTGCCATGCAAGAGACGGGTCGTCAGTTTCTTCAAGTCTGAAACCTTCCGCAAGTTTTGTGATCTCGCTGTCGGGGATGGAATAACCCAGGTAGCAATCAACCAGAACGTCATGTTCTTCAAAATATACCGCAAGAATTCTGTTAAAATAAGTGGTCTCGTCGAGACGGATGATTATGGCACTGTGTCCGTTTACAGTCAAGTTTTCTATCTTTGCCGAAGGACCGAAATTGTAAGTGTAGTTTTTACCTCCGAGATATACGAGACTGAAAGACATTGCAGTTCCGCTGTTGAAATCTCCGTATTTTATCTCACCTTCGGTGGGAGTGTTTCCTACGGATTTCGGTATGTAGTCACGGTGGAAAATCAGTGATGGAATATCGCCTTCTATGTCGAAATCCGATGCGAAGGTGTAGTATCCTCCGTTATATGTAAGTGCTTCCGTCTTTTCGTTATTGTCAGACGTTCCCGAACCGACACTGATGACCGTCTTTGTGTTGTCACGGAAGATTTTGAAAAAGCTGAATTCAGTAACGGCAAACACGCTTACAGCCAGAAGTGTGCATATTGCTATGGCCGCGATCAGCTTTAAAGGAGTACGGGTGCGGTGCGGTTTTGATTCTGTTTCGTAACTTTCAAGATTCTTCATAATCAAAGCTTTACGCTTTAAGTATCTTTGTGAAAAAAAGTTGTTATTATTCATTATGTAACCTCCTTTGTGAAATTAAAGTTTTTTTAGATTTTCTTTGAGTTGCTTCTTTGCCCGTTCGAGGCGTTTTCTAACGCACGCTTCATTTACCTTGAGAATTGCGGCGCATTCCCTCACAGTCATTTCTTCAATACATATGTACTTAATTACCGTACGGTACTTCTCATCAAGGGAACAGAGCACCTTTTTTTCCGTAAGAGTCAGTGATGCCATGTCTTCAATGTCAAAGTTTCTGTCAGCTATATCCCATTCCGGCAGACCGTCAACGTAAGAAGACTCCTTAGCCTTTTTACGGTACATATTTATGGCGGTGTTTTTCGTGGTCTTTCGCACAAAACGGCGGCATTTTTCACTTGCAGGGTCGCCTATACGGTCGCGGTATCTGATGATTCTCAGAAAACTTTCGTGAAGGGCATCTTCGGCACTGTATCTGTCACGAAGAACCGCCAGACATATTTTGAAGAGTTCTTCCTCGTACAGCTCATATACCAGGGCGATCTTTTCCGCGTCACTAATATTCTTTTCCGTAAAGCTCACCTCCTAAAAACTGAGATTGAATCCGGATTCTATATATTATAACAATTTTTCACCCCCGTTTGTGACAAGAGTCGAAAAAGTTTTGTGTATTTTATATCGTATTTTTCTCTCAGCAAGTCATTTGTCGAACATTATGTAAATTTTCTTACGTGAGCTTTTTTGCTATTGAAAAAAACTTCTTTATATAGTATAATATTTATGTATGGGCTTTTTTAATATTGTCTTATCGTAAACAAATTTTGAAAGGCGAAGTATAATGAAAAAGAAAACAAATCCTGAGCTTTCCTGCAGGCTCGGCAAGGTCGGCGGACAGGCTGTCATTGAGGGTGTAATGATGAAGTCGGGAGATGAAACCTGTCTTGCTGTCAGAGGCGACGACGGCGTGATCACTACCCGAAACAAAAAATTCACGTCCCTCAGAAAAAAGAACAAATTTTTTAACATTCCCATTCTCCGCGGAGTTATCAACTTTGTTGAGATGATGATCCTAAGTATGGGCACACTCACCGAGTCCGCTGAAATGCTGGGAATTGAAGATGCGGAAGCAGAGACAAAGTTTGAAAAGTGGCTGCTCGAAAAGCTGGGTGACAAGCTGATGGCTGTTATTATGGCAATTGCTACCGTTCTCGGCGTAGCTCTTGCAGTTGGACTTTTCTTCTTCGTGCCTACTTATATTCCCAAGGGAGTCGAGCATCTTTTCGATTTTCATATGAATTCCGTTGTGAGAAGCGTTGTTGAAGGCGGTCTGAAGATCATAATCTTCGTCGGCTACATCGCTCTCGTATCTCTTATGCCCGATATCCGCCGTACTTTCCAGTACCACGGTGCGGAGCACAAATCCGTTGACTGTTATGAAAAGGGACTTGAGCTTACTCCCGAAAATGCGGCTAAGTGTACCCGCTTCCACCCCCGTTGCGGTACAAGCTTTATTTTCGTAATGCTCATTATCTCAATTTTTATCGGTATCCTTATTCCCATTACCAATCCCCTCCTCAGAAGCCTTGTGAAGATCCTCCTTATGCCCATTTCCGTGGGACTTGGCTTTGAGTTTATCATGTATGCAGGCCGTCACGACAACATCGTAGTAAAGATCCTTGCCGCCCCCGGTCTCTGGATGCAGTACCTCACAACACGCGAGCCCGACGAAAGTCAGCTCGAAGTTGCTATCACTGCTCTTAAAGGTGCTATCCCATCTGAATTCCCTCCTGCAAATGACGAACCCTCCGAAGAAACTCCTATCGAAGCCTCCGAAGAATCCGCCGATGAAGCAGGAGAGAATGAAGCATGATACTTAATGATATTATTTTAACTTTACAGAACGCAGGCATCGAAAACGCCGCGTACGAGGCGAGAGTTATTACCTCACACATTACGGGTATTTCCGAAGCGATGCTTCTTTCTTCAAAGAACGAGGAATTTGATCTTTCAGAAGAATGTGAAGCGGTTCTCGACGAGGCGGTATCCCGCCGTGCAGAGAGGTATCCTCTTCAGTACATCCTCGGCAAGTGGGAGTTTATGGGTATTCCATTCGAGGTAAACGAAAGTTGTCTCATTCCCCGAAGTGACACAGAGCTTCTTTGTGAGCTTGCCATAGACAAACTGCCCGAGAACGGTAATTTCCTTGATCTTTGTACGGGAAGCGGATGTATTGCCCTTGCCGTAGCTCACCACAGACCAGACGTCAGTGTTACTGCTCTTGAAAAGTATCCTGCTCCTCTTGCCATCGCCAAGAAAAACTGCGAGAATCTTTTCGGCACAAAGGACAGAGTCAGATTTGTAGAAGCCGACGCCTGCAGCCACATCTCGGCACTCGGATATTTTGGCAGTGAGAGGTTTGATTTTATTGCCGCAAATCCCCCTTACGTAACCATTGAGGAAATGGATATGCTTGAAGCGGAGCTGAGTTATGAGCCACGTCACGCTCTCACTGACGAGTGCGACGGTCTGACCATCATCAGAGCAATTATACATATATACCGTCTTTTCCTCAGACCCCGCGGATGCCTTGCCATTGAACACGGAAGGACTCAGGGACCTGCGATCCGAGCTATTATGAGAAATCTCGGTTGCAGATGTGAAACTCTCAAGGATCTCGGCGGTAATGAAAGAGTAACTGTTATGAGGACGCCGCCCTACAGCATATAATTTACTGTCAATTTAATAAAAGAAGGATTACTATAATGAAGAAAAATATCGCCATCATTTTCGGCGGAAAATCATCTGAGTATGAGGTGTCTCTCTCATCCTCTTTTGCGCTTCTTTCCAATATCGACAGAGAAAAGTATAATCTTTATACAATAGGCATCACCCGTGAAGGTGCCTGGTATCTCTATGAAGGAGATATCGAGGACATCAGAAACAACACGTGGCATAAGGGTGACAAGATTTCAAAACTTCTTATCTCCCCTGACAACGGAGAGGGTAAGATCTACGTTATTCGCGACGGCGGTGCAGAAGAGATAAGACTTGACGGAGTATTCCCCATGCTTCACGGAAAATTCGGCGAGGACGGACAGATTCAGGGCCTTCTTTCAGTAATGGGAGTTCCCGTTGTTGGCTGTCCCCACGCTTCAAGTGCGGTCTGCATGGATAAGGCAATGACCAAGGCGATCGTACGCGAGCTTGGCGACGTTCGTCAGGCGGCATCAGTGACCATGCGCGTAGGAGACGATGCGTCCATCGTTGCAGACGAATGCGAAGCGAAGCTCGGTTACCCCATGTTCGTAAAGCCCGCGTGTGCAGGCTCTTCCGTAGGAATCAGCAAGGCAAGAACGAGAGAAGAGCTTCTTCGTGCTATGGAGATCGCTCTCCGTGAGGATTCAAAGCTCCTTATCGAAGAGATGATCAGCGGTTGCGAGGTTGAGGTTGCGGTTCTGGAGGAAGGCGGTAAGTACACCGTATCTTTCCCCGCAGAGATCGACGTAGGTTCAAGCGATTTCTACGATTACGAAACAAAGTACGTAAGCGATGCTTCCTCTTACTACATTCCCGCAAGACTTCCCGAAGAAAAGACACGTCTTGTGAGAAAGAATGCAGAGAGAATCTTCCGTGCTCTCGACTGCAGAGGATTTTCAAGAGTTGACTTCTTCTTCACTCCCGAAGGAGAGTTCGTGTTCAACGAGATCAACACTATCCCCGGATTTACCCCCATTTCCATGTACCCCAAGCTTATGGTACACTCGGGAATCAGCTACAGCGAGCTTATAGACAGACTTATCACGTCTGCACTTAATGTATAAAATAAAAAACATCCCGACTTTGATCGTTATGATATAATCCCCTTAGAGTAGACACTTGAAAAAACGAAAAGTTTTCAAGACTACTCTAAGGGGAATATTTTTATGCAAAAGTTGAAGAAGTACACTGTAGAACTAAAATTAAAAGCAGTGAAAGCATATCTCAGCGG
>JAZUBG010000093.1:0-15770 GCA_045638405.1 Eubacteriales bacterium | reverse complement strand
GCAGGTACTGCGGCGGCTATCGAGGCAAACGAGGCAGGCGCTGACGTTATGATCGTTACAAAGCTCCGTATGGGTGACGCTAACACCATGATGGCTGAAGGCGGTATCCAGGCAGCTGATAAGGAGAACGACTCTCCCGCTATCCACTTCGTAGACGCTTTCGGCGGCGGTCACTTCGCAGCTAAGAAGGAGCTTCTTGCAAAGCTCGTTTGCGACGCTCCCGAGGCTATTCAGTGGCTCTCTAACCTTGGTGTTGAGTTCGACAAGGACGAAGACGGCAGAATGGTTACAACTCACGGCGGCGGTACATCCCGTAAGCGTATGCACGCGGCTAAGGACTACTCCGGTGCTGAGATCATGAGAACTCTCCGTGATGAGGTTCTCAACCGTGGTATCAACGTTGTTGACTTCACATCCGCTATCGAGCTCATCCTCGACGAGCACGGCAACGCTGCAGGTGCAGTTCTCATGAACATGGAGACTAAGGAGCTTCTCGTTGCTCGTGCTAAGACCGTTATCATCGCTACAGGCGGTGCAGGCCGTATGCACTATCAGGGCTTCCCCACCTCCAACCACTACGGTGCTACAGCTGACGGTCTCGTACTCGGTTACAGAGCAGGCGCTAAGCTTCTCTACGCTGAGACACTTCAGTATCACCCCACCGGTGCGGCTTATCCCGAGCAGATCTTCGGTGCTCTCGTAACTGAGAAGGTTCGTTCTCTCGGTGCAAAGCTCATCAACGCAAAGGGTGAAGCATTCATGCATCCTCTCGAGACACGTGACGTATCTGCAGCTTCTATCATTCGTGAGTGTAATGCTCGCGGTAACGGTGTTGACACCGGAAGCGGTCTTGCAGTATGGCTCGACACTCCCATGATCGAGGCTATCGGCGGCGAGGGTACTATCGAAAAGAGAATCCCCGCTATGATGAGAATGTTCGGCAAGTACGGCATCGACATCAGAAAAGAGCCCATCCTTATTTACCCCACACTCCACTACCAGAACGGCGGTCTTGACATCGACGTTAACGGTATGACGACCAACGTTAAGAACCTCTTCGTTGCAGGTGAGGCTGTCGGTGGTATCCACGGTAGAAACCGTCTCATGGGTAACTCCCTCCTTGACACCATCGTATTCGGAGGTAATGCAGGTCAGAATGCGGCTGCTTGTGCTAAGGACGTAACCGTTGGCGCACTCACACTCGATCACGTGGCAAAATTCGAGGCTGAGATCACTGCAGGCGGTATCGAAACAGACGTAGTTTCCCCCAAGCTTCTCCCTGATTATACCCGTAAGGTAAACGGCTAATAGGAAAAGGAGTAAAGGAATATGGAATTATTTGGTGGTGTAATCCCGATTAAAGAGATTACTTTCTTACTGTTTTGTCTGTTTGGCATTCTGTTTGTAGGTTACTCTTTCGGACGTATAACAATTAAAGGTGTATCTCTTGGTGATGCTGGCGTATTTATTGCAGCTCTCGTATTCGGTGCACTCTTCTTCTCTCCCCTTGCTGAACAGCTTGTAGTTTCTACAGAGCTTGCTGATGGCTCTGTCGTTAAGATAGAATACATCAAGAAGGCTCTTAAGGTAATTGAAAGCCTTGGCCTTATCCTCTTTGTTACAAGCGTAGGCTTTATTGCGGGTCCCAAGTTCTTCGCCAACATGAAGAAGAACTTTAAGAGTTACGTTCTTCTTGGTCTTGTTATCATCCTTGCAGGCGGACTTGCTGCTGTTGGATGTATCTACCTCGGTAAGGGCGTGTTCGGATTCGGTTCCGGTGCTAAGAATGTACAGGAATTTGTTGCGATGATCGTTGGTCTTCTTTCCGGTTCTCTTACATCTACTCCCGCATTCTCTGCTGCAAAGGCAACTGTTGTGGACGTAGCTGCTACATCTGAAATTGCTGAAAGACTTGAAGATATCGTTTCTGTTGGTCACGGTATTTCCTACATTTTCGGTGTAATCGGCGTTGTTCTCTTTGTTCAGCTTATCCCCAAGATCCTGAAGGCTGATATGGACAAGGAAAGAGCTCTTATCGCTATCGCTCCCTCCAACAAGGAAGGCAAGGCAGGTAAGGTAATTAAGCTTCTCCACCTTGACCACATGGGTGTTGCAGCATTCTCTCTTGCTGCGATCCTCGGTACATTCATCGGTGCTATCAAGGTTCCCCTTTCTACAAAGGGTCTTGACGGAACGTGCTTCTCTCTCACAACAACAGGTGGCTGTCTCCTCGTGGCTCTTATTATCGGCCATTTTGGTAGAGTTGGCAGAATTTCTCTCATGCCCGCTGAGACAACTCTCAAGCTCTTCCGTGAGCTTGGTCTTGTACTCTTCCTCGCAGGCGCAGGTATCGCAGGTGGTGCTGAGTTTGTAAGCTGCTTCGATCCCATGTACTTCGTTTACGGTGTAATCATGACTCTTGTTCCTATGATAATCGGCTTCTTCTTCGCGAAGTACGTACTGAAGCTCAGCCTTCTCAACAACCTCGGTTCTCTTACCGGTGGTATGACAAGTACCCCCGCGCTCGGAACTCTTATTGGTACAGCTAAGACAGAGGATGTTGCTGCGGCATACGCTGCAACATATCCTATCGCTCTTATCGCGGTAGTTCTTGTGTCTCAGTTCATTATCATTCTGTTCGGAGCTTAATTCAAACTTAAAAATCCGCAGAGATGCTTGCGTCTCTGCGGATTTTGTTATATAATTAGATTAGTAAATGGTACTATAAGTCCGTAAGTTAAGGAGAGAACATTATGAAAGCAACCGCAGTGCAGGTGTCAAGTCTTGTTAAGACTCGTCCCGAGGAGATTTGCACTTCACGTGAGATTACATATAAGAAACTGATGAAGGGGGAGGTGTTCTCCTATCAGATAACGCTTTGGACTGATCGCAAGACGGATTTCGAGGTGACCTTTGACTCACCGATCAGTGAATTTATCAAACTGTACACCGTGAAGAACAGTTACGTCGATTTTCCGACATACGATTGGGGTTGTGACGATTATATAACAAAAACGCCATGTCTTATGCCCGATATGCTGGTACCTCTTGATGATGAGCGCTATAAGTTGCGTCTCGTCAGAGAAAGTGCATCTCTGTGGGTATATGTGCGAATTCCCGAGGATGCTGCTACAGGAGATTATGACGTGAATCTCAGTTTCGACGGATGGAGCGAGGACGGTAGCACCGTAAAACTTACCAAGACCATGACGCTTCATATTTCGGATGAAGTACTACCGGAAAATCCGCTGAAGGTAACTCAGTGGTTCCACGTTGACTGTATCGCGGACGTTCACCGAGTGCCCGTGTACAGTGAGGAGCATTGGGCGCTCATCGACAAGTACATGGCACTTGCGGTTAGCCTCGGTATCAACATGATACTCACGCCCGTTATTACTCCTCCGCTTGACACAAAAGTCGGTACGACCCGTCCCTGCACTCAGCTTGTGGGAATCGAGAAAAACGGCGAAAACTACACTTTTGATTTCACACTTCTTAAAAGATGGGTGGATCTTTGCCGTAAAAATGGCGTAAAATACTTAGAAATATCTCATTTGTTCTCTCAGTGGGGAATTAAACATTCGGCAAATGTCAAAGTTAAAACGAACGGTGAAGAAAAATATCTCTTCGGCTGGCACACCGACGCAAAGAATCCCGAATATAGACGTTTCCTTGAAGCTTTCCTACCATCTCTTGTGGATTTCTTCGAAAAAGAGGGAATCAAGGACAGATGCTATTTCCACGTATCCGATGAGCCGTCTGCAAATAGTCTGGAGGCATACGAGTACGCTGCGAATCTCATAAAGCCGCTTATAGGCGGATGCCAAACACTCGATGCTATTTCCGACTACGATTTCTACGAAAACGGATTGATTTCAACTCCTGTTGTATCAATAGCACATCTTGAAAAGTTTATTGAAAATAACGTAGAAAACAAATGGTGTTATTACTGTTGCGGCGAGGCATATGAAGTGAGTAACCGTTTCATGGCAATGCCATCTTACCGTACAAGGATCATCGGACTTCAGATGTATAAGTATGGTATAAAAGGATTTTTGCAGTGGGGATACAATTTCTACTATACTCAGCTTTCGGTCAAGCTGATAGATCCTCACGTAACGACATCCGCTGACAAGGCATTCCCTTCGGGAGATGCGTTCTCCGTATATCCTTACGGAAATGGTGTGACACCGTCTCTCAGAGCTTTCGTTTTCAAAGAAGCACTGAACGATTTTGCGGTATGTATGGCACTGGAACGTAAGATCGGCAGAGAAGCGGTCATAAAGCTGATAGACAGTGAAGCGGGAATGAACGTTACGTTCAAGCAGTATCCGAGATGTGAAGAGTATATACCGAATCTTATTGAAAAAATGCAGGATATGCTTGCGGAATAAACTAAAAACGCCTCTTTCAAAGAGGCGTTTTGTTATCGGAAATGCAGTTTGTGTACTTTTTGATTTATCGGTTATTTCAGATAGTTATAAAATCTGTATCGTCCGTCGTTGCGTCTTACGAAATATCTCGGAATATTATACGTAGTATATTCCCAGACGTAAAAGGGTGAGTCTGTGGTGTACGCAAAATCAAAATATTCACCGGCTACCGATATGATCGTAGAGTTAAACATTCCCATGGGATAAGCAAGAGCTTTGACGTCTTTTCCCGTCAGCGATTTTATTATATCAGACGATATCTTAAACTCGTTACGCATGGTGTTAACGTCAATTTGGTTAAGATTGTAGTGGTTTACAGTGTGACACTGGATTGACACGAACCCGGAATCTGACATTTCTCTGATCATATCAGCGGTAAGGTAACCGTCTGTACCAATGAGATTGGTTATTACAAAAATTGTTGCTTTTGCGTTATACTGCTTAAGCAGAGGAAACATGACTGTATAGTTGTCGACGTATCCGTCATCAAAAGTCAACGCTACCGACGGGTTTTCGGTATATCTCCACTCGTCAGCGAAAATGTATTCGAAACCAAGCTCGTTTAACAAAATCAAATGTTCTTCAAATTCGGTGGGACGTACATACAGTGAGTTGTTTGTGCCGTTAAGGTTATTACTGATAAGGTGATACATCATAACGCGGGGAGCGTATAAGGTTGGCTGAGGCTCTGCAGATACGGGCTCAGAGACACTTTCCTGTGGAGTTGTAGTACTTTCCGTTACAGTTTCACTGCTTTCGGGAAGACTCTCGCTTTCTGTTTCGCTGTCTGCAGGTGTTGTTTCTGGTACGCTTTCCTCAGACTTGCTTTCCTCGGGGTCGTTTTCCGAAGTTTCGTTTTCATCTGAGAGAAGCGTTGTTTCAGTGGATCCGGTGTGGGATTCACTTGTTGTTTCCGTGGAAGATGAGTCCGTGCAGGACACAAGTGTTATCAAAAGCAAAATACCGATTACGGTACTGAGCAGTTTTTTCATGTTTTTAACTCCTGTTTCTTGCTTGTTTTTTTGTGTTACTCTTAGGATTATATCACAAATTATACCGTACTTCAATCATTGTGGAAAAAAAACGATCTTGGAAATACCATTTAATATCCTTTTTTGAAAAAATGACCGCTGACAGGCTTTGTCAGCGGTCTTATCTCATCATATAAAAGAGATGTTTTGATTGTTATCCTAAAACGTAAGCCGTCATATTGACTACACCTTGATGAGCAAAATTGAAATAGTCCGGATTGGTCTCGTCCATCCAAATGTCAATAAGATTACCCTTTACAGCACCGCCGATGTCAGCGGCCACACGGTAACCCATATCGAAGCCACCGCCGATGACGTACATCTCGGTACCAAGAGGGAAAACATTTGGGTCTACAGCCACGACGTTGTGACCTGTAGGCATACCGGTATAGGTGTTACCGTGAATATTGTAGTAGGTAGCACGTACTTCAACTCTGTGCGAATAGGAATACACAGTTCCGTCGGAAGCAGTGAAAGTTCCGCCAACACCATAGTAATCGATCTGATTGGTTGGATTTGAAGCTATGTATTCGTACTGGAACGTACGGCTGACTTCCTTGCCGTTTACGTATTCTACAGTATAGACTCTTTCTTTCGATCCGTTTACTCCCCATGAAGCTGTTCTGACCGTTCCTCTCGGTACAGTATCGCTTTCATAAGTTACAGTCTCGAAGGGGATTATTTCCGATTCCGTAACCTGCTTATAGCTTACCGAATTGATCATGATCCAACTCTGATACTCGATCACGTCATCAAGGTTTACGGTAGGTCTGTCTGAATCCTTCAGAACACATCCTTCTCTGGCGAGAATCTGTCTGAGAGTTGCGGGTTCTGTGTAGCAGGTGATCGCTTCTCTGTCGTAGAATGCAATTGTTACCTGGAATTTGCCGGCATTCGGATCCTCGGTTTCGGCTTCAGTGGTTTCGGACGCTGACTCCTTGTCCGTCGAGTCTTCGGTACTTTCTTCAGACGGAGTCTCGTCCGTAGTTTCGTCAGGAGTCTCGTCAGGAGTCGTTTCAGCATCATTTTTTGTTTCGCTGCCGGAGTTTTCTGAACTGTCTTCGACTATGGGGAGCTTTAAGTCAGGCTCATCTGAGGGATCTTTGGAATCCTTCCCGAAGCTGTTATCGGCATTAATCTCATAAACAGCCTCCGTGTTTGCCTGATCCGTTTCCGTAGGGTCACCGAGAGCAAACACCATGAGAGGAACAGAGATGGCAAAGAACAGAAAACACGCACAAATTACCGCTAAAACGGTGCTGTACTTACCGATAAAACGAAGCAAACGTACCTTCAACGGGGGACGTCTTTTCTGTATTCTGTTGTGCACTGCCGTAGTTCCGTAGAGATAGGGTGCACTGCCTCCGCGCTGCGGATTTGAATTATTTGAGTCGCCGTGGGGTGTGCCGGGGATTCTTTGGGTCCGTGACATAGCACGCATTTCCTGTGTTGTACAGTTTCCGCTGTTATGCACGCCAGTGTTTGTAGCTCTGTTTAAGCCGCCGGTGGTGGGTATCGCACGAGTAACGTAATTACGGTTGCTGTCATCGATGACCGTATGGGAAGTATATCTTCGAGATGTATTACCTGTACTGTTTTCTCGTCTCGGAGACACATTCATTTCACGGGTGTTAAACTGTCTGTTTCCGTGGGATTCACCAATGGTATTTTTTTCTGATATAATGCCTTCTCTGGGCAAATTGTCCTGTTGCCCGGTGATAGCGGTGCGGCTTGGAGCGGGACTTTCAGAGTTATCTGAGCGTCGATACAAGATTACACCTTCTCGCCGTTTGGCGATTCCTTTCCGCCGATAAAAATCGGAAAAATTGTGATCTGCCCACTGGTTTTATAAGTGAAAAAAGGGCAGAACGATGAGGAATTTCGCTTAGTTTTTTACAAGCTTTAATGGTCCTTATAAAGGCAATAACTACTTTATTATAGCATATTTTTATTAAAAATGCAAGTAGGTTATGATTGGCTTAACGGCGAGTGGAGGGAAAAGCAGGAAATTTCGTTACTTTTTTGCGAAAAAGTGAGCGAAAACCCGTAAAAATGAGCAATACGCCGAAAAAAACACGTAAATATTCCTCTGAAATCATGCCGCGGAGTACTCCTCCGAGCAAAGTACCTATAACTCCGAGGAAAGAAGACGGTAAAATTATTCGAAACGCAAGTTTCCTTTTCGTAAGGTGAAAGGGAAGGGAACTTACAGCCGCCGAGAGGTAAAATATCAGGTTCAGGGCGCCTGATACGGTTTGCGTGTACCCCGCGTGGACAAGGTAGATTATGAACAGTCCTCCGCCGCCGATTCCCGCCCCCGCGGGGATGGCAGTGAGAAATGCCGCAAGGTATGCGAGAGGTGTCACGGCAAATACTCCTTTCAACGTAAAAGCATTCTGACCCCGGCATAGATAATAAGCAGTGCAAAGCCTTTTTCAAGGACAGCACTTTTCAGTTTGTCCGAAAGCACGGCACCCAAAAGACCGCCTATGGCGGCAGACAACATGATTCCGAGAAGACTGCGTGTGTTCGGGAGTATGTCCGTGGAGTAAGTGAAGAGGGAAACCAGACAAATGGGAATCACTGCCGTCATGGAACATACGAACACGTCTTTGGGAGAATAGTCTTTTCCGTGAAGAACACGGGAGATGATAAAAGTCAGCAAAATACCGCCGCCTGTTCCGAGAAGACCGTTGACAAGTCCCGCACCAAAGGTAAAAAGTGTGAAAATGATATAGGGGTAAATACGAGAAATTGATTTCATAGGTTTATTTCCTGAACGTATTGTCAACTCCCTCTTGAAAAAAACTGAAAAATCTGTTAAAATATATACTGAGTAAGAGTTTCCGAATGCGGGAGCTTCTGTAAGATAGTTTACCCCGATAGTTTCGGTTTAATAAATAACTTTATCCGCAAGATGCGGTGATTTGGAGAAATAATGCCTGCTAATAAGAAAACCACAAATAAAAATACAAAAAAGTCTGTATCTGATAAAACTTCGACAGGTGGAGCAAAAAAAGATACAAAGAAGAAAAACCAAGCGGGGAGTGAACCCCGTAACGGAAATGTGAATGAAAACAGCTTCATGTCTCAGCTTGCCCCTTACATAATTGCTGTCGTCGCAATACTTTTCGGCGTATGTATGTACGCGGGTGATAAGGCGGGAATAATCGGCGGAGGTATGAACAAGCTGTTTATCGGACTCAGCGGAAGACTTGCGTACGCCCTTCCCGTGATATGTCTGATCCCCGCTTTCACATATACGAAGAATAAAGAAGAGGGAATGTTCGGCAGACGTATCGCTATTCTCGGTGTTGTTTATACTTGCGTTGCCATGGTGTTCCATAGCTTTGGCGGCGGAGCCAAGACATTCTCGCCGGCTATTCACTGGACATCTGCTCTCGGCGGAAAAGGCGGAGGCGTTATCGGCGGCTTCCTCGGTGAAGCAATGATCCGCGGTTTCGGTAAGGTCGGTTCTTTGGTGCTCATCATTGCCATTGTTTTCGTGCTTGTACTTTTCCTTTGCGGAATCACGCCCCGCGGACTTTGGATACTTATCAGATATAAGCTTAAGGTCGCAAGTGAAGATTCTGCCGAGAAGAGAGCTGTCCGTGACGAGGAAAGACGCAGAATTGCGGAAGAAAGAGAAAAGTATCTCAGAGAACACACCGCAGATCCCGCGACTCCTGCCCTCCGCCGTCGTAGAGACGACGGTGATCAGATCGGACTTCCCATCTCGGATACCGTCAAAGGTAACGGAGATGGTCAGAGATACAGATTCAAAAGGAACAAGCCTTTTGATGCTGATCTTCCCATTGACGATCCCGTGGTGAACGATACGTCCGATGTAAAGGAAGAATCAAAGCCCGAGAGTGCTGAGACAATAGACGAGATCAATGAAAGAATCTTTGATGAGGTTATGCGTCGCACCAAAGTCAGAAAAGAGACTGAGGCTATTGCCGAGGCGGTTGCGCTTCCCGGTGAAGCTGAAGCGGATGACGTTCCGTGGTTCACCGATGAAGTTGTAGTCGACATGGAAACGGGAGAGGTTACGGAAAAAGTGGCTCCGGTGGCGGAGATTTCAATTCCCGAAGCCGAGACTGCTGCTGAAAACGGAAGAGTAGATCTTACCAAGATATTTGTAAATCCCGAAGATGCTGAACTTCTTGACAGACTTGCAGATGCGTATCTCAGCGGGGATGCGTCGGGAGTTAAGTCCGCGGGTGACGGTGATGAGGACGAGTTGACTATTACCAGGGCCGGAATCGGTGACGAGCCGAGGCAAGAAGAACCCGTACTTCCTCCCAAAAAGGAATACGTATTCCCGCCCGTTCAGATACTTACGGAGGACACGGCAAGACGAGACGAAAATATTAAGGAAGAGCTTCATGCCAATGCTATCAGACTTGTTGAGACTCTGAGAAGCTTTAACGTAAAGACAAAGATCGAGAACGTTTCCCGTGGTCCTACAATTACACGCTACGAGCTTCTTCCCGAACCCGGTACCAGAGTCCGTTCTATTCTGAATCTTGTGGACGATATTTCTCTGAATCTTGCGACTACCGGTGTTAGAATAGAGGCTCCCATTCCCGGTAAGGCGGCGGTGGGAATCGAGGTTCCCAACAAGAAGCGTGCTACGGTTCACCTGAGAACTTTGATCGAAGATGAGAGATTTGCTTCGGCTCCGTCAAAGCTTCTTTGTGCTTTGGGTGATGACGTAGGCGGAGAGAGCGTGTACCTTGACATTGCAAAAATGCCTCACCTGCTTATTGCGGGTGCTACGGGTATGGGTAAGTCTGTATGTATCAACAGCCTTATTGTGAGCCTTCTTTTCAATGCAAATCCCGATGAAGTAAAACTCATCCTTATCGACCCCAAGAAGGTTGAACTTAATATTTATAACGGAATCCCCCATCTTCTCGTTCCCGTTGTAAGTGACCCCAAGAAAGCGGCAGGAAGCCTTTCATGGGCAGTTTCGGAAATGGAGAGAAGATTCGGTCTTATCGAATCTGTCGGTGTACGTGACGTTAATATGTATAACAAGGTCACAGCAAAGGATCCTCAGTACGAATTCCTCCCCTACATAGTAATTATTATCGACGAGCTTGCCGACCTTATGATGACTGCTCCCGACGACGTTGAAGAATCCGTCTGCCGACTGATGCAGAAGGCACGTGCCGCAGGTATGCACGTTATTATCGGTACCCAGCGGCCTTCCGTTGACGTTATCACAGGTCTTATCAAGGCGAATATTCCGTCACGAATTGCTTTTACGGTAGCTTCTCAGGTAGACTCTCGTACCATTATTGACAGAGCAGGTGCGGAGAGCCTTATCGGACGAGGTGATATGCTCTATATGCCTGTCGGAGCATCCAAACCTATCCGTGTTCAGGGTGCATTCGTTTCCGAAGAGGACGTTGAAGAGATCGTGACCTTCATTAAGAAGGCAAACTGTGAAACTGAAGTAAAATATGCCGACGATGTTATTGAGCAGATCGACAAAGCGGCTGAGAAGTGCGGAATGGGAACAAAGAAGTCTTCGGGTGGCGGTGCGGCTGAAGCGTCGGGTGACGATGATCCTATGCTCCGCGATGCACTTGAACTTGCCGTAAACAGCGGTAAGATTTCAACCTCGCTCATTCAGAGAAGACTTTCTCTCGGATACGGCAGAGCCGCAAAGCTTATCGACCGTATGGAACAGCTTGGTTATGTCAGTGCTCCCGACGGACAGAAGCCCCGCGAAGTACTTATTTCCAAGGAACAGTTTATGGAAATGGTATTGAAAAACGACGGTGACGTTGTTTCGTAATCCTGAGCTTGCGTTCTGCGGCGTGGGAAATAATTTACAAATAAGCGTACTTTGTTTATGAATTGTTAATCGCTTTATGGTACAATAATGGTATGCTGTAAAGAGATAGAGGAAAGGTTAGGTGCGGTATGATCTATCTTATTCTTGCCAACGGCTTTGAGGAGATCGAAGCTCTTACTCCCGTTGACGTGCTGAGACGTGCGGGTCTTGAAGTTACAACTGTAGGTATCAGCGGCAGGAATGCCGTCGGAGCTCACGGGATCACGGTAATGTGCGACGTTACTGCCGATGAGCTTGGCGACACCCTTGCGGATGCGGAAATGCTGATTTTTCCCGGCGGAATGCCCGGAGCTGACAATATCGATAAATTTGCCTTCACCGACGGTTATATTAAGTGTGTCCTTGACAGAGGCGGATACGTTGCCGCTATTTGTGCTTCACCTATGATCCTCGGTAAGAGAGGGTATCTTGACGGACGTGAAGCTGTGTGCTTCCCCGGATTTGAAGAGTACCTGCAGGGCGCAAAGACAGATCTTTCACGTGATGTTGTACGCGACGGACAGTTTATTACTTCAAGATGTATGGGTACAGCCCTGCCGTTCGCATTTGAGCTTGTAGAGTGTCTTCTCGGTCGTGAAAAACGTAACAGCGTGGAGAAAGCGGTAATGGCACTTTAAGTTCAGAGTTTCCTGTGTGCCATTGGTTAAACACAAATATTTATGGAGATTAGTATGAATTCAATTAAAAGAGACAAAGACGAGCTCAGAGAAAAATATCTTGCGGCGAGAAGCGCAATGGCGGCTGACATTAAAGCGGAAAGAGACGGAAAGATATGTAAGGCGGCAGTGGGACTTGTAAGCTTCAGGTATGCCGAATATATTCTGATGTATGCGCCTCTCAGTAACGAAATTGATGTTATGCCCATTGCCGAAGCGGCGTGGAAAAACGGTAAGAAGGTTGCATTCCCCCGATGTGATAAGGCAACTCATACAATGAAATATCACATAGTATCTTCTCCCGATGCTCTTGTGGTAGATTCTTATGGAATCCGTGAACCCGGTCCCGACGCTCCCGTGTATGATCCTGCGTGGGGCGGCAGTGCTGTGTGTTTTGTGCCCGGACTTCTCTATGATAAGGCGGGATACCGTCTCGGGTACGGGAAGGGATTTTATGACAGATATCTCAGCGAGTTTAAAGGAAGCAGAATCGGGGTCGTGTACAGCGATTATATCATGCCCACTGTACCTCGCGGCAGATTTGATGTTTCCGTGGATATTCTTCTTACGGAAAACGGTGTAAAAACGGTAAAAAAATAAGCTGACGTTTATTAAGAAAGGCTTTGCCTGATTATGAAATTCAAACAAACCATTGCCGTACCCATACTTCTTGCGGGTGTGTTCCTTTTGACGGCACTGTTCAATGCTCTTCCCGCAGAGGTTATAGGAGCTGATGAGAATCCGTATTTATCGGCAGTTATTATCCAACTTGTGATATTTGCCATTCCTTGTCTGATATTTTGCAGTCTCAGAGGCGGGAGCGAATACTCATCAAAACTTCGCGTACGCTTCCCGAAACCATCTGCTCTATTGATGATGGTTTGTGCACTTGTGCTTATGATATGCGGAGGCGGTGTGATCGATTATTTTATGTCCACCTTAAATCCTCAGGGCATGGCTGAAAGTTCGAGCGCTGAGTATGCAGCCTTTGCAATGCAGTCGGATGTATTCAACGGAGCGTACCTTGTTCTTGCTTTTTCAATTCTCCCGGCGCTTACGGAAGAATTTCTGTTTCGCGGTATCGTTATGTACGAATACGGTACTGTAAATATAGTTTCTTCGGTGATACTCGGCGCTGTGGGTTTTGCTATGTGTCACTTCAGTATTGTGAGATTTCCGTCGTTGTTTTTTTGCGGAATCGTTCTCGGTGCTGTGACTTATGCTACACGAAGTGTTATCGCTTCTATGATAGTTCACGCTGCATATAACATCGTGGTTCTGTTTTTTGAGGAGTATATTCTTCATATTGCGCAGAAAAACAATATCAGCGGTATTCTTCTCGTGATAATTATGGCTTTTTTGGCCCTTGGGGCCGCGGCGCTTGCCGCATTTGAGGCATCATCGCTTTATAGGGTATATGCGGAAGAGAATTATCCTTCGGAGTATGTGCCGAAAAAGAAAAATAAGCTTTTTAAATCACTTGCAGAGGCTGTATTTTCACCTGCGTTTCTCGGACTTGCGGTGATTTACATAATAATGGTCCTCATAGTATAAAATAGTGAAAATATGTTGTTTTTTGCGTACCTACGGAAAGGAGCCTTATAAATGGATAATAAAAACATAGATCCTTCAAAGGAAAACAGAACTGTTCGTATGGGAGATTCCGGAAATGTACCGATTGGTAGAGTGACACCCAATGTGAAACCGGCGGATGGGGAGATTTCCGGCAACGTGAACCGTGGAGAGACTCCCGCAACTGCCAATATTTCTCACGCAGATAACCCTCGGCTTCGCAGACAATATTTTGCACGCCCCGAGGATGATGAATTGAAGCTTGGAGTGGAAAGAAGCAGGATTACCGAAAACCGTGTGCCTGCGGAAAACGCTTCTCAGGGGGATATGCCTTCAAGAAAAGTACAGGGCACTGCAGTGCCGCAGTCTACGGCTGCCCGTAATTCACCTTCGGTAAATCCCCGTCCCGCTTTTGCAGTTGACGGACGCCCTGCTGCTCCGACTGTACAGGAAGACGGACGTGTCGTTCCTCCTCAGAGAGGACCGCATTTCCGTCCTGCTCCGGAGATAGTCGATGAATCCCTTCAGACAAAGCAAGTTCCCATAGTTGAGCCTGCTATAAAAAATGACGGTGAAACTCAGGTGAATCCTGAAGATACAATTGAGTTGTCGGGTGAAGATACACAGAATATAGATACAGCTGCAAAACTTACGGAAACTACTCGGAAAACACAGAAAAAAGCACGTAAAATAAGAAAAAAACGCGATGACAAGGAACGCTCGGAGTCCAGCAATACGGTTCTCAGTCTTATTAAGTGTATGGCTTATATCACTGCGGTGTTTGCAGTTTCCATTGTCATATCTGTAGCCGTTATCTTTGCGGCAAACGATATGTACGGATTCGTGAAGTCAGAGGAACAGATCGAGGTGGTGATCCCTAAGGGTACTACCATTGATGACGTTGCCGATATTCTGTATAACCATAAGCTGATAAAATATAAGTGGCTCTTTAACCTCAAAGAGGGTGATGCTGTTGTTACCATTCAGCCCGGTACCTATATGCTGACACCAAGGAGCAGCTACGGTGACTTTGTTGAAGCTATCAGTAAAAAACCGCCTGCAGGTGTATCATGGATCACCATTCCCGAGGGTTATACTACCGATGAGATAATCGATCTTCTTGTTTCTTCAGGTATCGGAGAGAGGGAAAAGTACATTGACGTAATCAACAATTACGATTTTGACTATTGGTTTATTGACGAGATTGATGAGGACTGGGTAGCATACGGAAGAACTTACCGTCTTGACGGTTATCTTTTCCCCGATACCTATCAGTTCTATAACGCTTCAAGCGAAGTCGCTGTCATAAACAAGCTTCTTTCAAGATTCAATCAGGTATTTATCAAGTCCTACCGCCAGAGAACCGAAGAGATAGGTTTTGTGACGGATGAGACCTTGACACTGTCCTCTATCATTGAGAAAGAGGCGGGTGCTGCAAACTATCTTGAAAACTGCTTCGGTAACGTATCGTCAGTATTCCATAACAGACTGAAATCCGATAACTTCAGCCATCTGCAGAGTGATGCTACCACCGCGTACGTTATTCACCATGAAACGGGTGTCAGAGTTAAGCTTCGCGGAAGCGACCTTGATAATATCGTGTCTGAGTACAATACTGAAACGAGAGTTGACCTGACTCCCGGTGCCATTGCAAACTCAGGAAACAGTGCCATTCTCGCGGCAATGCATCCCAGCGATACAGGTTACTTCTATTTCTTCTCTCCACCAAATCCAAAGCCCGGTGAAGACAGAGTTATCTTTAGCAGGACTATCGATGAGCATAACGCTGTGGTATCGAGATACAGTTGATAAGAGCTTTTAAGTACAATATAAAGAACACCGATTAATTTTGCCACAGGCAGATTTACTTCGGTGTTTTTTTTATTCATCGGTAATAAGTATAATTTAGAATTAATTTTGAAAATCATCTTCCTATTTGCGAATAAATATGTTATAATGTGGTTATGAATTATAAAATACGTGAGAGTTTGTTTTGTAAAGAAAGGAAACACGAAATGAATTTTTTTGATGAACTTAAACTGTATGACCCCGAGGTAGCTGCAGCGTGTGACGCAGAACTGAAGCGTCAGCAGCACAACATTGAACTTATCGCATCTGAAAATATCGTATCCAAGGCAGTGCTTCTCGCTGCAGGCACCCCCCTCACCAACAAGTACGCCGAAGGTCTCCCCGGAAAGCGTTACTACGG
>JAZUBG010000092.1:0-3446 GCA_045638405.1 Eubacteriales bacterium | reverse complement strand
GACAGTATGCTCTATCCTTGCACCCATTATCCCGCAAACTACGGCTTTATCCCCCGTACATATGCTGAGGACAACGACCCTCTCGACGTTCTCGTTATATGTTCCGAGCCTATTGCAAGCATGACACTCGTTGACGTTTATCCCATCGGCGTTATTAACATGATCGACTCGGGAAGTCCCGATGAGAAGATCATCGCTATCCCCCATTCCGACCCCAACTACAATATGTACAAGTCAGTATTCGATCTTCCCGAGCACATCTTCAACGAAATGAGCCACTTCTTCAAGGTTTACAAGCAGCTTGAAAATCTTGAAACGGCAGTTGACGATCTCCGTGGTCCCGAAGAAGCGAGAGCAACAATCGACGAGTGCATAAATCGATACGACAGACTTTTCACAAGTCTTTGCTAAGAAACAAAAAAACGGAGTAACCAATGTTTATAGATAAAATTAAAATTTACGTAAAAGCCGGCAACGGCGGTCATGGAGCTATATCCTTCAGACGTGAGAAGTACGTTGCCAAGGGAGGTCCCGACGGAGGTGACGGCGGTCACGGAGGAAACGTGATCTTCCGCTGTGACGATTCCGCGAATACACTCCTTGCGTTCCGTTACAAAAGAAAATTCACCGCTGAAAACGGTGAAAACGGCGGCGGTGCCAAGTTCCACGGTAAAAACGGCGAGGATATTATAATCAAAGTTCCCAAGGGTACGCTTGTACGTGACCCCGAAAGCGGCAAGATCATCAAGGATATGTGTGATGACGAAGATTTCGTGATCTGCAAGGGTGGCCGCGGCGGATGGGGTAACAAGCACTTTGCAACTCCCACAAGACAGATACCCCGCTTTGCAAAAAACGGTCTTCCCGGTGAGGAGAAGGAAGTTCTTCTTGAGCTGAAGATGATCGCTGACGTAGGATTCGTCGGACTTCCTTCTGCGGGTAAGTCTTCCCTTCTCGCAGCTATCTCTGCGGCACGTCCGAAGGTAGCTGATTACCACTTTACAACTCTTGAACCTTCCCTCGGTGTAGTAAGTATTGGCGGTGAGGCAGGATTCGTTGCGGCGGATATCCCCGGTCTTATCGAGGGTGCCTCCGACGGTCTCGGTCTGGGTCACGACTTCCTCCGTCATATCGAGCGTTGCCGTATGCTCATTCAGGTAGTTGACGTTGCGGGAACCGAAGGCAGAACTCCTCTCGAGGACTTCAATGTTATCTCCGAAGAGCTTGAAAAGTTCTCTCCCGAGCTTGCTTCCCGTCCCCGTATCATTGCGGCAAACAAGGCTGACCTTATGGTAAACGGAGTTGAAGAGTTTTCTCTCATTCCCGAGGTTTCCGAGGAAGCGAAAGAGCTTGAAACTATTGCAAATGCCCTTGATTACGACGTAGTTTACATTTCTGCGGCAAACAAGCTGAACCTTAAGGAGCTTATTGACAAGACCGCCAAGGTTCTTGAAACACTTCCTCCCGTTATCACCTACGAGCCGGAGGTAATTCCCGAGGCTGAGGTCGATGACGATCTTTCAGGCAGCGAGAGTGTTACCATCCGCAGAGCAGACAACGCGGCGTTCATCGTTTCCGGTGAGTGGGCTGAAAAGCTTGTCGGCCGCGTAAACTTCAGCGACAAGGAGTCTCTCATGTACTTCGAGCGTTCTCTCATCCGCGGCGGTATTATCGACCGTCTGCGTGAGGCAGGATGTGAAGAAGGTGACACCGTTAACGTTTGCGGTATGGAATTTGAATTTATTGAGTAAGGTAACTTACAAAATATTGTTTACTTTAAACATTCCAACAACGCTAAAAAGTTTATAAACTCAAAACAGCAGGCTATCAAAAAGTCTGCTGTTTTTTTGACTCAACCCATCTCAAATCGATTTTGAAAGGTCATTTTCACCTAACCTCTTGACAAATGCATACTCATGATATATAAATGAATTACAGAATACTTCGGTTCGCAAAAAGCACATTATACCCGTAATAAGATTTAGCCGTAGGCTGAATGGAGGTAATTATGAACAACCGTATTTATGCTTCTCCAAAAGCGATTGGCAACGGTAGCGGATCTTCACCCGAGAACGCCGTGGGTGGACTCCCCGCTGCTATTGAAGCCGCAAGACTTATTGACGGCCCTGTTACCGTTGAGCTTGCCCCTGGTGAGTACGTTCTCTGCGAAGCTCTGTCCCTTGACGAGCGAGACAGTGGGCTTACCGTGATCGGAAACGGTGCCGTGATCAAGGGTTCCGCCGCCGTCAGCGGTTGGGTCGACGAGGGAGACGGCATCATATCTGCAAACGTTCCCGAAAATTTGCGTTTTTCAAGACTATACGTAAACGGAGACCTAAGAGAACGCTCACGTTTTCCAGAATCGGGTCACATTCTGACTCGCAAGATTCCCGGAACGGAAAACAGCTGGGCGGCGCAAATGGAGCCCGAGGAGGCCCGTCTCAGCAGACGTCAGATGTTCTTCACTCCCGGAGATTTCCCACGTGATCTCCACCGCCCCGAGGATATTGAATTTGTAGTCCTTCAGTTCTGGATGGAGGCTCGTCTTTATCCCGAAAGCATTGACCATGACAATGGTGAGGTATTGTTCGTCGACGGTTCATGGAGACCTCTCACCTGGTCATTTGGCTATTATCTCGATAACGTTCGCGAGGGGGTGACAGTTCCCGGCAGATGGTACCACGACAAAGGTGAACACAAGCTTTATTACCATCTCAAGGAAGATGAAACTGTTGACACGGTTAGTATTTGTTACCCCGTTCTGCAGACGCTTATCAAGGCGTGTCCGAATGAGGGACAGATAATAGATTCACTTTCATTTGAAGGCATCACCTTCGCAGAAACCGATGCACATCCCGCAGGTGACTGCTACTATAGCGTTCAGGCTGAGCTGAACGCTCCCAATTCCCTTCATCTGTGCGCAGTGCATAACGGTGCGTTCCGAAATTGTACCTTTGAAAACCTTGGAGGCTACGCTCTGTGGCTCGCCAAGGGATGTAAAAATTGGGTAGTTGAGGACTGCAGATTCTCACATTTAGGTGCAGGCGGTATACGCATCGGTGAGGTTGACAGACCAAAGAGCATCTACGAGAGATGCGAGGGTGTTATCTTCAAGAACAATCTGATCGCCGATTGCGGTGAGTTCTATCACGGCGCCGCCGGTGTTTGGATCGGTCAAAGCGGCAACAACAGCATATCTCACAACGATATTTCAGGTCCTCTTCAGTGGGCAATATCTGTCGGCTGGAACTGGAGGATCTTCCCTCTAAACTACAGCCGTGCAAACAGGGTTGAAAAGAATTTCGTTCATGAGCTCGGTACAGGTGATCTCGGTACTCACGGCGCTCTTTATGTGCTCGGTGTATCTCCCGAGACCGTGATCGACGGAAACTACATCAGAAACGTATATTCGACTCCATACTGGGGTGCGGGTGAAGGAATCATTC
>JAZUBG010000091.1:0-2266 GCA_045638405.1 Eubacteriales bacterium | reverse complement strand
ACAATAGATTATCTCTCACCCAAGGACGAGCTTGATATTTCCGGACTCGACTACGAGGAAGGCTCGTATATGCTTGCGAGAGGATATCAAGGCACACCCACTGACAGAGACAGACATACAGGGATCAAATGGTGTAAAGGCCAAAGATGCCACACCTTTGATGCGCTAGACAACGCTCCCGACGGTACCTCCTACAGTGAGCAGTACGAAAACCAGCCTTGTCTCACCGATGAAAACGGATTTAATATCGCTGAAGGTTACTCTTTCAAGGATACCTCAGGATACCCCATTGGCAAGCTCACCATCAAAGGTAACGATATTTCAAAGTATACCATTCTCTACCCCGAAAACGCTTCCGAAAAGACCATGACGGGCGTTTCCGAGCTTCAGAAGTATATTGAGATGTCATGCGGAGCAAAGCTTGACACTAAGGTAGGCGCGTACGGTGACTACGCTATCATCGTTGAAGAAAAAACGGTCGTTATCGAAGATACCGTCAGAAACAACACCGAAAACTTTGCCATCCGCAGCGAAGGGAATAACGTTCGCATCATGGGTGATGCAAAGCTCGGAGTGCTTTACGGCTGCTACGACTTTATCGACGACGTTATCGGCTGGCTCTACATAGCAAACTCATCGGGTGTGAATACAATAGATTATCTCTCACCCAAGGACGAGCTTGATATTTCCGGACTCGACTACGAGGAAGGCTCGTATATGCTTGAGAGAGGTTATCAGGGCACACCCACTGACAGAGACAGACACACAAAGATCAAATGGTGCATGGGACGCAGAAGCCACACCTTTGATGCACTTGACAACGCTCCCGACGGCACATCCTATAGTGAGCAGTACGTAAATCAGCCTTGTCTCACCGATGAAACTGTCTATCAGGTAATGCTCGCTAACGTGCTTAAGTCGTTGAATGAGGATCCCGACTGCGACATCATATCCATTTCACAGAATGACAACTCAGGTCACTGCACATGTGAAAATTGTGCGGCAATCGACGCCGAGGAGGGTTCCCCTGCAGGTTCCCTGGTCAGATTCTTAAACAGAATGGCAGCGGACATAAAGGCGGCCGGATTTGGTCACGTATACATCCACACCTTTGCATATCTGTATTCCGTAACTCCTCCCCAGAAAACAAAAGCTGACCCCATGATCATAGTTGAGTTTGGTGCTATCGACGCTTGCTTCAATCACTCGCTGAATGCAGGCTGTAACTCAAAGAGTTACGGTAATTCCATGGAAAAGTGGAGCGAAATATCGGGCGGTCTTTACTACTGGGATTACCCGTACAACATTTCTCAGTACGCAACTGCCGTTCCATACAGTGCGTACCGTAACCTCGCCGCACAGTTCAGATTTATGGCTGATTGCAATACTATGGGTTACTTCCCCTGCGGAGATTATTTTTGCGCGTGGAGCTTCGGTACTCTCCGTCACTATCTCATAAGCAAGCTTATGTGGGATCCTTATATGAGCGAAGAAGAGTTTGAAGGCCACGTTAAAAAGTTCATGGAGGGCTACTTCGGAGAAGGTTGGGAGAAGATCTACGAGGCGTACCATCTGTTCGTCGACACCCATACAAGCTGTATGGGAATCCTGTACGCCGGATCGATGTTCACAGACACTTCAATATTCTTCCAGTCTCAAAAGCTTCGCGGTGTAATAGACACTATTCTCACCGACTTTGACGAAGCAAAATTCCTCAGCGAAAGTGCGTATACCTGGAGCAACGTGGACTGCAACCAGATCCAGTTTGAGTTCACAGACGTAAACGGCAGGTTTGATGCACTTTACAAGAGCTCCGATCCTGCTGACAACGAGCTTGCACAGGAGATATCACATAAGCTTCAGGACAAGATGCAGAAGTACAAGGTAGTATTGGCTGAGGGCACTCAGTACACTCCCGATTTCGAGTATTTCACAGTTCGTCCCGAGCGTTGGAGACTCAGCGAATACGTAGAATTTGAGGGATATAATCCTTCAACCGGCGATCGCTACGAACCTTAAGTACATGAAATTTTTCACAGAGGCAACTCGTCATGGAGTTGCCTCTGCTTTTTTCGTTGTTTTCACCAAAATAACGTCTAAAAAATCTACATTACGAATTATCCCGTTTGGTTGACTTATCGTTCAAAAATATTTATAATTTACTTAGATTATTTTAGTATTTCGAGGAGAAAAAATATGAAACTGAAACGCATACTATCTCTCATTCTGGCCGCAGTGATGCTCTTATCTGCTACTGCTTGTGGGA
>JAZUBG010000090.1:0-14955 GCA_045638405.1 Eubacteriales bacterium | reverse complement strand
AATGCCTCTCAATTTGAGAAGCCCGCAGGACCTCATGCGCTTGTTACCGCATCGGACGGTACACAGTGGTATCAGATGGCAAGCGGTGCAGGAGCGGGTGAGTTTTACAGCACACCGAACTTTACCGGAAGCGCAGACGAGGCGGGGCAGGTCGCAGAGACGTTCCCCGGAGCAGAAGCAGGGACGGTTCTTCGATCCATCGGTGTTGGAGAAATTGCAGCATCAACGTCTGAAGGAGAAAGCATGTGGTATAACAGCGCTTATTATGACGAGCCAAAAGCTCCTCATAGTGTGATGCAAACCGCAGACGGTGTAGATTGGTATGCGATGAAGCCTCACGCGGAAATTCCGAGCTTTGAAGCAGGGGAAGGCGCGGCAGATTATAACCAAGCACTCTTCCAGAACTTTATGCCCGGATATGAGCAGCCGATTACGAATGTGGATAATAGCCAGATTGATAACGGTCACTTTGAGGTACGTCATGAGGACGGCTCGGGAACGAGGTTCTACGATGCGACTCAGTATCAGGCACCGCGAGGTGAATATCAGACCTACGAGGATTCGAACGGAAACTCTTGGTACGGTATTCACGGAGAAGCTACCGTTGACAGAAAACCTGTTTACGAAAACGGCCAGCCAGTATACGACGGTGACAGACTCAGAACGGTCAACGTACCGGGTGTGCGCTACAGCAATACTCCAACTGCTTACGGGACTCCCGAAGCTCACGAAATCAGTGAGCAGAGAGCTCCCAATCGCAGAAAGACTTAACGGAGGTGATGTGCAATACAAATAAGCTATATCAGGCAAGGTGATTGTCTGGTTCTTATGAAGGAGATTCCTTCAAAAAGCATTGATATGATACTTTGCGATCCTCCGTATGGGGTAACACAGAATCCTTGTGATAAGAAGTTACCCTATGATGAATTATGGAAGGAATACAAAAGGATCATCAAAGACAACGGTGCAATCGTGCTCTTTGGGCAGGGAAAGTTTTTCGTAGAGCTCGTGCAGAGCAACTGCAAATGGTTCAGATACGACCTCGTGTGGGATAAGGTTTTAATATCCGGCTTTCTGAATGCAAACAGAATGCCTCTTCGCCGACACGAGCAGATAGCCGTCTTTTATAAAAAGCTACCGAAATATCGCCCGCAGTTTACAGAGGGACAGCCGCTTCACGGCAGAGGGAAAGCGTATAAGGATAAGGCTATGAAAAACCAGAATTACGGAGAGTTTGAGCCTACAGATGATGTCAGGTGCGGAAGCACGGAGAAATATCCGACCAGTATCCTGACGTTTCCAAAGGCTCATCCAAGCTGTGCGGAGCATCCAACCGAAAAGCCGGTTGCGCTGCTTGAGTACTTGATAAGCACCTTCACGGATGAAGGCGACCTGGTGCTCGACAACTGTATGGGCAGCGGTTCTACGATCGTTGCCTGTATCAGAACGAAAAGAAGGTATATCGGCTTTGAGCTAAGTAAAGAACATTTTGCGACAGCCGAGCGCCGTATATATAACGAAACAAAAGAAAGGAGGTAATATTTATGGCAGAACCGGGCAAGCAGCAGATGGGTGACGGTCAGGACAACTACGGTCAAGCAGCAAAGCAAGCTCGTAACGCGGCAAAAAATATGGGCAAAAATGCAGGAAAAGAGGCCGGCAAGCAAGCGGCAAAGCAGGCTGCCGCCAAGGGGGCAGAGGCAACGATCAACTCTGCTGCTGCCACGGTGAAAGCGGGCGTCGAAACAGGAAAGGCGGTATCCGAGATTGCCGCAGGTACAGCGGCGGGAGGTCCTTGGGGTGCCATTATTTCAGCCGCATGGGCAATGAGGCATACACTTTTCAAAATTCTGATTTGTATTTGCCTCGTACTTGTGCTTTTGATTACGTGTATCGTATCTTTACCCAATATCATTTTTCAGAATATAACAGATATGTTTGGAGATATGTTTGGCTTTGGTCAAGAAGAAAGCGTTGATGTGAACACGTTTGCAGCTTCGTATGAGGATCTTGCAAGTGCCGTAGAGGGCTCGGTGCAGAGTTCGTATGCACAAGCTGTGGATAAGGCATGGGGAATTATATCAAATGAAAAGTACGATCAAGAACTCTCAATAGGTGATTTTTCGGGCTCGCTTGGTAGTTCCTTTAACTATGACACAGCTCATTTCTTGGCAGCATACTCCGTCTCGATGGGGCAAAACGGAATGAGCAAATCGAACTTTATCAGTACACTCGACGGGGCATCGGGGATGTTGTTTACTGTTGTGGCTAAAGAAAAAACGGCAGAGGTTACGCGAGAGGTTGACGGAGAGAAAAAGACCTTTACGGTAACGTATGTCGTATGTACCATCGAGTTTTACACCAGGAATACGATCCTTGATATCTTCAGTATTGATAAGGAAACGGAATACAAAAACTACGGGATTACAAAAGGTGAGTACGTTGATTTTTTAGCGGCATCGTTAGAAAAGACACTTGCCGGTGTACCCGAACATTAAGAAAGGAAGTGATACTTTATGGATGAGAATCAAACATACTCTATCCCCGCAAATTATACAGATTCCGGTAAGCTGTTCGGAGGAATGCTTGCCCCGAGAAATGCGATCGAGACGCTGATTCTCCTTGTGGTGTTCGGGTATATCGAGCTGTTTTTGATACCGATGCCCACCACCGCTAAGGCCATTGTAGCAGTGGTAACTTTGATACCGCTTGCAATGGTTTCGATGATGGGAATAGACGGTGATTCGCTGTTCCAGTATTTCGGGCATATTTCAAGATATCTGTCCCGAAAGAGAAAACTACATTTTAGGAGGCCCGACGATGAGCAAGCCAAAAAATGAGTATGTACAGGACTTTATTCCCATCAAGAACATTCGCCACGGCATTGTGGAAACGACCGATGGCAGATACATCAAAATACTCGAAATCGAACCGATCAACTTTATGCTGCGCTCCGAGGAAGAGCGGTTCGGCATTATTTCCGCTTTCGCCAATTGGCTGAAGATCTCACCGATGCGGTTGCAGTTTAAGTCTGTAACAAGAAAAGCTGACTCCGAAAAGCACATTGCGATGCTCCGTGAGGAGTTAAAGCGAGAGGATAACCCGAGATGCAAGGAGCTAAGCGAGGGATATATCGGTCTGATAAGAGACGTTGGAAGCAGGGAAGCGTTAACGAGACGCTTCTTTTTAATTTTCCAATTTGAAGATTTTCAGAGAACCGATGATTTCGGTAAGATATACGGAATGCTTCAAGCGGCAGAGCAGAACGCAAGAGCATATTTTGCTCAGTGCGGCAACAACATTCTGCAACCGCAAAACGAGGATGAGGCGGTAGCCGAGATCCTTTATATGTACTTCAACAGACGTTCCTGTACCGACGAGCCTTTCGCGGACAGAGTTCAGCGCATCATTCTTGACCGCATGAAGTTGGAGGATAAAACACTGGGCGTGGATCCCATCCCTGAAATACCCATTCTTGATTTCATCTCCCCGCGTGGGATTGATTTTACCAAAAGCTCTTGCGTCATCATGGACGGCTTGTATTATTCCTTCCTTTACATCAAGGGGACCGGCTATCCGAGTACGGTAAGAGCCGGGTGGATGTCCCTCTTGATCAATGCAGGCGAGGGAATCGACGTGGATGTGCATCTGAGGAAGGAGAGCAGAAGCAAGACCATCGATAAGGTTGCCCAGCGCATCCGGCTCAACCGGACCAAAATGAAGGGCGTACAGGATACCAGTACCGATTACGAGGAGCTGACAAACTCTATTCAAGCGGGATATTACATCAAGAACGGACTTGCCAATAACAATGAGGACCTGTTTTATATGACGGTCTTTATCACTGTTTCGGCAAAAACACTTGATGAAATGCTTTGGAGAAAGCAGCAGATCGTAGATATGATGAAGTCTATGGATATGCAGCTTTCGGATTGCAGGTTCCAGCAGGAAGCGGCACTTCGTTCGGTGATGCCGTTCCTTTATATCGAGCCGCACCTTGAAAAGAAGTCCAAGCGGAACGTGCTGACAAGCGGAGCAGCTTCTACCTATATGTTCACGAGCTTTGAGATGTCAGACGATTCGGGTGTACTTCTCGGAGTCAACCGGCACAACAATTCGCTTTGCGTGGTTGACCTCTTTAACACCAAAAAGCATAAGAACGCCAATCTCAATATCATCGGTACGAGCGGCGCTGGAAAGACATTTACGCTCCAGCTTCTCGCTCTCCGCATGAGAATGAGAGGCATTCAGTGCTTTACCATTGCTCCTATCAAGGGACACGAGTTCCACAGGGCGTGTCACAGAATAGGAGGCAGCTTTATCAAGATTGCTCCTGGTTCACCGCACTGCATCAACGTGATGGAGATAAGACACACGGTTTCCCCAGAAGCAACTTTGATCGACGAGGATTCGCCTATCGAGGACGTTTCGATGCTCGCAAGGAAGATACAGCAGCTGATGATCTTCTTTTCGCTGCTGATACCCGATATGAGCAACGAAGAGGAACAGCTTCTCGATGAGGCACTGCTGAAAACCTACGCGGACTTCGGTATCACACACGATAACGACAGTCTGTATGAGGATATAAATGCGGTGCCGCCCAAGATGAAGCCGATGCCGATTCTCGGGGACCTATATAAGAACCTGAAGGACAACAAAATGACCGAGCGTATTGCCGTAATTCTCAGCAGATTCGTAACCGGATCCGCACAGTCGTTCAACCGGCAGACCAACGTGGATCTATCCAACAAGTTCATTGTCATAGATCTTTCGGAGCTCAAAGGCAAGCTCCTTCCCGTTGGAATGGTTATCGCTCTCGACTATATCTGGGATAAGATCAAATCCGATATTACCGAGAAAAAGGCGGTTATCATCGACGAGATCTGGCAGCTCGTAGGAGCGTCCTCGAACAAGATGGCAGCGGAATTTTGCTTGACCATATTTAAGACGATTCGAGGATTTGGCGGTTCAGCGGTGGCGGCGACACAAGACCTTTCCGATTTCTTTGGTCTTGATGACGGAAGATACGGAAGGGCAATCATCAACAACAGCCAAAATAAGATCGTGCTTAATCTTGAGTACGATGAAGCCGAGTACGTAAGAGAGGTGTTAAAGCTTTCCAAAACCGAGCTGAGATCCATCACCCGGTTTGAACGCGGTGAGGCTCTTGTGTGCTCCGGCAATAACAAAGTTCCCGTGGTCGTGAAGGCATCAAAAACCGAGCAGGAAATGATCACAACCGACCGTGCGGAGCTTCAAAAAATACTCGCAGACAGGCGAAAGAACAGCGAAGAATAGGAGGTGAAACGAAGTGCTTTTGCAAGAGGAGCATATGATCCTTCAATGGCTGTCGCAATACGGAGTGCTTACAAGAAAGCAGCTCTCCCGTATGTTGCAAAAGGAACAGGCGACAGTCGATAGGATCATTAAAAGCATGAGAAAGAGGATGATGATATCCGAAATAAGCGGGGGGTATTACATCGGATTAGACCCATATTGTAAGCCCGATCAGAGAACTGTGCTGGCGATGTGGGTGCTGCTAAAATTCATAGATCAGGTCGATCCGATGGCGCATTATCCTGCATCCTACCCCTCGCAAATATTTTTCTTGAAGGACAATATCGGCTACGAGATCGTAGTCATTTACGAAGGAGAAGGTAGCAACCTAAGACTCCTTCAGCCCGAAGACGAACTCAAATATATAATTGTCGTCCCGCACATCGCTATGGTTCATAGCTTGCCAACACCCAAGGCAGAGTGCTTATTTGCAACCGTAGATTTTAACGGTGAGGACGAACCCGAAATAACTTTTTACACGGAGGAAATAAAGAATGGGTAAGAAAAAGAGACACGCAAATAACAATTTTTTGGTAACGCTTGATAAGGTAAATTCCATGCTTGACAGAGCAAAGCTCAGCTGTGAAACGATCGGTATTCTTCATGAAAAAGGAGACTTCGAGGAGCTTTACGATGAGTGCTTCAAGCTGGCGCGTTCCGGTGAGAGAATCGCACTTCATACAAGAATGCTTCCCGCATATACGGGGAAGCCGGGAACACCTGCTTTGGTTCGGAACTTGATTTTGGAGGATTATCCGATGGAAATCGGTTATACCGAGGAAGGCTGGTTTGGAATCCGAATTCCGATGCTGATGCCGAAAAAGGGAACCGGACAGGTTAATTATCTCAGAGATATTCTCTACACAATTCTTGGAAGATACGTAAACGAACACAGAATCGTAAGGTCGGAAAAGAAAACGGTAATGATCTTCCGACACGTCTATACTGATGGTCGTTCCGAACGTCAATGGAGAGACCACGACAACTTTGAGGTGAATATGGTTTCCGACGTTGTTGCAATGTATATGCTCGTCGATGACTCTCCCACGTACTGCTCTCACTACCACTGTTCAGCACTTGGAGAGAGCGAATGCACCGAGATCTATCTTGTTCCGAAGAACGAGTTTTCATCGTGGCTCTGCCTTGAACCGTCAATGCCGAAAGAGGGGTGTTTGCTCGGTGAAATGCTATAAAAAAGCCCCGAAATTTTTATGTATTAACGAGCCGAAATCGAGGCTTCCGAAATACATAAAAAATAATATTCCCAAAAGGTATGCCCGTCCTGCACTTTTTGCCCGTTCAAAGTCCGGAAATTACGCCAAAGAGAGCAGTCTGTATGGCGCAATTCTCGCAACCCCGAGGTGTTCGAAATGATATACGTCCGCCGAGGCAGTCAAGCCTTCGAAATGCTCACAATTCTGTCTGTCGTAGGCGAATTTCCGAATTGCTCCATACACTTGCTTGGACGTGAGAGGGTGTATCAATCTCTCGTCGCCAAACTCACAGAACCTCAAACCTTCTGTCAGACCGAGACGGGAAAGCAGCTCACAACCAAGCTCCTGACGCTCTCGGGCAAACGCGGAGATAAGACGGTGAGGCTATACCGAAAGGCTCTCCCCATACTGGACTGGATCGGTGCAGATGAGTATTACAGAGATACCTTCAAGAACCACAAATTCAGCGGCGATGCAAGTCACATCAACCGTAATCATCGCGTAGCTGAGGCGACCGTTATGATGAGACGCATCGGACTTGAAATAAGACCGTATCTTCTACCCAAGTTGCAGAGTCAGCGAATTGAAGTCAGGGTTACGGAGCCAACATTCTATCCATCCAGAATCCTCAAAGGGACCTTCCTTGCGGATATGAATAAAACCATGTTTACGAGAATCGTCGGTGCGCTGTTTTCGGGGGATACCTGCTATGCAGTGTATAACACCCGGTCGTCTGTAATGAAGTGGTGCGGCAGAGGCGAGTTCAAGGCTAAACAATCCCTTGGTGAGGTCTGTAGAATGAATGCGGGAATTCACGAGGTAGATTCGGCGATTTTATTCGGTAATGATGCAAGCATTGCTCTTGGAACCCTGAGAGATGCAGATGAGGATAAACACAAGGAATATCGGTTTGATAGCATCTACGATCATATTCATTATGTGCCCTTATCTCAGGAGGGTATCCGCCAGCTCCGCTTCTTCCTCATACCGAGATGGCAGGAACAGCTTTTGGAGATGCTCTTTGATGACGTCCAGAGATCCTTCAACAACGGTCAGTTTGAGTATGACGCATTCGTTGACGGTAAGTATATTCTGACTCACTTCGACGGAGATATCGCAAGACTCATCCGCTACCGAGAGGGAATCGAGCATATTCAGGCTTATCACGAGGTGTTGTGCTTCCCGCATCAGGTCAGTTACCTTCGAGCCTATCTCGGCGATGCGGTCCATATCAAAACAATAGATATCCGGACTCTTGAAAATGAGTTTGGTATCGGAAAGGAGAAAGATGAAATTTAAGATCCAAGATCGGAAGAGAGTGATACTCACTGTCGGCTGTGTCATACTGGCTTTGTTTATGCTGTTGTACATCTCGGGGCTCATCGCTCAGATAGCGAACAACTATGCCGAGTGGATGAGTGCTGACGGACTTACAGGAAACGTAACAATGAAGGCTCCGAGCTGGAATCCTATCACCTGCATCGTGCAGGCTTTCACGCTTCGCGGACTCTTCAGCTTACTCGCCATCATCACGATAGGCGGAGTTATATTTCTCATCTACAAGCTTTACGACAGATTTGATGGGAAGAAAAAGGATCCCAGAGGTTTTACCACGAGCGACTCCGGTGTGTACGGCACGGCAACCTTTATGACAGACAAGGAAATGCAGAAGATGCTGGAGCTGACGACACCGGAAAAGGCGGAAGGCATAATCTTGGGTGAGTATGAGGGAAAGACGGTTTGTATGCCGAGGAATACCAGACTCAACCGACATATCGCCATCTGCGGTGCATCGGGTACTATGAAGTCGAGAGCGGTAATCCGAAACGCCCTTTTTCAACATCTAAAAAATGATGAGTCTGTGGTAATTGCAGACGCAAAGAGTGAGCTGTATACCGACACGGCGGAGATGTTCCGAGCGAACGGGTATGAGGTCAAGGTGTTTAACTTGGTCAGTCCCGCAAACAGCGATTCGTGGAACTGTATGAGCGACCTTGGCGGAGATACGCTCCTTGCTCAGGTGTTGACCAACGTTATCATCGGCAATACCAGTTCAGGCAAGGGCGATCATTTCTGGGACAACGGAGAGGGAAACCTGCTCAAAGCGCTGGTGCTTTATATCGATAAGGATGCCACCCGCTCCTCGGCAGACAAACACCTCCCGGCAGTCTATCAGCTTCTCACACAGAACAGTGAGAACCAACTCATGACAATGTTTTCGCGTTTACCGCTTGACCACCCGGCAAGAGCACCCTTTAATCTTTTTGCCCAATCGAGCGATACTGTCAGGTCGGGAATTATTCTCGGACTTGGCACACGATTGCAGGTAATGCAGAACAAAGCGGTTCAGAACATAACGTCTCGGTCTGATATTGACCTGACGGCACCCGGCAGAAAGAAATGCGCTTATTATCTGATACTCAGCGACCAAGATACGACGATGGCTTTTCTGTCGTCGCTTTTCTTTTCCTTCCTGATGATCAAGCTTACGCGTTATGCGGATAGCTGCGGCGGCAAATGTCCCGTGCCGGTAAATCTCGTTCTGGATGAGTTTAACAATATCGGTAAGCTTGGAGGAGCAGAGGATGGATCAGACTTCACAAGATTCCTCAGTGTGTGCAGGTCCAGAGATATCCGAGTCATGCTTGCGGTACAGTCGCTTGGACAGTTACAGAACCGCTATCCCAATAATCTCTGGGCAGAGATCATCGGTAATATGGACATCCAGCTTATGCTTGGCTGTACCGATGAGGTGAGTGCCAAGTACTTTTCGAACCGCTGCGGGGAGATGAGCATCGAGGTCAATACCACGATGACAATGCGACGCACGATCACAATAGCGCAAATCATCCCGCAATACCGACACGTCGAGGGAATGGGTAGGAGAAAGCTACTAACTCCCGATGAGGTGCTTCGAATACCGAACGAACAGCTCCTTTGCGTCGTTCGAGGGTGTAACGTGCTCCTGCTTGACAAGCTGGACTACACGCGCCACCCATACTCAAAAATGATCAGGCAGGTTTCGGTATATGATTACCATCCGGACATCCCAATTGCTGAGTCAACGGAGATTCCTATCATACCCGAAGAAAAGCCGACAAAAAAGAAGAAGTCCAACCTGTACGGCTCGGCATCTCCGCCGACCGATTTCTAAGGAGGTAACATTGTCCAGAATACGTAAGTTCATCCTTGTGATGACGGGTGTGAATCTTATCATACTCATTTGTTTCACGGTATGTATGTTCAGGATCTCAGAGATGAACCGCAGCATTAACGCAGCGGGAAATGAGTTTGAGTATACCGAGACGGAAAGCGGGGAAGTAACTCTTGATCTTGGGGCATACGGTATTGCCTCCATGAGGTTTAAAGAGGACGGAGTGAGTATTAGAAAATCTCATCTTTACGATAATCCCGAGTGCCTTCCCAAGGTACTGCGTTTTATCAAATATTACGCTGCGCGAGAGGGATATGAGATCGCAAGATCCAACACTGAGCTGATCGGTGAATACCGTTTGCATACGTTACTTTACAAAATCGGGTATAAGCCCGACCAAACCGAAAATCTAAACTGGGATTTCGGTGAAGATCCCAGATGGTACGTAAATACAGCAAGCGCCGTACTCGGATGGTGCGGCATTTAAGAAATGAAAAGGAGGTAAGATGAGAAAGACCAACAAAATCCGCGATGAGCCTTGATAAAAGAGCTTCATCACCATAGTTTCTCAGTGCAGCAAGGAGTGCTGCATTTTTTGTTTCCACAAACCACAATAAAAATAAAAAAGGAGGACCATTTATGGCCAAAAAGAAAATTGAACTTCCCGCAGAGGAAGAAAACACTCTCCATACTGATATGGAAAATCCCACAAACGCGGTATCCGGATCCGAAGACGGCGTCGAAGAGATGAAAAACGATGCTCTCTGTCAGACCGATTCCGAAAAATCGGCAGAGATGACTGAAGCTGCAATCGCCGATGATGTACAACCATCCGAGAAGCCCAAGCGTAAGAGCCGGACGGCAGCGAAGAAAAGTGAGTCTGAGGACGAAGCCAAGCCTACGGATACCGAAGCCAAGAAAAGCAAAAAGGCACGTCCTATCAGAGTCATTCAGGAAATCGTATCCATTGACGACGTTCGCAGCGTTGAGACAGATGAGGACAGAGAGAAGAACGACCTTCTTGACCTGACCGAATCCCTCAAGGCCGGAAGAATCCTGACGGGTACTGTTCATGGCGTGGAGAAAACCTCCCACGATGCCGTTGCAGTCATTTACCACGGTGCCTACAAGGTTATCATTCCCGCAATGGAAGCGGTAAAGAAGCCCGAGGACTATCACGGTATTCCCGAGGCAGAGGTCCATCAGTATCTTCTTACGAGACGCCTTGGTGCTGAGTTTGATTATATCGTAAAGGGGATCGATCCCGAAGCCAAGATCGCCGTTGCGAGCAGGCTTGAAGCAATGAAGGTTAAGCGCAAATGGCATTACTACGATATCGAACGAGAGGAAGGCCGCTTCCTTTACGAGGGAGTTATTGCCGAGGCGAGAGTCGTTTCGGCAATCCGAACGGGTATCTTTGTAGACCTGTTTGGCGTTGAAACCTTTATCCCGCTCAGGGAACTGGATTATCAGCGCATGATGGACGCATCACTCCATTTCAGCCCCGGTCAGAGAGTTCTCGTTAAGGTACTAAGCATTGACCGTAAGGATAGAAACAACATTCAGGTAGAAGCTTCCGTGAAGCAGACAACCGAGAACCCCTGTGTTGCGGCAATCCGAAAATATACCGTCGGCGACAAGTACGTAGGAACCGTTAGCATGATCGATACCAACGGCGTATTCGTAGCCCTTGACGGCGGCATCGATTGCCTTTGTACTCATCATAAACGCGGAAGACCCCCGAGAGGCGCCCGCGTTACCGTACTCATTCGCGGCAAAGACATGACATCCAACAGAATCTGGGGTGTAATTACCCACATTGCAGTAGCTCGATAATTGAAAGGAGAAAAGTATATGTATCAGAACAAAACATCAAAAACGAAAGTAAAATCCAAGTTCAATAAAAAGAATTTGGTCGCGATTATCCTTGTAGCTGTCCTTTTGGTAGCATCCGTCGGGGCAGTAATCGGATTCAGCGTAAATAAGGTAGAAGCCTCCACCAATAGAGCCGGTGTGTATATGTTGTACGGCACCTATAATATTGGAGACGGAAGCGTAAGCGGTTATATGTCGGATTTCGGAATTCAGGTTGGAACAACCTATTTCCGCGACGATGCCTCAACGACTACGAAATACAATTATGCAACCTACGATTGGACATATTTTAGCTTTTATATTCACGCAGGTGATATTAAGGAGCATCAATCCTTTAAGCTGACCCGCAATGGTTCGACTTACGTGAGCAAGTCGCTTTCGGGAAGTGGCGGAGGATACCTCTATCAAGGTTCACTTGCTGATGGTGATTACGTTCTCACATATGTTGGAACGTATAAAGCGAATATTTTCTCTACCAAAACATACACCTTTACGTATCACTTTACGGTAGATACGACCGCGCCGAGTGTTTCGCTCAAGGCGGGTGGTTCTACTATCAGCAGTGGATCGTATACCAACAAGGCTATTACATTCACCGCCAGTGATACCTATTCTTCAAACAGAGTCTATTATCTCTCGCCTAGCGCCTCCTCTTACACTTATACTACAGGAAGCAAATCTGTTTCAGCGACTTCTGCTAATAACGGATGGTGGTATTTCTACGGCTCGGATACTTACCAGGGCACCAGCACCTATTCGGTGTATCTGGATACGGTAGCCCCCGTTGGCAAGATCACAAACTCCAGCGGCACGACACTTTCGAGCGGATCCTACACCAACAAACCTGTTAAGTACACTGCAACCGACACAGGCGGAGTAAGCTATCTTCAGGTGCAGATGCCCGGTTCGTCCTCTTGGACGTCCTACTCCTCCGGAACGGCACTTTCTTCGGCAACCGGATGGTATTATTTCCGTGCGGTAGACAAAGCGGGGAACTCCTCGTCAACATCCAGTGTTTATTACGACCCCACGCTTCCGACCGGGACGCTTTATGGTGGAACTGTCTCTAAGAGCAGCGGAAGCTACACCAACGCATCTTACGTTAAATACGTTCCTTCCGATTCTCACAGCGGTATTTCGAGCATTTACGTAAGAAAACCCGGTAGCTCCTCTTACGTTTCCTACACCAGCGGATCTCAGTTGACCGCAGAAGGAACCTATTACTTCTATTGCATCGACCGCGCAGGCAACACGAGTGCAACCGTTTCCATTACTTTGGACCGTACCATTCCTACGGGAACTCTTTATGGAGGAACTTCCTCTAAGAGCAGCGGTACCTACACGAACGCAGCTTACGTGAAGTACAACGCTTCCGATTCGCTTTCGGGTATTAACGCGGTCTACGTAAAAATGCCCGGTTCAAGTTACTATACTTCCTATTCCAGCGGCACTCAGCTTGCAACCGAAGGGACTTATTCGTTCTATTGTGTTGATAAAGCAGGAAATCAGTCGTCCACGGTAACGATCACTCTGGATAACACCAAGCCTGTTGGAACCTTGTATGCAGGTTCGTCTGTAGCAACATCCGGAAGCAGAACCAACGCCAGCACGATCAAGTTTACAGCATCCGATGCGATTGCTCTCAGCACGATTTACGTCAAGAAGCCCGGAGCAACAAGCTATACGACTTACACCTCCGGTACAACTCTCACCACGGAAGGTACTTATTCCTTCTACGCAACCGATAGGGCAGGAAATCAGTCCTCGACTTATACGATCACCATCGACAGACAAACTCCCAACGCTCAGCTTTGGGCAGATGGAGATCCTGTAAGCAACGGTACTTATACGAACGCAGAGTACATTTCGTTCCAGTGTGACGAAACCTGTTACGTTAAGATGCCCGGGTCCACATCCTTTGTAAGCTACGTATCCGGAACTGAGTTTAACAAGATCGGTAAATACGTATTCTACGGAAAGGATGCTGCAGGAAACTCCACCGGTGAGTACACGGTAATCATTGACCGCACAATTAAGCAGGTTACTGTATCCAACGTAACCGATGGAAAAACCAATGGTGACGTCGTGATCTCTTGGACCAACGGCGATGCAAACACCTACGCACCTGTTAAGACCGTAACTGTAAACGGCAAGGCAATCAGCAACGGCGCAACTGTTTACACAATCGACACCGGATCCTACGTTGTGAAGGTTGTTGATGCAGCTGGCAACGAGTGGCAGACTCAGTTTGCTTCCACTAAGAAGAACGTCCTTACCGATACCCTCGCGAAGGAGTACTTTGAGATCCACGATATCAACGAAGACATTTTCGCTTTCGCTTCCTATGAGAGCGCATTTGAATTTGCAAAGATTCGTGAGAACTCCAAGGTCAAGACCGCAGAGTGGACCAATCCCACTTGGGACACCGGTATTCCGATGGACACCATTGATGCAGCTAATGCAGCAAACGGTACCTACTACATTTACTATAAGTCCGGCAATCCCGAGGAGCTTGTTGCTTACTTCACTCTCGAAAGACTTAATCAGGTAATCGAGGAATATGCAAAGGTGGGTATCAAGGATTACTTCTACTGGGAAAAGGAACCCGCACAGGCTGGTCCCAATGAGAATCTCTACAGCTACTCCGCAGGCAAGTCTATTCTTGCAAAGGCAGTAGAGCTTGGCGAGCATATCGGCGTAACCGTTGACGGTGAAGAATTCGTTGGCAGCGTATACGAGACCGAGGGTAAGCACGTGCTTGTAGTATCCGATTCCTACGGCAACTCTTGTGAGTACAACCTCACCATTATCCGCACGATGCCCGATCTCTTCTATGCGATCGGTGAAGGTAGCGCAGTAAAAGCAGAGTTCGACAGAACGTACTACTTCAAAGATGAGATCACCATCTCCATTACCGACGCACTCGATGAGATGGCAATGTTCAACGTTTATGACGTTGACGGCAATCTGATCGGCAGCTTCAGCGCAGATGAGGTTTGCAAGCTCTCTGAGAGTGGCACCTACACGGCTCAGTCTGTAAACCACATGGGCACTTCCGAGGAGTTTAAGATCGTCATTTCCCGCAATGCTCCTTCCGTTGACCTTAAGGCTGACGAAGAGGCAAAGCAACTTGTTATCACCGTAACCGGTAGCTCCGATGAGGAGTCCCATCTCCAAACTCTTGAAATTCAGAAGTCCACTGACGGCGGACAGACCTGGAACGTTCTCGATACCGACGATTACGGTACCGCCATCGAGCTTGGAACTCTTGTTTACAAGTTCAGAACGACCGGTATGTATAAGATCATTGTTACCGATGAATTCAGAACCGGTATGGACGCAATCACCGGTCAGATCACCTACACTCAGCCCGCA
>JAZUBG010000089.1:0-2641 GCA_045638405.1 Eubacteriales bacterium | reverse complement strand
TTGGTTGTCTTCCTAAGACCGCTTGGCCTCCGACTTCTGTGACCGATGATACGCGCCGGAATAACTCTTGTTTCATTGACAACGAGGGTGTCACCGGGATTTATGTACTCGAGAATATCGTAAAAATGCTTGTGCTCGTTTTCATTTTTCTCTCTGTCAATGACCATAAGCCTTGAGGAGTCACGGGGGTAAACGGGAGTCTGTGCGATTCTCTCTTCTGGGAGGTCATAATAAAAGTCTGAAAGTCTGAGGGATGTCTCCGGAAGTTGGTTTTTTATCATGTTTCGTTTTCTCCGAATAAAAATTCATTAAAAATTTGCGGAATATTCTGTTCCCGCTTGACAACGGATTTTATTTGTGATAATATATTTGTATATGTGTGCGGAATTAACGTCTTCCGCATACAATATAATGATAGAGGAGCGCCTCCGATGAGTAGCCGCGTACAAGGCAACCGCATTGCCGCCGGAGTACACGGTGAAGGGCGAGGGGTGCCGAAGATGTGTCGGCGGACGGCTCATCTGGGACGCTGGTCGAAAGATGGCGTACTGTCACCGTAAGGTGGAGGGCTATCTGTGTATGTCATTCTTATGTTTTTTTGGATGAGTATATTATATTACACAGACGGCCGGTTTGCAACCGGTTTTTATATTTTTCGGTATTTTTACGCAAAAAAACTGAACGAAACAAAGAAAAGTATCAGGCGAAAGGTGATATTAAGATGGGAACATTTAACAAGCAGATCGTTTTTGAAGGCGCGGCAACCGCGCTCGTCACACCTATGAAGAACGGACTCGTTGACTACGAGTCATTCGGTAAGTTTATCGACGCTCAGATCGAAGGCGGTATCGACGCACTCGTTGTGTGCGGTACAACGGGTGAGGCGGCGACTCTTACCGATGAAGAGCATAAGGAATGTATTAAGTTTACCGTAGAAAAGACAGCGGGCAGAGTTCCCGTTATCGCAGGTACCGGATCTAACGACACTGCATACGCCAACGAGCTTTCAAAGTATGCTTGCGACGTTGGTGCAGACGCGCTTCTTCTCGTAACACCCTATTACAACAAGACCTCTCCTAAGGGACTTATCAAGAACTTCCTTTCCACAGCGGATGCTTGCGACAAGCCCATCATTCTTTATAACGTGCCCGGAAGAACAGGCATGAATATGTCCGTTTCCGTGCTTCGTGAGCTTGCAAAGCATGAGCGTATCGTTGGTCTTAAGGAAGCTTCCGGCAATCTCAGCCAGGTAGCTGAGATCGCAGCAGAGCTTGGCAATGATCTTGCTATCTACAGCGGTAACGACGACCAGATCATTCCCGTTATGTCACTTGGCGGACGCGGTGTTATTTCCGTTCTTTCCAACATCATGCCGAAGGAAACACACGATATGTGTGCACTTTTCTCCAAGGGTGACGTTGTTGCGGCAAGAGACCTTCAGCTCAGACTCCTCCACCTTATCAACAATCTCTTTATCGAGGTAAACCCCATTCCCGTTAAGGCGGCTTGTGCTCTCATGGGCATCTGCGGCGAGGAGATCAGACTTCCTCTCTGCGAGATGGAAGAGGCAAATCTTGAGAAGCTCAAGGCATCTATGCGCCGCGAGGGTCTCATCGGTTAATCTGACAAGATAAAGGAAGTATAAATATGAATCCGTGCAGAATACTTATTTCAGGTTGCTCAGGCAGACTGGGTAGTGTAATAGCAAAGCTTGCTTCTGACAGCCGTGAGCTTGAAGTCGTAGCGGGAGTTGACCGCGTGGGTGCGGCAAGTTTCCCCATTTTTGACGATTTTTCAAAGGTTGACGTGGAGTGCGACGTTATAGTTGATGTGTCTCATCATACTGTAGCGCCCGCGCTTATGGAGTACGCAGCCTCAAAGAATATTCCCGTTGTTATATGTACGACCGGTCACACCGACGAAGAAGAGCAGATAATTAGAGAGGCTTCAAAGAAGATCCCCGTGCTTAAGAGCCGTAATATGTCCCTCGGTATTAACGTAATGATGGAGCTTGTACGCCGTGCGGCGTCTGCTCTCGGTGACGGATACGATATTGAGGTAGTTGAGGCGCACCACTCAAAGAAGCTTGACGCTCCCAGCGGTACGGCACTCATGCTTGCAGATGCCGCAAAGGAAGTAAGAGAAGATGCTGAGTATGTTTACGACAGAACGCCTCGCCGTCAGGAGCGAGATAAGCGTGAGATCGGTATCCACAGCGTGCGCGGCGGTACGATCGTCGGTGAGCACAGCGTTATCTTCGCAGGACTTGACGAGGTTATTACTCTTTCACACAGTGCAGGAAGCCGTGACCTTTTCGCTTCGGGCGCTATCAAAGCGGCACTTTTCGTAAAGGACGCTAAGGCTGGTTTTTACACCATGAGTGACGTTGTACGCGCACTTGTTTAATGAAACATGGAGAGCTTTCGGTTTGCGAAAGCTCTTTTTTTCTTTTTCACTTGTCAAGCGTAAAGTTCTGTGATAAAATTAACTTCGGAAACAAATTGTACGTTAATTTGGAGTCAAATATGAAAATTGTCATAGCTATAGATTCTTTCAAGGGCAGTGTCACATCCCTTGAAGGCGCAGAAGCCATAAAAATGGGTGTGCAGCGCGTTTATCCCGATGCGGAAGTGATAACAGT
>JAZUBG010000088.1:0-11036 GCA_045638405.1 Eubacteriales bacterium | reverse complement strand
ACATGGCTACGATCCGACTTCCATACTGTGTGCGCGGTCAACCTCAGCTTTTATCTTATCAGCGAGAATAAAGGGATAATTTATATTTTCATTAAGTGCACTGCCCTGATGAAGGATAACCGTGTGAGTACCCATTTTCTTTGCTCGCTCGAGAGAGGGAACGTTTTCTGTACTGTTCCACGGATTCTTATGGTAGTAGTGGTGGTTGAAATGATGCTTGTAGTCTATTTCGTGGAACGGAGTTACGATAAGGTGGAAGTGGAGAATTTCCCGCTGTTCTTCACGGAGTTTTACATTCCCCGTCAGTGCTTCAAACAGAACCTCGCCTTTAACGTCACGGCGGCTTAATTTTATAATTCCATTTCCGCTGTTGCCCCAAAGCCTCGGCAGAGGCTTTGCGCCGTGCCAAGCCTCGTTTTCCTGCATCAGCTTTACTTGCATACCGATACGGGAAGAACCGAACCACACTTCGTTTCCGTCGAAGTTCTCATCCCAACGATAAAGGTAATTTGACGGTATCTCTCCGCCCTCGCGGCACATACCCATCATGTATCTTACGGCAGAAAGGTCCATCGGTATCTTCAATGCAAACGAATACTCGCCGTCTGACGCGGCACAGATCTCGATTCTGCAATCCACATGACCGTCCGCTTCGTAGGTGACTTCACTTGTAAGATTCAGATTTCCGCACTTAGCTTCGGTGACGGTACGGGACTGCATCGTACCATCAGTGATCCACCTTGAGCCTTTTTCCGTTATCTCTGTATTTATTCCGTTTTCACATACTTCCAGCGAAACAGGAGCTTTAAGTAATTCTATCGGTTCTGTTTCTCCGTCAAGGAGACAGAAATCGTTAAAATGGCTCTTCACTGACGAGGGCAGACCGAGCTGTCCGCATCGGAAGCTTCGACCGAGCACGTTCACCTTCCCCGTCTGTTCATCAACTTCAACGGGCACGTAGGGAGAGATCACGTCGTGGCTTATACCTATGGTATCGTTGAGCCAGAAGAGACGGCTCAACCTCCACAGCTCGTCGTCACCGTTGCGGACGATTTCCTCGGAGAGACGGTGAAGCTTCAGTGTTACCTTTTCAGTATAATCGGTATTGTCTGCCGTAACGTTTGCGTAAATTACAAGATCACTGTCACGGAAATTCTCGCACCTCACACCGCACCAAAGGGGAAGGACCTCTCCAGCTTTCACGTTTCGAGTGATCTTCAGCTCATTACCGTCGGCATCCGTTCCGTCAAGGTTAAAACAGATTACGTCATCTTTGGAGTATTCCTTGGCGTTTTCATCAGTAAAACGGAGCTTTACGTTTTCGAGATCCGTTTTAGCGCACAATGCCACCTGAAAAACGTAATGTTCGTTTGAAAATACGGTATCTGTAAGTGTCAGTCTGTCTGTTTTATTCTTCCATGTAAACGGAAGCTCATACTTCATTCTTACGGGAAAAAATCGTGATTCTGCAACCGCAGTGAAATCTCTGTCCGCGAGAAATTTTTCGCGTTCGTCTTTCGTCATGGGCATTTCCATGGGATAAAAGCTGTCATGTGCGGTTCTGCTTTCGTAAGCGATAACCTTCGCTTCGGTGACGAGGGAAGCATCATACCCGTCAAGCCAGGATCTGCTCGGTGTCATATCACCTGTACTCATATAACTTACGTTTGGAGCGTACCACTCGCCCGGCATCTCAAATGGCATATAGTATATTTCATATTCGCACGATACGGGAGCGCGGAAAACGATAACTCCTTCGTCACGACTGCACGAATTGACAAATACATCACGCACCTCCTCAAGTCCCACGCCGTCACGCCGCTCACCGTAGCGTATCCTCACACCGATCTCATCAGGAGACAGGTCACGTCTTCGCCACGGGAGTGTTGCTTTAACGTAATCACCTGCGTCCGCGCTTACTACGAATCTGTGGTTGCCGAATCCCGAACGCAGATCCCATTTTTCTTCAGCCGTTCTGTAGATTATATCTTTCATAGCACATTCTCCGCTCATTAAACAAGTTTATGCTTACTGATTTTACCCCACTCCTGATCTTCACACCAATATACAGTAAGCTCATTCACGTCAAATACCATTGATACGACAGTGGGACAAACAGATTGCGCAGTTATCCTCAGTAGTTCAAAACAGTCAGACACACCAAAGGTTTCACATTGTTCAAGATGTTTCACAGCGGTACGGTATCTGTCATACCCCATCCACGGATGAGTTTCGGAGTTTTCTTTGAAAGGTGAGAAATTCGTCATTACCGAGTACCGCGGCTTTTTAAGTTGTCTTGTACCTTGTCCGGGTACGATCTGCAACACGTTACCGTATTTATCCGAAAGCTGTGATTGAAAAGTAACTCCGGGGACACTGCAAACGGCATTATTTTCGCAAATTTCTTTTATACCGTCAAGCGTTTTCTTGCATAGCAGCAGGTCGATATTAAGCATAATTATATTATATTCTTTTTCCGTTACGGGATCACTGCGTTTGTCATATGGCCAGCAGGTCGGCATAGCTACGAAATCTCCACGGGAGTTTGCACCGAAAAGCGGTAACCAGCCTTCCGTTTTGTCGTTCACAGCGATATAGACCTTGTCTTTTTCGGTGACGACCTTGTGATCCATCATTAAAAGATCAAGATTCCAACCGATAACAGTTCCGCTTATATTTGAAACGATGCTCGTACACATTTTAATATTTCCTCAAAACAAAGATACTTTACGTGATCATTATAACATATAAAGCAAAAAAACGCTATAGGAATCTGTGTAAATAAAAATGACGTCAGGTCGGAGCATCGCCCCATTCTGCCGTCATTTTATTTTTTAATCGTGAGATTCTGTAAAATATCCGAAAAGCAGTACAAGTCCCGCACTGATAAGCGCACCGCCTATGATGTCAGTTGCCCAGTGTACTCCTGAAATAAGTCTTGAGATTACCATGAAGACCGTAAAAGTCCATAAGGCAACAGCGGTTATTCGGCGGAGGGTAATATTTTTTATCCGACGGCTTAACATCATCACGGCTGTTGGGATCACACACATAGTCAAAAGCGTGGTTGATGATGGATAAGAAGCTTCAAGTCTGCCGTCTATCAGGATCGGTCGGTAATTTATAACGAAAATTTCAAAAAAGACAAACACCGAAATAACAGCCGCGTAAAATGTACCGAGGATTAAAATATCGCGGTCAACTTTGAGCAGACTTTTTCTTGCGGTAAGCTGACAAAGACCGAGTACGGCAAAAAACAGAGCAAACCCAATGGGGACAAACCCAAGTACATCCGTTAAGGTGTACAGAGACATATGTACTCCCGTTAAACGATGTACAAAGCTGTTGAACGAGGCAAAGCCAATGTTTGAACCGTTCTGACCGACCTGCATCACGTCAACGGTGCTGACGAGCAGAGTCCATACAATGAACGATACAATGATCGCGGCGGCAACGAATAAAATTTTTCTGTTTCTTTTCATAAAAATAAACCTTCCTATGCAGTTTTTCGACTTCCGTCTGAAAATACTGTATAGGAAGGCTTGTGAAAATGCAAGAAACGGGCAGTAACGATGGTGACACGAATAGTGTCACGGCTTCTTTACCAGTAAAATTACCTTTAAAACGAGGAAAATGAGGGAAAATACCGCCGCATAGGGCTGCAGACCGAAAGTGAGACAAAGAACTCCCGCAATATTGATCCCGAGAGAGATGAGTCTCTTGTTTTGTATCCAGAACCGTGAGGTGCAGTTTTGCAGAGCAAAAGTCAAAACTCCGAAAACAGTACTGCAAATAACGTAGGCTAAATAAACGAGCCTTATGTAATATGCCGCACCGTCAAGCTCCAAGAGAGAGACAGCTCGCACAGTACTGTTTACTTTATCCGCAAAGAAGGGAAGAAATATCAGTGCAAGAACACACAGGTCAAGGCAGGCGAATACAGTGTCACGGAAAACACCTTCCTTTTTTCTTCCGTCCTCCTCAGCGATGTTCAAAATCTCGTTGCTTGAGAGAAGCTCATCAATGGAGACTGAGAAATATTTTGAGATCATCTTCAGAGAATCAATACTCGGATACCCTCTGCCCGACTCCCACTTTGAGATGGCTGTACGTGAAACGTACAGAGCCTCGGCAAGCTCCTCCTGAGTGAGATTTTTACTTTTTCTCAGTTCCTGTAATTTTTCGTTGAATTCCATTGTGTGTCTCCGTTTCCTTGATATGAAGAAATCATCTTCTAAGATGCTCCGTCATATTCTCCGATTCAAATGTCATGCTGTCAATGTTCAGAATATGTATACTGCAGTTTGAGACCTTGAACGGCGTGTTGTTATTGTTCCACGGGATTCCTTTAACAAGGTGGTATATTACGTTTATCACGCCTCCGTGGGTCACGATAAGAGTGTTTCCGTCTTTTTCGGTACACTCAGGTATAAAATCCTCAAACCATGTCTTTATACGTGAATAAAATTCCGACGGACTTTCTCCACCGGGGTACCTTTCGTCCATTCCGAGAGAGGAGAAAAATAGTCCGGGGTATCGACGGAGCGCCTCGTCATTTGCCATACCTGCAAGGAGGCCGTTGTTGGTTTCTCTGATAAGAGGCTCGTACGTAACTTGCAGGGAAAGCGCTTCTGAAATATATCTCGCCGTACTCACGCATCTTTGAAGATCGCTTGATATGATCTTTGTAATGTCATATCTGTCACGTTTACTGTTCAGATGCTCTGCAAGCTTTTTCGCCTCAGCAATTCCTCGGTCGGTCAGGTCAAGCTTGCTCCAACCGCCGCGGAAACGCTCGTCATCACTGCCGTGTCGCACAAATATCAGCTTCACTTTATATTACTCTCCGTCTTTGTTTTCGGTATCTGAGTCTTTGCTTTCATCTGTTTTGTCAGAGGTGCTGTTTTCACCGTTCTCCTCCGAGTTGCCGTCGGAATCAGCATTCTTACGCATCTTTGCATCAAGCAGCGCGCCCACACATACACCGAGGCTTAGTCCGATACACATACCGATGGCGATATTTCCTGTAGCGGAGCCGATAGCCATACCGACGGAAAGTCCGATGCACATATAGATCGGCAGATACTGGGGGACGTTTTCCGGCTCTTTTTTGTCTTTCATTTTCGTTCTCCTGAATTTTGTTGTGTGTATTCGTAACGCTTATTCTGTAAAGCGGTCTTTCCCCCACCAGTCGGGGACAAGCTCACGCAGCTTTACCGTCTTTTCTGTATCAAGGTCAATTAGAATTTCAATTTCTCCGCTGTCACGGTCAAGCTGCATCATAAATTCACGGCACGCGCCGCATGGCGAGCCGACTCTGCCGTCGGGCATTACGGCAACAACCTTGTCAATACGGCTTTCTCCGTGAGTTATCATGTTTGCGATAGCGTTTCTCTCTGCGCACATACCTAATGAACAAGCAGTATCGATGCACACTCCGACGTATATGTTACCCGTCTTTGTCAGAATAGCCGCGGCAACTCCGCCTGCTTCTATAAAAGGGGATATTTCCCGTGCATTCTGAACTTCAAGCGCGGTGTTATAAAGCTTCTTCCACATAGTTTGCCTCCTTAAAGCTACCCGACAACTTTATATCTGAGTCTAACGTACGAGTCCTCAAGAGGAACACATTCGATAATCTTCAAAACACCTAATTTTGACAGCTCATCGGGACTTTTTATTGATACACCGTCAATGACTGTTGACGTTTCACTACCGCCCACAAGCACGGGTGCAACCACAACGTCAACGTAGTCGAAAAGTTTCTCACGCAGGAATAAACCGTTGAGCGTACCACCGCTTTGGACAGTCAGTCTGTCGCACCCGAAGTCTCGCTTCAGATTTTCAAGTGCATCCTTCAGTGACAGCTCGTCCTGCAGTATCACGTGAACGTTGACTTCGTCAACGCTGAATGCGGGGTGAGACTTATTCGTTGTTATAAGCACGAACTCCCGTGACAGAGCAGCGAAGTACCGTACCCCGTGTTCACTCAGATGCTTGTTGTCAACAAGTACAAAAGAAACGGGTGACTTTTCGGGAAAAGGCTTTGAGTTTACACCCAGCTTTGCCTGAACTCTTCCGGAGTTGAAGCTCCAGAGGTCTGTGGTCTGCTCGATCTCATAGTACTGATGAAGTCCTTCACTGACACCCGCGATCTTCGGAAAATCACTGTCCACGTCAAGCTCGTCTGAGGCACCTGTACTGATTTTTCCGTCCAGGGACATGAGCATAAAAAGCGTAGTGATCGGACGTTCCACGTTAAACCTCCGTAAAATTAAACTGAAAATATTTTGACATAACCCCGTCTTCCTCAAATTCTTCAACGAGAGCAAATCCGTTTTTCTCAAGGACTCTCACCGATGCTTCGTTACGTGAGAAGGTAAACGCTCCGACGGTGGTAAGAGGGAACTTTTCGTGTATCGCACGGAGAAACATTCTGACAGCCTCGGTGGCGATGCCCCGCGACCAAAGTGAGCTTTCAAAAATGCAGTAGCTTATCATGCAGTTCGGCTCGTCCTCGGAGTCAATGCAGTAGCACCACACGTCCCCCACGTAGCACCCGTCCACCCACACCGTAAGTCCGAAGCTGGTGGCACCGGGCAGGAGCGTTTTTTCATAGTCCGCAAGAGCCTCTTCCACGGTCTGAGCCTTTTGAGGAAGAACTCTCTTTATCTCGGGAGTGTTCGCCCTTTCAAAGTATGTTTTTACGCTTTCGGAGGTGCGAGGCTGTAAGGTGATTGTCATTGAAGTGGCCCTTTCTGTAATTTGGATTTTTTTGATGAAAGCATTGTAATGAATTCAATTTGATGTTATAATAAATTTGATGGATGACTAACTAAATAAAGGAGAATGCCAAATGAAAAAATGCGTATTGATTTCACTCACTCTTTCTGTACTTATGCTTTTCTTAAGCGGCTGTTCTTCAGACACTCTTTCCGTACTTCGGCTTTTCTTAAACGGCTGTTCTTCAGACAAAAACACAGCTATACCGAAGGATACTACTGCGGCGAAAACCGAAAACGTTACCGTTTCCGAAATCGAAAAAGACGAATTTGACAAGTCTTTCACGAATCTGGAATTTTGGATTTGTGAAAACGTTGACAACGTGGATTTTTCAAAATATCAGGAAAAAACCGGCATAATGGGAGGCCGTGAGTATTACGGTACAGAGTATGTCCCGACGTTTGACGAGCACAGACAGACAATTGATCCTGAACACTCAGTTGTTTATACCGTGACGTCCTATCCGGATTATTCCGACGAAGAAAAACATATAACGGGTATTTACATTACTGATCCGGATATAGAGTTTTACGGTATCAAACTCGGCATGTCTTATGATGAGTTTGAAGTTCTTATTGAGAAACAAGGCTTCGAGGTAACCGAGGTACAAGAAACTTTTTGCAAAGCGGAAAAAGACAATGTTTGGATATCTTTCACAGAAGACTGTATCAGAATACGTGCTGAAGTAGAAAACAAATCAGGTATAGTGTTCTGATAATATTACTTTTTGCGTTAAAGCGGAGGCGAAAGCCTTCGCTTTTTTTGCTTGTATTAGCTGTGCCGTAAGGTAAATCGCAAGTTTCGTCAGAGATTTATTTCGCGGTAGAAGTTGACTTCTACGTGAGTCAAGACTCCAAAAGGTTTCAAAAATGGGGGGAATACCTTAAAATCCCATTTTTTATAAGCGGAAACTCACATTTGTCCTTGATTTTACGTAGGCTTGGAAATATATTAATAATCGTATTTTTCTTCGCGTATTATCTTTATGCGATTATACTTTAACGATTTCAAGAACACCTCGTTTTTGCTAATTGTACCGTCATCTATTATTTTAATTAAAATACTTTTATTCTTATCGTAAAAGACTACTCGTGTTTTTTTTTGTATACCATGCTTAGTAGTGCTGTAATAAACGATCAATATTTTTACCGTGCTTATATCTTCAATTTTTGCAAGTTGATTTTTTCCAAAAAGGGGGGTATATTTGTAACACCTGTCCGAAAAGGTAAGCTTTTCAAAAATACAAGCATAAACGCCTACTGCGCTTGCAACAGATAATGCCAAAAAGATATAGCCGACACAAAAGTTTTTTACAGTTATTTTATCTTGATTTTTAAGATATAAAAACACGAAAAAGATTATGAGACATCCGAACGTTGCTAACAGACATACCCAAAATGCCCATTTGGGATTTTTTATCTCAAATCCCTCTTTGGGATCAATTTCACTATGTTTTCCTTTAAGTATTTTCTTAATCCGTTGTACAAAAGCATGTATAATTCCAAATATCACAAAGAAAATAATGAACCCAAGTAATATAATAAGATCATAGTCTACGTTTGGTGATTCAAAATCTACGTCGAACAAACTAACAATAAATATCCCTGTTCCAAGGCAAAGCAAAGTTAGCATAAGTTCACATAATCCCTCTAATAGTGCCCATCCAATATTCTTTTTACCTTTTTTCATTTGAGCTTCCTTTCGATATGTTACCCCTAACTGCTGTAAAATGAACTTTTGAGGTTTGCTCAAAATTCACATTTGTACCGCGAATTTAGTGAAGTTTTTGCTTTCGCAAAAGTGAAGTTGCTTACGCAGTGAAGTTTTGTCCTTTGGCCAAAGTGAAGTTAAGTTTGCCACTGCACCGCAAGGTGCAACTTCACTTACGAAGTAAACTTCACTCAATTTATTGAACTTCACTTGCTGTCAGGCAAACTTAGTTGGAAAGCGTAAGCAATACTACGCTTTCGACAGTTGTCCCTTTAGATAGGGAGTCTACCATGCGTTCGACATATTGGAATTTGTTAAACTAGCATTATATCATTACGTGTCATTTGTAGTTCAAACCAATCGAGCATTTTTTCTACTTTTCTATCGTCTTTGCTAAAGACCTCAAGTTCTGACAGTGAATACCACCAAAATGTATTGATGTAGCGAAGTAAAATAGGAAATGCCTTCTTCTCCTCATCGCTAAAAGTATATGTTTGTTGAATGTATGACATATTTTCAAGGAATGTCTTCATCCGAATATCGTCAAGTTTCTTATCAAAATAGTAAATATAGTTATTGTCCTTGTCTACCAAACAGTCTTGGTAAGTTGCCCAAAGAGCCTCTCTCATTGCGTAGTTAAGAATTTTCTCCTTGCCACACAAATTAAAATCAAACAAGCCAACAAATTTGCGGTTATCATCGAGAAGAATATTGCTACTGTTTAAATCCGCCTGGAAGCAAGATGTGGGTAAAGAGTCATAAACCTTTCTACATTCCTCTTGATTTTTATAGAATAAATCCAACAGCTTTTCTGCCCGTGGCAAATGCTGCGGCAGATTCTTTTTAATGTAGTCCACAAAAAGCAAGGCACATTCGGTTTCTTCATCTGTGGTGTCCACGCCCGCAAAAGGCTCTAACAGACAGTAAGCAGACGGAAAATCCAAAAAATCCAACCGTTTCGATGCGATTGTTCCCAAGGAGCGTAATACATCAGGCATATACTGCCGTTTTTCTACATCTAATTGTTCTGCTGTTTGAAAAGCTGAAAACTCCTCAGCGTAAATGTAGTAATCCCTACCATCTACCGTATGTCTGTAAAGCAGCTCCCCGTGGCGATTGGGGATAACAGCTGGACAATACAGGCCGATTTTGCGGTATTCGTCCATTAGACGGAACCAGCCCATAATTCTTTTTTGATTACTGAAAGAATTGGAGAAATACTTAATGACAATCTTGGACGCACCATCATTTACAATGTATGCTTTTCTAAAGTCGCTATCGCCATGGGACGAATCTTTGATTTCAACATCCGTCACCTCAGTATCATAATAAAGGGTTAATGGAAATTCCATATAATCATCCTCGGTCAAATTCAAGTTGGTCGCTCAGTTCATACTCGTTTTCAAATCCTTCGTATGAACAGAAATACGGACATAATCGTCGGCCTTTTCCCTACTCAAAAGAACGACAACTTCTACATGATTCGTGTGCGGGAACATATCAACGGGCGTTATCTTTGTCACCTTGTACCCCTTCTTTATGATAAAGCGGAGATCTCGCTCTAAAGTTTCGGGATTACACGATACGTAAACTATCCTCTCAGGCGCACACACTCCGAGCGCATCAATAAACTTCTTCGTACTTCCCGCACGGGGAGGGTCCATGAATATTACGTCGAACCTCTCACCGCGATTTGCCGCCTCGGTGATGAAATCACCGGCATCGGCGCAGTAGAATCTCGCATTTTTCGCACCGTTCAGCTTTGCGTTTTCCTTAGCGTCGCGTACCGCATCTGCGTTCAGCTCCACTCCAATGACCTCGCCGGCAGTCCTTGCCGCAACCAGCCCGATTGTACCTATTCCGCAGTATGCGTCAAGCACACGGGAACCTTTTTCAAGGTGTGCGTACTCCATCGCAATGGAATATAGCTTTTCAGTCTGAGTGGGATTTATCTGATAGAATGACTTCGGTGAGATTCTGAACGTGCAGCCGCAAAGCGTGTCTTCGATGTATCCTTTTCCGTGGAGGACTTCCTCATATTCACCTAAGAAAAGTCCCGTTCGCATCTTATTAACGTTCATCACCACCGTTGTGATCTCGGGATGCTGACGAAGAAGCTCATTAACAAAGCTTCTCTTGGATTTGAAGGCAGGAGATGAGGTGACAAGCACAACCATCACCTCACCGCTTGCAAAACCGCGGCGTACCAGAACGTGACGGAGAAATCCCGTTCCCGTAACGTCGTCGTATACCGTCAGCTTGAACTTCGGAAGCATTCGTCTGATGTCAACGATGATGCGGTCGGCGCACTCGTCTTCGGTCATGCATGAGTCAAGAGCGACGATGTTTCCCGTCTTCGACTGATAAACACCTGAGATCACCTTGCCGCCTCTCGTCTTGCCGAAAGCCGCCTGAACCTTGTTTCTGTAGTGGAAAGGATCATCCATTCCCACGATATTTTCTACTTTGCAGTATTTCTTAAGTAAAATTTCACATTTTGCCTGCTTCCACGCAAGCTGACGGGGGTAATCCATATTTGAAAG
>JAZUBG010000087.1:0-8320 GCA_045638405.1 Eubacteriales bacterium | reverse complement strand
ATTTTCTGCTTATATCACGGTAACTACCTTCTCCGCTGAGATATGCTTTCACTGCTTTTAATTTTAGTTCTACAGTGTACTTCTTCAACTTTTGCATAAAAATATTCCCCTTAGAGTAGTCTTGAAAACTTTTCGTTTTTTTCAAGTGTCTACTCTAAGGGGATTATATCACAAATCTGACGGGGTTAATTGTTTTTGTCTTTTGCAGAAAAATCAGTTATATAGGATCAACCTGATTTACGATCTCTCCGAAAAGAACGTTACGCATTTTGCGTTGAGGAACTTTTTATTCGAACTGAGAATTGAAAAGAGTATAATAGAAGCCCTTGGATTCCATCAGAGTGTCGTGGTTACCCGCTTCCGTGATCTTTCCGTCACGGAGAACGAGGATAATATCAGCGTTCTGAATAGTTGAAAGACGGTGAGCGATAACGAAGCAGGTCTTATCAGCCATAAGCTTGTTCATCGCTTCCTGGATCTTAATTTCCGTTCTCGAGTCAACGTTTGACGTTGCTTCGTCAAGGATCAGCATCTGTGAATCTGCAAGGAAAGCCCGTGCGATGGTAATCAACTGCTTCTGACCCTTTGAAATGTTCACGCCGTCATCTGAGATTATTGTGTTATATCCGTCCGGGAGACTTTCGATGAAACTGTCGATTCGGGCATTTGCCGCCGCTACCCGGACTTCTTCGAGAGTAGCATCATCCTTACCGTACGCAATATTATCAAATATCGTACCGTGGAACAACCACGTGTCCTGAAGAACCATAGTGAAGGCATTTCTCAGTGAAGTTCGAGTGATGTCACGGATATCGATTCCGTCGAGTAGTATCTGTCCGCTGTCGACATCGTAGAAGCGCATAAGCAGATTAATTATCGTAGTTTTACCGGCACCGGTAGGTCCGACAATCGCTACTGTCTGTCCGGGCTTTACGTCTACTGATATTTCTTTTAAAATCTGTTTTTCGGGTACGTAACCGAAAGTGACATCCTTAAGTTTTACAACTCCGTCAATATTATCGGCTGATACTGCATCAGTTCGATCGGCGGTTTCGGGAGATTCGTCAAGAACCCTGAAAACTCGTTCTGCGGCAGAGAACGCGGACTGAAATTCGTGAAGAATATTTGCAAACTCGTTTATCGGACCTGCGAACTTACGTGAATACTGAACGAACTGACCTACGCCACCGATGGTAATAAAGAAGATTGAACCTGCTTTCACCATTCCGTTTGAAGACATCATGAAGAGAATTCCGCCGAGGATCATTACGAGAGAAAGGGAGAAGTTATTAATAAAGTTTACTGACGGACCTAAGGTAGCTCCGTAGTATTCGGCACGGTAATAAGCATCCATTGCATCTTTATTGTGTATGCCGAAACGTCTGTCTATCTCATCTTCACGGTTATACGCACGGATCGTATTGCAACCTGAAAGCATTTCTTCGGCGTATGCATTAAGTTCACCGAGTTTTGCACTTCTTTTAGAAAATAGCGGCCGTACTTTCTTTGAACGGTAACGGGTAAATATGATTGAAGCAGGCACTGTTACAACAAAAACTGCAATAAGCGGTTTTGAAATACTCCACATGAATAAAAGAGAGCCGATTACGGTATAAAGGCTTGTCATAACCTGAACAAGGTCGTGAGAAAGGGAAGAGTTAATGGTATCAATGTCGTATGATATTCGGCTGATCACGTCACCGACAGCATGAGTGTCAAAATAACTGACAGGGAGGCTCGTCAACTTTTCAAACACCTGACGTCTCATGGTGTACGTAATTTTCTGACTGATTTTGATCATCAGTACTGCAAGAAGATAGGAAGTAACAGCAGCCGTAGCATAACAAGCGATCATTTTTAGCGCGTTAGCGTAAACGTCGTCGAACTGTACACCGTTTTTGTGAGCTATAGCGTCAATTGCTTCCCCCGAATACAGAGGACCAAGGAGGGACAGATGATTTGAGATAAGTGTAAGGATAACAGCACTCAGAAACATAGGGAAATAGTTAAGAACGTACTTTGAAAGTCTGATGAAGACACCTTTAGCCGTCTTTTTGTCAAGTTTATTGTCTCTGTGTTTGTTTGGATTGTTAGCAGCCGCGGGATTACGTGTAAAGTTACCTCTATTCAACGATAGCACCTCCTACCTGAGAGTCGCTTATCTCTCTGTATTCAAGGCATGATTTAAGGAGAGCTTCATGAGTTCCCATTCCGATTATCTTGCCCTTGTCAAGTACGACGATAACGTCACAACTCATAACTGAGCTGACTCTCTGCGCAACGGTTATAACCGTTGTGTCTGAAAGTTCTTCAGATAGGGCACGTCTCAGCATGGCATCCGTCTTATAGTCAAGTGCAGATGAGCTGTCGTCAAGTATCAGAATTTCGGGATTTGAGGCAATAGCACGTGCAATAAGCAGACGTTGCTTCTGTCCCCCCGAAATATTGGTGCCTTTTTGAGAGAGAACGTGTGAGTAACCGTCGCTGAACGAAGTGATAAACTCATGAGCCTGAGCGATCTTTGCCGCTTTTTCAACGTCTTCGTGAGAAACGTCGCGTCCTAACTTAATATTTTCTTCAATCGTATCAGCGTAAAGGAAATCATACTGCATGGCAACACCAAATCTCGGATAAAGCTCCTCGGGGGGTATGGTTTTGATGTTTCTGCCGTCAATTAAAACTTCACCGCTTTGCGGATCGTAGAATCTGAGGAGCATTTTTGTTATAGTGGATTTACCGCTGCCCGTTGCACCGATGATACCCAGCCTGTCGCCTTTTTTGAGGCGTATATTTATGTTCTCAATATCATTCTGTTTGCCGAGATATGAGAAAGACAGATCGTTAATTTCAACGTGGAATTCAGATTCTTTTTCAGGATAGATTTCAATGCTTTCGGTTTTTATATCAGAATGAGTGTTAAGTACCTCAGCAATTCTGTTAGCTGAAGCCGCAGATTTCGTGTACATTACAAACATACGTGTAACAGTCATCATTGCCATGGAGATCTGGGTAAAGTACTGCATAAATGCAATTACTGTAGCAGGTGAAGATTTGCCTCCTGCAACACGTGAAGCACTGAGAACTATTACTGCAACTATACCGAAATTCATAAGCATTGTGAGAATCGGATTAACGCTTCCCATGATAATTCCTGCTCTAGTTTCATCCTTCATAAGCGAAGCGTTGACGTCATTAAATCTTTTGTGTTCGGTATCAGTCTTAGACAGAGCCTTAATTACTCTGATTCCCTGAACATCTTCTCTGACAACACGAACCATTCTGTCAACCGATTTTTGTACTTTTGTGTAAAGTGGAACTCCTTTTCCCGAAATGAAGTACACAGTAAGGAAAATAAACGGAAGGATCGCAAGCATTGCAAGGGAAAGGTAAGTGTCTATGATTAGAGTTATTCCAATACCTCCGATAAGCAGAATAGGAGCTCTGACACCCATTCTCTGCATCATACCGACGAAATTGTGTACGTTATATGTGTCTGTTGTGATTCTGGATTCAAGAGAGGGAATAGTGAAGCTGTCAGTTTGCGCGGCTGACAGACGAAGAGTAGAGGCGAAAAGATCTCGTCTGATACGCTCTGAAAAGTTTCTTGACACTTTTGCCGCCATTCTGTTTGCAATAATGTTAAGAATACAAGCCGAAAGTGCACAAACGATCATCAGACTACCCCAGATGAGAATCTGCGATATGCTTCTGCGGAGAACCACGACTTCGAGAATGTGAGTGAGTATTAACGGGAGGAAAAGTTCTACAACAGTGCCGAGGACTTTGATGGTAAAGCCTACGGACATTCGTTTGGCGAACGGTCTCAGGTAATTCAGTATTGTTTTCACAGATCGTTGACCTCCTCTCTTGAAACGTAAGCATCGGCTTTTGTGATTATCTTATCAAGTAATATGTGAAGTGTTTCGTACTCTTCCTCGCTCAGAGCACTTCCGAGATAGTCATTCCATCCAAGAACGATTTCTCTGACACTGGGTAATATCTCAAGCATTTTTTCGGTAGGATATACGTGGTACACTCTTTTGTCGTTTTCACTTGTAACACGCTTAACGTATCCGTGTTGTTCAAGAAAGCTAAGGTGTCTCGTAACACCGCTTTTGTTTACACACAGATGACGGGCAAGCTCATCCTGAGATATCCCGGGATTCCCCGATATTGCCAGCACATAACTGTGATGACAAGGACTGAGTGGAGTTCCGTGCAGCTTGTCCGAACGGTAAACACCCTCTGCCCGGCTGAGAATATTTATTTTTCGCATTATTGTTGCCAATTAATTTACCTCCGAATAAACATAATAGTTGCGCGCGCAACTATTATATCAAAAAAACAGTCTCTTGTCAATATTGACTATTTTTATATGTGTATTTTCTTTGATATTCCACAAAGATTTTTCCATAAAATGATAAAAATATCTTGCCAACTAAAAATGAGTGTGATATAATATGTATTATTCTTTTTTGCTTATTCAGGAGATAAATTTATGATAATCGGAACACCGAAAGAACTTAAAAATAACGAATTCCGTGTAGGTCTTACCCCCGATAATGTCTCTGTTTTTGTTACCAAGGGACATACCGTACTTATTGAAAAGGGTGCCGGTGAGGGCGCGGCTTTCACTGATGAAGAGTATATCGCTGCAGGCGCTGAGCTTGTTGACACCGGTGCTGAAGTATACGCAAGAGCAGATATGGTAATTAAGGTAAAAGAGCCTGAGGAGTGCGAGTATGAGCTTCTCAGAGACGGTCAGATCCTTTATACATATCTTCACCTCGCTCCCAACCGTCCTCTTACCGAAGCGCTTATGAAGCGTGGTGTAAAGGCAGTTGCTTACGAGACCATCACTGACGCTGACGGAAATCTTCCTTGTCTCAGACCTATGAGCCAGATCGCAGGCCGTCTCAGCATTCAGGAAGGTGCAAAGTATCTTGAAAGATGCTTCGGCGGACGCGGACTTCTTCTCGGCGGTGTTCCCGGTGTAGAAAGAGGTAACGTAGTTATCATCGGTGGCGGTATCGCAGGTACTTTCGCAGCTAAGGTTGCGGTAGGTATGGACGCTCAGGTAACTCTCCTTGACGTAAATCACAACCGTCTTGCATATCTTGACGACGTGTTCGGTTCTTCTATTACAACACTCTACAGCACTGAGGCAAACATCAGAAAGTCTCTTGCAGAGGCTGACCTTGTTATCGGCTCCGTGCTTATTCCCGGTGGCTCCACACCTAAGCTCGTTCGCCGCGAGCATCTTAAGCTCATGAAGCCCGGCGCAGTTATCGTTGACATCGCTATCGACCAGGGTGGATGCTGTGAGTCTTCTCACGTTACCACACACGCTGATCCTGTGTTCATCGAAGAGGGTATCGTTCATTACTGCGTAGGTAATATGCCCGGTGCAGTTCCGAGAACATCCACCATCGCTCTTACCAACACCACTATGAAGTATGCGGTAATGATCGCAGACAAGGGCCTTGAGAGAGCTTGCGCAAGAGACGCAGGCCTTGCAAACGGTCTTAACGTATACGGCGGCAAGTGCACAAACGAAAACGTTGCAAAGAGCCTTGAGCTTGAGTACGTTCCCGCTACAAAGGTTATCTGAGTTAATAAAAGACAAAAATTAATGCCCGGCTTTCTTAAAGAAAGTCGGGCAGTTTTTTTGGGGGGACTTGAATTCAAGGTGTAGGTTTCTTAGTCATACGTAATAATGTGCCTGCATTTCAAACATTTTTTTGTATATTCCGTTCTTGATTTTTATGAGTTCTTTGTGATTTCCGAATTCGCAAAGTTCACCGTTTTCGAAAACGGCGATTTTGTCTGTAAACTTTGTTGATGAAAGTCTGTGAGAAATGTAAATTGCAGTACGTCCCTTTACAAGACTACTGAATTTTTGATATATCTCATATTCAGCTATAGGATCAAGCGCACTTGTGGGTTCATCAAGAATAATTAGCGGAGGATCTTTATAAAGAGTTCTCGCAATAGCAATCTTCTGACCTTCTCCGCCGGAAAACTCAATTCCGTTTTCGCTGAATTCCTTTGAGAGAAAAGTTTCACTTTTATCGGGAAGACTTCCCACTTTTTTCATTATGTCACTTTCTTCCATGCACCGTTCAACTTCGGAAACATCATAGTCTGTACTGAGTGCAACATTTTCTGCTACAGTAAATGCAAAAATCTTGAAGTCTTGAAAGACTACTCCTAATAATTCACAGTAATCTTTGTAAGGAATTGTATTTATCGGAATACCATTTATAAGTATTTCTCCTTCTGTCGGTTCATAGAGACGGCAAACCAATTTTACAAATGTTGTCTTTCCTGCACCGTTAATCCCCACAAGGGAAAGTGTTTCACCCGCTTTTAGTATAAGCGATACATTTTTTAATATCATTCTATCGGTGTTGGGATACTTAAATGATACGTTTCTGAACTCGAGTTCAACGGAATTTATATCTTTTTCAGAAATATTTGCAGTTTGGGTCAGGTTGGATTCATTTGACTTCTCAACACAATACCTGAAATCTTCAGCAAACTCACCATTCTTTCTTAAATTAGAAAACGAAGAAATTATTCCTTGAAAACATCCTGTAAGACTGTTGATACCCGTCATATACATGGAAAAATCTCCAATAAGCATTCCACCGAAAAATACTTTGTATACAAGGATAATATAAACGACACATTCCTGTACTATAACAGCAATATTAACGAGTAAATTACTTTTCGTAAGTTCTTTCATCTGTCCTTTATTCGTATACAAATACTCATTGTCCGCAACATCTCTGTATTTGCCAAACAAATATTCTTGTAAATTGTTTATCCTTACCTCTTTCCCGAATTCAATCGTACTAGTAACTCTGCCCAAATACCACATTTTCCTCATTATAGGGGTATAAATATTACGGTATTTCTCATATATCTTGCGGTTCCTCTTTTCTACATAAAGACGGGTCAATATAACTACAACTATCATTATAAAAACTATGGGTTGAAGTGTAATAATTATTGCAGCCATTCCCACAAGTGTCACGGTTGTTGATATCAACGATAATAGATCGTTGATTATTTCGAAAAACAAGTCACTGTTCTTTGCCTTTTCGATGAAGTCCTTCATTCGTGGTTGTTCAAGATCAGCGTAAGAAAACTGCATGACTGTTTTGCCGAGTAATTCTTTGGTTCTGTATACGGTTTTCTTAGTTTGTATGTCAAGTATCACACCTACCAGGTTATTTATGAGATTGACGCAAAGTACAGCAGCCGCATATCCTCCGGAGAAGACAAGTACCTTTGAAATGCTTTTACCATCTTGTATTTCGTTTAGTATCAATCTCAGAAATATCAACGGAAAGAATGATGAAACAACTCCGGTCAAAAGAACCGGTATTTTTATGAAGAAGAATACTTTGTTTATCTTCCATGAGGTACTGAGGATAAAGATGAGGTTACCCAATTCTCTTTTGAAATCAGAAAAATATTTTTTCATTTGCCTAAGTCCTCCTTATAGTGTTCTGCTTGCTTAGTGAACATCTCATAATACACACCGTTTTGACACATAAGTTCGTCGTGAGTTCCTTCTTCAACTATCTCACCTTTCACAAACACAGCAACTTTATCGCAAAATTTAGCTGAAGCTAATCTGTGAGAAATATATAGTGCTGTGTTGTTATGAATGATTTGATCAAATCGCTGGTATAGTTCGTACTCTGCTATGGGATCAAGCGCAGACGTAGGTTCATCCATGATTGAAATATTACCACCTTTATAAAGTGCTCTTGCAGAAGCTAACTTTTGTCCTTCACCTCCCGAAAACTCAATTCCGTCTTCGTCAAATTCTCGTCCGATGGAAGTATTAAGTCTCTTTGGTAGTGAAGTTATCTTATCCTTGAGTCCGCACTTTTCGATACAGTATTCTAACCGTTCAGTGTCAGTTTCTCGACATAATATGACATTTTCGCTGACAGAAAAAGCAAATAATTTAAAGTCCTGTAAGACGACCGAAAGTATATCCATATAGTCCCTATAGCGTATATCTTTAATATTTGTTCCGTTATACAGTATTTCTCCTTCAGTTGGCTCATAAAGACGGCACAAAAGCTTTATAAGAGTAGTCTTTCCTGCACCATTATATCCAACTATGGCAAGTCTCTTACCCGCTTCAATCTTTAGTGAAATGTTTTTCAGCACATCAAAATCCGTACCCGGATATCTAAAAGAAACATTTACGAATTCAATTGACGGTGCGTTGTCAAGTGGCGGATTGGATTCGGGGTCTGTATTTTCATGGCTGGGTACAATTCGTTTGCGGTATTCG
>JAZUBG010000086.1:0-5465 GCA_045638405.1 Eubacteriales bacterium | reverse complement strand
GGAGCCAAAGCCGCCTTCGCCTCTCTCGGTATCAGTAAGCTCGTCAGCCTCGGTGAAATTCACCGCAAGGAAGGGTGCGATCACAAGCTGAGCTACTCTCTCTCCGTTTTCGATGGAAGCATCGGAATCGGAATGGTTGTGTAGCGCTACCATGACCTCACCCCTGTAGTCGGAGTCAACTACGCCTACCTTATTTGCGGGAGCGAGACCTCTCTTGGTTGCGATGCCGCTTCTCGCATAGATAAATCCGCCGTAGCCTTCGGGAATCTCAAGAGAAATGCCCGTGGGGATAAGCTTTGTTTCGTGGGGACGGATCACTGCCGCCTCAGCGTCTATGCATGCGTAAAGATCGGCACCTGCCGCATAACTTGAGCCGTATGTGGGAATGACAGCTCCTTCGCGGAGCTTTTTTACTTTAACGTTAGGTCTGTTCATCTTTTAATACCCGCAATTCAGTTTAGTTCCATGGAATATGGTGAAATCTTTTGTATTAAGGGTTCTTACAAGGTCCTCGTTTGTGACGATGGGTTCTTTTGTGAGGATTCCCGCAGAGATGTCGTCACTCGGATTGTGGTGGTCGTTGCCTGCAGTGAGGATCTTGATCTTATCGAAGCAATTGACAGCTGCCCATACCTGAACGATGGGGTTTGTATAGAGCCAATCTTTTGAGTTGTTGTAAAGTTCGTAACCGTCCACGTATTTCGGAGGGACTATCGTCATTTCCTCTCTCATGGGATGTGCCTGAATGATAACACCGCCGCATGAACGGACGTAATTCGAGAGTTCTTTAAGGCTTCCCTCGGTCAGCTTGTACGCCTTAGCCTGCTCACGGGTAAGACCGTAGATCAGGTAATCGTTTTCGCTGGAGCAGTGCATGAGCTCCATACCGTTAAGGATATTAAGTCTGTCCCCCGCTATTTCACGGGCAAGGTCGATGACGTCGTAGGTATGATCAATGTAGTCTTCGTAAGTGTCGAAAACCATATCAAGTTCTTCCTTCGAACCGCCGACTCTGAAAAACTGAACGTGATTTGTGATGGCGACAGAGGTGAAGCCCTCCTCAATGTATCTTTCGACTGTGTCACGTGTACTTTCGCGTGAGCAATGGCTGCCCTCAGCGGTGTGACAGTGCAGATCTGTTTTATGAAATGTTACAGCCATGATTCCTCCTAAATTACTCTTCACGTAAGAGCGTGAAATTTTTGTTTTTCAGAACTGAAACAAGTTCTTCTGGGGTAGTGACAGGATCGTCCGTGAGGATAGCGGTTTTCGGAATGTCGGTGGCGTGATGATTGTCGTCACCAGCGATAAGAATAAGTCCTTTGTGAGTCTTTCCTGCATTCGCTGCACGTTCTGCCAAAAGCGCATCCATTCCTTCAGCCCACTTGAGAGCTACGTCGTCCATAACGGTGGTTGAATTGTGGGTGTTATATACTTCATATCCGTCAAGATTCCGTGCATTGATGACGGTCATGCCGTGTCTGAAGGGGTGAGCCTGGATAATGACACCGCCGCAGGAACGGATGTAATCTACGGTGTCGGAAAAATCTCCTTGAGTGACATTGTATGCTTTCGTCATCTCACGTGTAAGTCCGAAAACGAGATAGTCATTCCTTGCTGAAATGTGGTTAAGCTCAAAGGCGGCAATAACGTTGATTCTACCTTGTGCCGCATCTCTTGCCAGATCCACGCTGTCGTAGACGAAATCAACGTAGTCCTCATACGTAGCGAATTCTTTGTTTTTACCCACGCGGTAATGCTGGAGGTGATTGGTTATGACTACCGTAGTATAACCGTGGGAAATGAACTTTTCTACAGCGTGCGCAGCTTTTTCGTCGGCACAGAAGCTTGCTTCAGCGGTGTGACAGTGAAGTTCGGTTTTATATTGTTTGGTCATGAATCCTCCGTCTTTTATCCTTCGTGGAAGATTGAGTAGTCGCGGCTCTTAAGAACGCGGACAAGTTCTTCGGAATTTGTGATAGGCTCGTTCGTGAGAATTCCCGCTGTGGGAATATCCTCGGGATCGTGATGGTCTGTACCTGACGTGAATATCTTGTCTTCAAGCCCCATGTTACACATCCACTGCCGTGCCATTACGTTCATAAACGGATATTTATTGTGGGTGTTGTAAACCTCATATCCGTCAACAAGATCGGGTTCAATGAGAGTCATACCGATTCTGAAGGGATGAGCCTGGATGATAACCCCGCCGCAGCTTCTGACATAATCACTGCTTTTCTTAAGAGGATTTGCCACAAGATCGAAGTTCTTGGCCATCTCTCGTGTTAAGCCGTAAACGAGATAATCATTTTCGGATTCATTGTTTCTCAGCTCAAATCCATTTAGGATATGTATTCTGTCTCCCGCAATCTCACGGGCGAGGTCGATCTTGTCGTATATAAAGTCGATATAATCGCCGTAGGTTGAAAAAACAATGGTGTGTGAGCCCTCGGGCGCACCTATTCTGTAGTTTTCAAGGTGATTGGTCAAAGCAATTGAAGTGAATCCGTATGCAATATGCTTTTCAATGGTATCCTTTGTGCTTTCCTCTGCGCAAACGCTACCCTCTGAAGTATGGCAGTGCAGATCGGTCTTATATAAAGGCATTGTTGCAATTCTCCTCAACCCTCGTGGAAAATTGAGTAGTCGCGGCTCTTAAGAACGCGGACAAGTTCTTCGGAATTTGTGATAGGCTCGTTCGTGAGAATTCCCGCTGTGGGAATATCCTCGGGATCGTGATGATCATTGCCTGCGGTAAGTATCTTATCTTCAAGACCGAGGTTACATATCCACTGACGTGCAACGGCATTCATAAAGGGATGATTGTTATGGGTATTGTACACCTCGTATCCGTCAACTAAATCGGGATCGACGATAGTCATGCCGAGTCTGAAGGGGTGTGCCTGAATGATAACGCCGCCGCATTTTCTTACGTAATCTGCTACGTCCCAGATATCGCTGAAGCAAAGGTCAAAGCCAAGTGCCTGATCCCGTGTGAGACCGTAGATGAGATAATCGTTTTCGGTGACGCAGTTACAAAGCTCAAAGCCATCTATGATGTGAAGCTTACCTTCGGCAAGACCTCTCGTATATTCGATAGCGTCATAGTTCTTGTTTATAAGCTCCTCATAGGAGTCATAGCGATAGCGGTACTCCTGAGGGGCGTGGATACGTGAGTTTTCACAATGGTTTGTAAGCACTACTGAGGTGTAACCGCAAGCGACGTACTTGTCGATCATACCCTGCGCCGTTTCGGAAGCGCAGCCGCTCATTTCAGTTGTATGGCAGTGAAGTTCGGTTTTGTAAATTCTTTTTTTCATAGTCGTTTACCCGTTCAGTATATGTGGATCGGTGCTATTCTGCGCAGGGCAGATAGTCAGCGTCAGTTACGTGCAGTTTGTAAGCGCCGCTTTTCAGAACGGCAACAAGCTGTTTGGTGTCTTTGATGGGTTCGTCTGTCAGTATTGCCGCGCGGAGAGGCTCCTCGTGGAGGTGATGGTCGTTGCCCACGGTGAGTATCTTTTTGCCACCGCCTGCGACGAGAGCGAAGTGATACGCCACCTCGTTGTATTTCATGGCGTCAAGGTCGCCGTTGTAGACCTCATATCCGTCTACGAGATCGGGATCGACGATAGTCATGCCCCGTCTCATGGGATGCGCCTGAATTATGAGGCATCCGAGCTCTTTTATGTGACTTTTCAGCTCTTTCATGGACAAGTCGAACATATTTTTTGACAGCGCTTCTTCTTCGGTCATTCCGAAAATGAGATAATCGTTTCCCGAGTGGTGTGTCGACATCTCAAGCCCGTCGATTATATTGATTCTGCCCGCGGCATATTCTCTGATCTCGCGGATGACCTCATAATGCCGTCTAACCTGCTCTTCGTAGGTGTCATATCGTACCTTGTAGATCATGGGGCCGCCAACACGCCAAGCATCGAAGTGATTTGTGATAACGATGGAGCTGTAGCCTGCCTCAAGATACTTTTCAACGGTCTCCGCGCCGGTCATATGTGAGCAGGCACTGACCTCATTCGTGTGACAGTGAAGCTCGGTTTTGTACGTTTTTTTCATGATGAACTCCGTTTGGTTTAGATACTGTAATATGCATATGTCTTAACGGAACTTGTCCTGCTGTTCGGTGAAGAAATCGTGGTATACTCTCACACAGTCAAGCTCTGTCCACTTCTTTTCTACGGGAGGAGTAGCATCGATGTCATAAATATTCGCGCCCTTCAGAGAAAGGAGGAAGGGCGAGTGTGTTGAGATAATAAACTGGCAACCAAAGCTTCTTACCGAATCCTCAATAAAATACTTTAACTGCAGCTGATTTTGCGGAGACAAGCTGTTTTCCGGTTCATCTAATAGGTACAAGGCTCTTTCCTCGATGGAGTCAACAAAATATGATAAGGCACTCTCGCCGTTAGAGCGCTCCTGAATATTTCGCATCAGGTTTTCTTTAAGAAAGCGGGATTGACTTCGGTTCTTGTTTCGCATGTCGTATACCCGTTTCCAGCGATCGTAGTCGTCAAAGCCCTGCAGGCGGTTGGGTTCAGCGTTTCGGCTGTTTTCTTCAATATACTCGTCTATAAGGTCGGATCTTTTGCCGTCTATGCCGTCATTAACGCGACGGATGTCAAGTACCCTTTCAAAAACTCCGTCGCTGGTGATGATACGGCTTCCCTTGGGGATATCGCTGTCAAGCTGATATCGGCAGAGGTTTACGTAATCCTTGAAGAAGTCCGTACGGTTGTAGGGCGTTGTACGCTCAAGCCCAAGCTTTTCCGCGATGACGTTAAGCAGGCTGCTTTTACCGCTTCCGTTGTTGCCGCAGAATATAGTTATGTCGGTGAAATAGAATTCGGGCAGCTCGCGGTGTTGGAACAGATAAAAGGGATATCTTGTAGTGTAGTAAGATTTTTCAGCTTTTTCGGAATGCGACAAATAATACTCTTCAGCTTCTTTCGACGGCATACGAAAGCTTTGTAAATATACCATAATACGCTGACCTCCGTTTCACTACAAATTAGAGTTCACATTATCAATACGACAAGTTCATTATATCACAACTAAGGATAAAATACAAGTACCGTTTATGTTGTGTTTCCATAAGGCAGCCTTGTAAATATCGAGTGAAGTGGTTCCTTTTTGCTGGATTATGTGTTATAATGATTGTGGGTGATAAAAATGGATAATGAAAAAGAATTACCACAACGAAAATCCACAAGATTAAAGGATTTTAATTACAGTTCGGAAGGCGCATATTTTATTACTATGTGTGTTAGGGATAGAGTACGTCTTCTATCTGAAATTGTTAAAACAGACCTTGTTATTACCGATGAAACAATCGGATACGCGGTAGGGGAGGGGCTTGCTCCTCCCGAAATTACTATGTTATTATGCCCGACCATGTCCACGCGATTATATTTCTAGGCGAAAAGGCGGGAGGAGGGGGCCCCTCCCCT
>JAZUBG010000085.1:0-10018 GCA_045638405.1 Eubacteriales bacterium | reverse complement strand
ATCCGACTTATTGGATTTAGGTTTAATTTTTGGTAGGGGATTAGAATTAGCTGCTTGTTGCAGTTGCTCGTTTTTTAGGTGTGTATATATTTCTGTAGTGCCGAGATTTTCGTGACCTAAAATATCTTTAAGCACACGAATATCCACTTCTCCAGTCTGATACATCAATGTCGCCGCAGTGTGACGGAGCTTATGTACCGAGTAACCTTTATTACCAAGTCCCGCAAGATCAAGATAGCGGTAAACCATAGCCTGAACGGTCTTTACGCTTATTCTCGCACCGCGTGACGAGATAAAGAGTGCATTCTCTCCTTTGTTTGCAGGTGTCTGCTGCCTTAACGTAAGGTAGTTTCCGAGAGACACACGACAAGCATCGTTGAGATATATGATCCTTTGCTTAGAGCCTTTACCCGTTACTCTAACGGAGCGCAGACGGTTGTCAATGTCATTGAGATTTATTCCACAAAGCTCCGACAGTCGCATTCCGCAGTTAAGAAACAGCGTAAGTATCGCGAAATCACGTACTCTGTTCTTCGAGGTAAAGTCCTCTAAAACGGTGTTAAGGAGGAGAACGCTTTCTTCCACACTGAGGTGTTTGGGGAGCTCTTTTTTATGTTTGGGAGTTTCGATGTTAATTGCGGGATTCTGTTCAAAGAGCATCTTTTTCACGGTCAGAAATTTGAAGAAGGCTTTGATAGCCGACAGTTTTCTCGCTTTATTTTTGCTCGCTGAACCACGGGCGGTATCAAGATAGTAAAGAAACTCGTATATCTCTGTCGTCGTGATCTTTTCAAAATCATCTGCTGTCAAGTCGGATATGTCGCATAACTCAAAGTTCTCGTCTGTCAGAGCAAAGTGCGCTCTTGAGAGCTTAATATATCTGAGAAACATTCGTATGTCAAGCATATATTCGTCAACAGTCTTGATGGAACATCCCTGAACAGCTTTTTTATGTCTTGCAAACTCCACCGCAAGTGGTGGCATTGCATCAAGCTCTATAGATTTCACACGTCTCCTTTCCGCATCGTTTCCGCCACAGCGAAAACTGCAAATACGTACAGAATTATCAGTACCATTATAATACAAAATCATAAAAGATTCAAGACAAAAGTATAATTAGAAGTGTCGAAATAGGTTAATTAGCGCAAATATTTCAAAAAGTTTAAGCTTCTAAACTAAAACAGAACAATTTCTAACTTTTTTCGTTTTAATAATGGATTATTTGTAAACTTTCTGCGAAGGTGCTTGTTTTATTTTTACAAAAGCAATATAATAGACGAAAAAGTATTGTAACAGGCAGGTCAGATTTTATGTTTAGTTACCTCAAAGAAAATTCCAAGATCATAACGAAACTCCTCCTCAACCAGACAGGAGCCACAATTCTCGGCTTCACTATTTCAGGTTTCGGTGTTACGAGAAATTCCATTTTCGTTTTCACAAGCCTTTTTGCGACAGCTTTCTACATTTCACTTCTCTACTCGGCAATGTGGGAAGAGGGCGGAAAAGAGAGGATACGTATTGACGGCGGCAGAGCTGAAATGAAGCCTCTTCGCGGTCTGTGGGTTTCTCTCATCGCAAACATCCCTAACATGATCCTCGCACTCGGTGCTGTTATCGGCAGCGTCTTCGGTTCAACCGACGGGGCTTTCGGCTGGAAGTGGGCAGGTACTCTCGGTGGTCTTTGTAAGACTATCGCAGTATTCTGGGAAGGTATGTATACAGGTCTTATCCGTACCTACTCTCCTTACAATCCCATTGCTTACGTTCTTGTAATTCTTCCTGCAATAGCAGTATCCACAGTTGCATACTACCTCGGTGTCAACAACAAAAAGCTTCTTGGTTTTCTTAGCAAGAAGAAAAAATAAGACTTTCTTAATTTGACTTTCAATCGGAGGAAATATGATTTACAACGGTAAAAAAGCAGAGCAGGTCAAAATTGCTTATATCGGTGGCGGCTCCCGCGGTTGGGCGTGGGCTCTCATGAGTGACCTTGCTGTATGCCCCGATATGTCTGGTGACGTTTATCTTTACGACATAAATTACCCGGCAGCTAAAGACAACGAAATTATCGGTAATATGTTCAACGGTCTCGAGGACACAAAGTCCAACTGGAATTATCACGCAGTTGAGACAGCCAAGGAAGCTTACGAAAACGCTGATTTCGTTGCAATATCCATTCAGCCCGGAACCTTTGATGCTATGGGATCTGATATACATACTCCCGAGAAGTACGGTATTTATCAGTCTGTAGGTGACACAACGGGTCCCGGCGGTATCGTCAGAGCTATGCGTACCGTTCCCATGTTCGAGGAGATCGCTGAATGCATCAAAAAGTACTGCCCGAACGCATGGGTAATCAACTACACAAACCCCATGGCACTTTGCGTTAAGACTCTTTACAGAGTTTTCCCCGAGATCAAAGCTTTCGGAAGTTGTCACGAGGTATTCCAGACTCAGGATTTCCTCATCGAAGCTCTCAAAGACATTTGCGGTATCGAAGGCGTAAAGAGACGCGAAATCAAAATAAATCCCGTTTCGGTAAACCACTTTACATGGCTTACTGAAGCAAAGTACAGAAATCTTGATCTCTTCCCTATTTACAGAAAATTTGCCGAAAAATATGCCGCAGACGGCTATACGAAGGACTTTGACACCAACTGGAGAAACAGTGCCTTTGCTACTTCAAATAAAATCAAGCTTGATCTGTTCCTCCGCTATGGCTACATCGCGGCGGCGGGTGACAGACACCTTGCTGAGTTCTGTGAGGGTAAATGGTATCTTGCTGATCCCGAAACAGTTTACGACTGGGGATTTGCTCTTACTCCTATCTCATGGAGACTCGAGGATCTTGAAGAACGCATTGAAACAAGCAGACGTATCTTAAGCGGAGAAGAGCCTCTTCAGATCCGTACGTCAGGCGAGGACGGAGTTGACCAGATGCGTTCGCTCATCGGTCTCGACTCACTGCTTTCAAACGTAAACATTCCGAACTACGGTCAGATACCCAATCTTCCCATCGGAGCTATCGTTGAAACAAACGCTATGTTCCGCGACGGTTCCATCACTCCATTTATGGCAGGTAATATCCCGACTGAGATCTATCCTATGGTATCAAGAGTCTGTGCCGAGCAGGAAGAGCTTGACCGTGCCATCGCCGCACGTGACGTCAAAGCGATATTCAATGTCTTCGCAAATGATCCTCTCGTAACCTGCTCAAGAAAGGATGCATGGGAGCTGTTCCGCGAAATGGTAATGAACACCAAGGAATATCTCGAAATGTACGATCTGAGTTGTCTTGAAGAGTGATGTAAATTAAAGTAAAATAACCTCTGCTTCACGCAGAGGTTATTTTTTATTGGTTTCTTACTTCAGATCAAAGAACACGCCATCTGAAACGTAGTAGTCGTCATCAGACGTTACGAATACGGCTGACTCAAGCTTGAAGTTACCGGGATAACGTACCGTTGTTTTTATGCTGATCTGATCGGAATACTGTTTGAACACATTGTCTGATTTATTGTTCCAGTATTCACGGTCACACCACTTTGTTATCACGATCTCGTTAACGTTTCTATCAGATACGTAGTAACCTTCCGGAAGCTGTGAATTAACGTCAGCGTCAAGTCTCAGGCTGTCCGGAAGTGTAAGCCTCAGAACACCGGTTTCATCGTCAAGATTTGAAAGATCGAAGCAAATGTCAAAGTACACAGACCCCGATTCGTCAACGTACTGTTCACCGAAATACGCATCAAAGCTTCCCTTTGCATTTTCAAGATCATCTATTCCTTCGACAACCTCGTATGACACCTCAACGCCGTCGCTCATATCGCTGAAAACGATCTCATCAATGCGTTCGGTAACGTTTACAAAACGAACTTCAAGGCCTGACACTTTGATAGTCTCAGTCTTATCTCCGTACTTTATTTCTACAGATTCGCCGCGCTCTGAAATACCGACTCTTTCATTAACGTAAGCCGCTACAGCAAAGCTTAACAGATAATCCGCGTTAGAATTTCCCATGCAAATATCGATAATATTCGCCGCATTCTCACGGTCAACGTAGACTGCCGCAAGTGCCTTTAGTCCGTCGTAACCTTCGTCGCCTGAGTGATTTTCGGAATCGAGATAAACTTCTTTTGCAAGTTCATATTCTCCGTTCAGAATAAGTCCGAGAGAGATAAGAATCTCGATATAATCGTCATCCTCGAGAGTCTCGTAAAGATATTTGAGATCTTCCGAATTATCTTGTCCGAGTGCACATTCAAGAAGTATCAGTTCAACAGCTTCGGTAAGTGTTTCGGGACGAGCTGTCTTAACATATCCGTTCAGTTTTTCTTCGTAATACTCACCAAGATCATTTTTGGCAAATCCCTTGGAAAGTGCTGTAAGAACAACGTCACCCTCAGCTGACGAAATAGGTCTTAAAAGTCCATCAGCAGTAGCCGAAACAGATGATGATGGTGTATATTTCGCATCGAAGATCTCCTCGCGCACAGGAAGACTTGAGATATATGCCAGAATTGTATCGTTTGCTGCATTTTTACTCGGAACAAGGTATGCGAGGTATCTTACATAACGGGCATATTCAGCAGTTGTGACTTTAATATTCACAGGGTACCTTTCAGGTTTGAGTGTTACACTTCCCTCTCCACTGATAACCTCGTTTCTCTTTACTGTCTGATAGTTTTCAGCTACGGTAACGGGATATTCGAGAGCGTCCTTTTTACCTCCGCTTTCGGCTGTGATAGACACAGTATAAATTCCTGCGGGAAGCTTACCGAAGTTTGCGTTCAGAGCCTCACCTATCTTACCGTCGAGAGTGATCTTCTTTCCGATCTCTTTCAGGGTAACCTCAGCCTTTACTGTTCCTTCTTCACCAACACCAACAACGTTTACTACAAAGTCATCGTCACATTTAACGTCAAAGATCTCGGACTGCTGAATGAAGAAATCCATCGTCACGTTAAAGCTGTCTCGGAAAGTACCCTCGTAAAGTTCGCCGTTTGCTGCGTGGACGGTGTAATTATACTTCGTCACGTTATCGGGTAGCTTAAACTTAACGGTCAGCTCACCGTTTTCGTCGGAAAGACCGCCGCCGAAATAAGGAACGTCATTAAAGTCGACTCTGAACTCCTCTCCACTACCTCCACCGTGGGCGGGCATGAAGGTGAATACGTCGTAGGGTCTGAACGTTGAGAACGTATAAAGGTCGTAGTAATTCATAGACTTGACGTACTTTATGGAGTTGATCTCCGGAAGATTTCCCAATGCCGCATTTACTATGCTGAGGTTAAGAGAAACGCCCTTTATTGCCTTTCCGTTTTCGTCAGTAACCTTTATTTTAACCGTTGCACTGTCACCCGGTGCGTAATCCGCTTTATCAAGCTTAGCTTCAACGTTCAGATGTCTTTCTTCTGTGTCCATTCTAATCTCGTACACGGGCATTCTGTAGAACACACCATCCTTATAGTATACACCCGTTACGAACACACCGGGAAGCATTCTTTCCTCAAACGTCATGGTCAGATCTTTCCCTGTCACATCTTCGCAAGAGGTAACACCGTTACCGAAAACGATCCTAATAAGCTTACCGCCCTCGGTGGAGGCACCGTCATACCCTTCAAATGCGAACTCTATGGGTTCACCAAGTTTGAATATTCGGTTATAATTTTCATCACAGTACTGTGGTTCAAGCTTATACTTGTAGCTTGTATAAGCGTCTCCTGTTCCTTGAGCATAACTGTATGATACGTCATACTGTGAAAAAGAACCGTTGGCGTTCATGTTATAAGCATAAGTTCTGTCTATTCCACGGGTGAAAGTTGATGTTGCTTCGTATGTGCCGCTGTCATCAGTAAATGTGAAGTAAACGTCATAATAATAATGTTTCGAGTCGGTTGAAGTTTTAATATCTACCGAAGCAACTATATCAAACTCAAATTCGCCGTTCAGAGAAACTTTTTCAAAATCAAACGTTCTTTCAACGTAAGTCTTTACACTATAAATAGGAACATTTTCCTTGGTCTGTTCGTTGTAACGGTATTCTTTGATATATCTTTCTCTTACGGTTTCATATACGCAAATATTTACCTTACGTTCAACGCCCTCACCGTAAAGTTCCTTTTCGAACTCGATAATATCTTTATCCGGAACGATCAGTTCGTTTACGGTGACTTTACATTCACCCATGTTTAACTCTGAATTCATTTTGAGCGGCTTAACCTGAATATAGTTAACGTCTGAATGTAAAAACGAGATACCGTTATACCCTTCAAGATATACCCGGAAATTATAGACAGGATTATCACCGTCATTAGTGTTAGCAGTTGCCTTGGCGTGTGCGGATGCAGTATTGATAGTAAAACGCGCAATTCCGCTTTCATCGGTCACCGCCGTGTAATCACTGTACATAACGCTTGCGTAAACTTTCTTGTTTACAGCGGGAAGTCCTGAGATGTGATTTACCTTGACTGTGAAAGTAAAGTCTTCACCTAAAACCATGTGATTCTTCGGAATGTCAAGCTCGTATTCCCACACAGTTTCCTCAAATTTCGCAACCGTAAAGAATCTGGATGCAACGGTTACTCCGTCAACATTCAAGCAAATTCTGTAATTGGTTCCGGGCTCGAATTTTTCAAGCTTTCTTGAAAATTCAAATGCTCCGTTTTCGTCAAGTGTAAGCGGGACTTTGAAAAGCTCGCTGTTATAGTTTTCCTTAAGAACCAGCTCTGCTTTCCCGCCTGACGTTTCGGGTACGTTAACATTCGGTATTATACCCCATACGTTCAGTGTGTCTCCGGGGCGGTAGACCTGCAGGTCTGTATAAACGTAACCCTTATGATACGTCACCCCCACGTTATCGGTGCAGATAAGAAGCGGAGTGTCTCCGTTACCCACCGTGATATACTCTCCGCTGACATCGCAGTTTCTCACGTCAATAGTAACGCTTCCGTTTTCGTCGGTGAAATATTCCTCGTCACCAAGTTTTACTTTAACGTCCTTAGCAAGTTCATCATTTTCGGAAACGAACATAAGAACTTCATGTCCCGTCTGTATCATGTATGCGGAAGTATCATTTACCTGGAAGTACCAATCAAAGAGAACTCTTCCCTTTGCTGTTCTGACTTCGGCGCGGTAATAGCCTTCGGGAAGTCCGCACCCGACATCGAGAATATAAACGGGCTTGTCACCTGCCGTGAAGTAACTGAGTTCGGTGCTCACCGTAGATGTTTCACCATCAGTATGTCTGCCGTTCATGGATGCGAGGAAATCCTTATGAGAAGCAAAGGTCTCAAGGTTAACGTCTGCCAAAGAGCTTTCAAGAGTGTCCACAGGAACCAGAGGAGCGTTATAAGCATCGCTTGATATGCATGAGAACATCATTTTTACGCTTTCATCTCTGCGATAGGTGTTCACCTTATCTACTGTAAGATACTGAGGAGTTACGATCATGGTATCCGTAACATCAGCCGGATACGTACCGAAGGTGGAAGTAAATTTCTTATCTATCACCATTTCTCCGCAGGTGATACCGGGAGAAACGACAGCGGTATACGTTGTATCTGCTGAGAGCGGTGAACTTGGTATAAATCTCCAGGTTTTACCGATATGAGTCCATTCTCCGTCAACGTGTGGCTCAAACTTTACATGATCGGGAACGTTTTCGCAACCTGCGTAAGAAAGAACAAGTTCAAACGTGGTGTTAACGTCGCAAGCCATACTTCCGTCTTCAGGGAAAGTTCCCGTTACTGAAAGGACTTCACGGGTTGCAAACTGCCACGTACGGATGATGACCTTTTCTTTAACGAAATCGATCTTAAGCGTGGAGTTGTCGGGAATATTCTCCGAAATCTTAAGTACGAAGCTGTCTTTTTCAAGCTCTGTCACCGTATAATCGTATGCGGGAGTCAGAACTATCGACTCGGAAAGCAGTCTCACGGTTCCGTTTTCGGTCTTGATAACAAATTCCGTATCTGATGTGATATATTCTCCGTCCGAATTTTTCGCTTCAAGGGAAACGATACCAAAAGGCAATGTCTCGGGAGTCACGGGAGTTGTTACGCTTTCTTTACCAGACGTACTTTCGTTGTTCTTTCCGAACTCTCCGTCACTGCCACGACCCATGAATATTCCGACACCGAGAGCAGTAGTCACAATAAGAAGCGCCGCGGCAATTAAAATAATCTTTCTGAGTGGGATACTACGACGCTTGACAGAGGTTCTTTCAAGATATTCGTCTATCAGGTCTTCTCCGATCATTCCCACAGCATTTTCGATTCTGTCTCTTTTACTCATAAAATGTATCCCTCCTTTTCAAGTTTTTCCTTCAGTTCGTTGCGGACCCTGTGAAGTGTTGTTTTGACTTTGCTCTGTGAAAAACCAAGCTCACGCGAGATTTCACTGACGGATTTATAGCTCCAGTATCTCGCTATAAATATTAGTCTTGCATCTTCCTGTTGTTCACGTACGAACGAATCAATTACAGAGGCAAGCTCTTTTTCGTTAAGTGCGTCTTCTGGAGATACTCCGCCGGGTACTATCTCGGCAATCTCGTCAAGAGCCACTTCTCTTTCTCCGTACGAACGCTTCTTTCTCGAACCTGTGCGGAGTTTGTCAATGGAAATGTTTCTCGTAAGCTTTGCTATATACGCTCTGAGACTGTCGGGACGTGCGGGAGGAATCGTTTCCCAAACTTTCATATAAGCGTCGTTAACACATTCCTCTGCATCTTCCTCACTTCTAAGAATTCCGAATGAGAGCGAGTGACACAGCTTACCGTATTTCAGTCCGATAACTGACAAAACACCGTCTTTTCTCTGCCAAAGCTGTTCGATTATTGTATTATCATCCATAGTAGTTTCTCCTTTCGTAAAGTTTCGTGATGTGCCTTCATACATTATGACGACATCTGTACGTAATGGTTACAGCAAATCACGATATTCTTAAAAGATTTTTTATATATCACAAACATAGCAATACATTTCGTCCAAAGTAACAAAAGAGATCGTGCTTTTTCGTCAATACGTACAAGTTTTTTCTTCATTATCTAAAATTCATGTTTACAAGTAAACTTGACAGTTTATCTATTATGTGGTAGAATAAACTCGTACAATATAGTAAATTGAAGAAGGAAGGCAAAATTATGCTTTTTATGGTAGACAGTGCCGATCTCAATGGCATTAAAAAATGTAATGAGTTTTTCCCCATTGCAGGTGTAACAACCAACCCCACCATCATTTCATCCGCAAAGTCGGATTTCAAGCAACTCCTTCGTGAAATTAGAGATATTATCGGCGACGAGAAAATGTTCCACGTTCAGACAACTGCTTCCGTTGCTGAGGAGATCGTAAGAGAAGCTGAGCTTCTCCGCGATTTCGTTGGTGGTAACTTCTACATCAAGATCCCGATCACTGAAGAAGGCCTTAAGGCTATGTCCATGTGTAAAGCTCGCGGCATCAAGGTAACAGCTACAGCTATCTTCACTCAGCAGCAGGCTCTTATGGCAGCTCGTGCAGGTGCAGACTTCGTTGCTCCTTACATCAACAGACTTGACAATATCATCTCCGATGGTGTTCATGTAGTTGAAGAGATCGTTGCTATGTTCAAAATGCAGGGTCTTAAGACTCAGGTTCTTGCGGCAAGCTTCAAGACTTGTGAGCAGGTTCACAAGGTTGCAATGGTTGGAGCGCACTCCGTTACAATCAATCCCAGCCTCTTCTCCACTCTTATTTACCATCCTCTCACAATGTACGCTATCGACGCTTTCGACAGTGACTGGAGCATGATTTACGGTGACAAGAAGGCAGGAGACATTCTTTCCGAATAATTTTATAGATCTTTTCAAGAATATTTGAATTAAAAAGAGAGTGTGCAGAAGTGATATGCACCCCAAAAGTTAGACACTTTTGGAGGTGCATATTTTTATGGCAAAAAAGGGACAAAAACAGAAAAAGTATAGTGCAGAATTCAAAATAGGTGTTATAATGGATATGCGAGAACATCATTTAGGTTTGTGTGA
>JAZUBG010000084.1:0-11464 GCA_045638405.1 Eubacteriales bacterium | reverse complement strand
CAGGCGTTTTTACCGTCTTTTTCTCAGTTTTCTCCGCTCTGGCGGAAGATATGCTCTGAAGTTTCACTTTAACTTCTTCAGTTGGATGTCCGAGTGTAACCGCCGCATCGGCGTTTTTCTTGTCACGTCTCTTCGGGGACGGAGCCTTCTTTACAGTATCCGTCTTATTGAAGCTTCCGCTTTTTCCGCCGTACGCGGAAACTCCATAGTAATTCTTACCGCCCTTTGCGGTAATTCTCAGCCGCGCCATAGCCTCTTCGGATGACTCATCCGCTTCAAAATTACGCATCGCACGGTGATAGGACTTCATGCTTACGCTGTGAGGATATATAAATTCGTATTCCGCAAGTACGTCTTCGGCTGAGGTTACAACAAATGCACCGTTCTTGATCAGACTGTTGGCACCTTCGCTACCGGGAAGTCCCACTTCGCCTGGGACGGCGAACACGTTTCTGCCCTGACATATTGCGTGCCGCGCGGTGATAAGCGCACCGCTTTTGGCATCAGCTTCAACTACCACGCTGCCCGCGGAAAGTCCGCTGATTATTCTGTTTCTCACCGGGAAATGGTACCCTCTCGGTTCCGTTCCGGGAGGATATTCGGAGATAACGGCACCGTTTTTAAGGATGGTATTATAAAGTTCCCTGTGATCCTTGGGATATACAACATCAACACCGCCGCCAAGAACGGCAACGGTTTTGCCGCCTGCTCCAATAGCACCGCAAAGCGCCATACCGTCACAACCCAACGCCATTCCGCTGACCACGACCGCGCCGCCCGCGGCAAGTCCGTAACCTACGGCGTATGAGTTTCGTCTGCCCGAATCACTCATTGTTCTCGTTCCGACAACGGAGATACATAGGTCACGGTTCAGCTTAGGAAGCTCACCCATGACGTATAAAACAAGGGGTGCATTTCTCAGTGCGGTAAGTCCGCGGGGATAATCCTCGTCAGTCGGAACAATAATTCTCTGCCCGAGGCTTACTGCTGACTCAAATATTCTGTCAGCTTCATCCATGTTTTTGTCAGACAATATCTTCTTCGCCTGCGTCATCTCTCTTTTGCTCATAATATCGGAGCAAACCCGTTCAACATCCTCGGCAGTAGCGGCGTACACCGCAGATGCGTTACCGAATGCATTCACAAGTTTGACAGCAATAACCGAGCCCTGACCGGCACTTTCCGCAAGCCATATCCAGTATATCCTGTAATCCCTCATAATAATCTCCATTCAGCCGCGCTTTTTTAGTAAAACTCTTTACCAATCGGGCTGTAAAAGCTTTTTATCTCTAAAACCGTGTATTATCTGGCGTATTCCCAAAGTATCACGGAAGCCGCAACGGAAGCGTTAAGGCTTTCCGTCCCTTCCTTCATGGGTATCATAAGCGAAGACGTACACTCGGCGATGATCTCCTCCGAGATGCCGTGCCCTTCGTTTCCGATGACTATAACATCACTTTTTTTAGTTTCGTACTTTCCAAGCTTCAGACTATCGTCTGTAAGTGCGGCGGCAAGTACACGTCTTCCTGTATTTTTACAGTTTTTCACAAATTCCACGCAGTTGTCAATCTTAAGGATCCTCGTTTTGAAGATCGCACCCATAGCCGCACGCACGGTTTTAGGGTTATACACATCAGCGCACGAGTGAAGTGCGACGGTAACGTTACCGAGTGCCGCGGCGCTCCTGAGTATCGTACCTAAGTTTCCGGGATCTCTTACACAGTCGAGAAGAAGCACGTTAGAGTCCTCATCAGCGGAAAAATCCGCACTATCAACGGCAAAAGCCGTGGAAATTATACCCTGCGGTGCCTTTTCGGTAGTGATCTTGTCAAATGCGGAGTCGGAAATAACGAAAACCTCCGCGCCTGCCTCAAGGACAGTGTCCACGGCATATCTGTAATTTTCGGCATCACTTTCTCTCAGATAAACCTCTGAAAGACTGCCGTACCGTGCCGCTTCAAGGGTAAGTTTTATGCCTTCGCAAAGGAACAGCCCCGTCTTTTCTCTATGCTTTTTATCGCTGAGTTTGGATGCCGAAATCACCCTTGCATTTTGGCGCGACGCGATGTAAGGTACATCAAATCCGTCACAAAAAACGTATTTTTCCATAATTATCAATGTCTCATAAAAACGCTTAAAGGGCATCACGCATACGCGCGACACCCTTAATTTATATCTTAGAGAGCTGCCTTTGCAAGCTCAACGATGTTAGCAAATGCTTCCTTATCGTTTACTGCGATCTCAGCGAGCATCTTACGGTTGAGGTTGATACCTGCCTTCTTGAGACCGTGCATAAGCTGAGAATAGTTGATACCGCATACCTTTGCCTGAGCAGAGATACGAGTGATCCAGAGAGCACGGAAGTCTCTCTTCTTCTGCTTACGGCCGATGTAAGCGTAGTTACCGCTCTTCATTACAGCCTGCTTAGCCATCTTAAAGTGCTTGCTCTTGGAGCCCCAGTAGCCCTTTGCAGCCTTGAGGATTCTATTTCTTCTCTTGCGCGTCATCATTGCGCCCTTAACTCTTGCCATCTTTCGTTACATCCTTTCTTTCGTATGTTCTACTATTAGTCCTGACCGATAAGTCTCTTTACGTTTGCTGTCATAGCCTTGCTGAGGATCTGGCTGCTTCTGAGGTGTCTCTTTCTCTTTGCAGTCTTCTGATTGAGGTTATGACGGTGGTCGGAATGGTAAGCCTTTACTTTACCTGTACCGGTAACAGTGAATCTCTTGGCTGAAGCCTTGTGTGTCTTGATCTTTCCCATTGTTCTATGTTCCTTTCGGTTTATTTTTATCCTTGTACGGACGGCACGGTTTCCCGCGGTGTGACATTCGCGAAAACTGCCTTATTTTGACTGATTTTTGACCGGAGCGATGAACATTGTAAGCTGACGTCCTTCAAGGGTCGGCTTCTTGTCAACGTTTCCGAATTCCGAGCAGGCTTCGGCGAATCTGCCGAGCATCTCACGGCCGAGCTCCTGGTGCGCGATCTCGCGTCCCTTAAAGCGGAGACAAACCTTTACCTTGTTACCGTCGGAGAGGAATTTCTTCGCACGGTTAGCCTTGGTCTCAAAGTCATGTGTGTCGATTCTGCAGGAAAGCTGAACCTCTTTGACTTCAACGGTCTGTTGTTTCTTCTTAGCCTCTTTTTCTCTCTTGTCCTGTTCGTAGCAATACTTTCCGTAATCCATTGCACGGCAAACCGGAGGCTTAGCCGTAGGAGCGATCATTACGAGATCGAGATCACGTTCGTATGCGTATGTCTTTGCTGCGTCAAGTGCCATGATACCGAGCTGTTCACCCTGCTCGTCGAGCATACGGACTTCCTTAGCCTTGATATCATCGTTGATATGCAGTTCCTTAGCGCTTATTGTCAGCACCCCCAAATAAATAAAAATCGCGCCGAAACGAAAGTCTCCGCACGCAAAACCAACTCCCAAACGTATCTTTGAGATGAAAGGTATTGACCGAGCTCGCCCTGCGGCACGGTGAGAACGGAGGCGTTCTGCTTCTTTGTACTTGGGTATTATACCCCATATATTTCACTTTGTCAATACCTTTCGGGAATTTTTTCGAGTTTTTTTGAAAAAAATATTTTTGCCATCTTCCATCCGGCATATTACTTGCCGATGCATATTTTCCCCACTGTCGTTTTGAATCCACTTCGCCAAAAATATTTGCTCCACTCCTTGATTTTCTCGGTATGAAATAGTATAATAGTATATAATAGTATGGTTTTGCCGTCAGATACATATCTGACGCACCTTACATAAATTCAGAAGCTGCTGTGCGGCAAATAGGAGATTCATATGACACGCGTTTCAAAGCACAACTACTACCTTGATATTGCAGAGACCGTATCCGAGCGTTCCACTTGTCTCAGAAAGCGTTACGGTGCGATTATCGTGAAAAACGACGTTATCATTTCAACCGGATATAACGGGGCTCCCCGCGGCAGAAAGAACTGTACCGACATCGGCTCATGCATGAGAGATACTCTCGGCATTCCCAGGGGCGAAAGATATGAGCTTTGCCGTTCCATCCACGCAGAAGCTAACGCCATCATTGCAGCTTCCCGTGAAAATATGCTCGGGTCTACTCTCTATATGTGTTGCACATCACCCGAGGACGGCAGTGTTATCGGCGGTGTTTGCTCTTGTATGATGTGTAAGAGACTCGTTATCAACGCAGGCATCGAAAAGGTAATAATACGTGAGGATGCAGACAACTACACGGTTTATAATGTTGACGACTGGATCAAGTCCGATGACAGTCTCACGGGTAAATTCGGTTATTGAGTTCTGACGTACGAAGGCAATCGAAGATTACATTAAAGTTTGGAGGAAAATCGGGAAATGACCGAAAGCAAAATTATGTTATGTCCCGAGAAGACGGACACGGACAGCAAAAAAACACTTCTTTTTGTATGTACGGGAAACACCTGCCGTTCTCCCATGGCAGCGGCTCTCTTTAATCATATATATACAGATTCTCAATACCACGCGGTATCAGCGGGACTTGCGGCCAACGGAGAGCCGATCTCGGAAAACGCCCTTCGCGTACTGATGGAAAGAGGAGTTCTGCCTACATCTGAGAACGACTACACGTCTCACGTATCCCGAACGGTTGACCGTGACATTCTCGCGGAATCTGATCTGGTTGTAGGTATCACCTCATCCCATGCTATGAATCTTATGTTCGCCTTCCCCGAGTTTGCTTCCGTGATCAGCGTCATGCCCAGGGACATTTCCGACCCATTCGGCGGAGACGTTGAGGTATACAGAAAGACTCTCGCGGATATTGAATCCGCACTGAGAGAAGCATTTGCGGTTGGCGGGACTAAAAAAGACGGAGAGTAAGATGACAACCGCATCAATAATCAGATCGGCAGATGCTGCGGATATCAATCTCATCGCGGATATTGAAGCATCGGTATTCTCTGACGCATGGAGTGAGTCTTCGCTGAGTTCAGCTTTAACAGACGTCAACCAAGATATTTTATGTTTAGAGCATAGCGGAGAGCTTGCCGCCTACCTTATAGGATGCGGTGTAGCAGGAGAGAGTGAGATCCTCCGTATAGCCGTCAGCCCGTGTTTCAGACGGTGCGGCTTCGGACGAAAACTGATGGAGTATTTTCTCAACGGCAGAAAAACCAAAGGGGACCTCACAGTATTCCTTGAAGTTCGAGCCTCCAACACTTCTGCGATCTCTCTTTACGAGTCCTGCGGTTTCAGATCTTATACCATAAGACGTAACTATTATAAAAATCCAACTGAAGACGCAGTTATGATGAGCCTCGATTTAGGCAACTGACTACGCGTTTTTGCAGGACTTTTGCAGAACCGTGATTTTCCACGGCAAAACATCGGAAAGGTCAATAAATACAATGATAATTTTAGGTATAGAAAGCTCCTGCGACGATACTGCCGCATCCCTTCTTGAAGTAACTTGGGACACAAACGACACACCTCATCTGAGACTCTTGTCTAACGTAGTTTCCTCCCAGACGAAGATACACGCAGAGTTCGGCGGTGTAGTTCCCGAGATCGCAAGCCGTCACCATGCTGAAAATATATCGGGCGTAGTTAAAGCCTCATTCACCGAAGCGGGACTCACTTTTTCCGACGTCGATGCAGTGGCAGTCACTTTTGCCCCGGGCCTTATCGGCTCGCTCCTCGTAGGTGTCAGCTACGCCAAAGCGGTCGCTTCAGCACTTAACGTTCCCCTTATTCCCGTTGACCACATTGAAGCCCATGCAGCGGCGGCATATCTGCAGTACCCCGATCTTACGGGAGATTATCTCGCACTTATAGTTTCCGGCGGTCACACATCCTTTTACGAGGTAACGGATTATGATTTCGAGGAGATCGGCGGAACGAGAGACGACGCGGCAGGCGAGGCCTTTGATAAGGTAGGCAGAGTTATGGGACTTCCCTATCCGGGTGGTGCAGCAATGGATGTTCTCGCCAAAGCGGGATTTGAGCGCGAAGGATACAAGCAGATCAAATTCCCAACTCCCGCAATGAACGACGGGACCCTTGAATTTTCCTTCAGCGGTCTCAAAACAGCCGTTATCAATCACTTACATAAGCTTACTCAGCAAATGAAACTTGATGACGGATCAAAATTACCCCAAGAAATAAAAGAAGACGTTGCGGCGGCGTTTACAAAGGTCACCGTTGACGGTATTTGTACAAAACTCCGTGAGGCACTTGCGAAAAAGAAGTATTCCCATGTGGTACTCGCGGGTGGTGTAGCGGCTAACTCTCATCTGAGAAGTGCTGTGGCTTCTCTCTGTGAAAAGCTCGGAGTTTCCCTATGTGTACCGAGTATTTCTCTGTGCGGAGACAACGGTGCCATGACCGCTTCGGCAGGTGCCATGCTCTATAAAAAAGGGATCATCGCAAATTCAACAATGAATGCTTTCGCTTCAGATGACGGATCTAAAAAATTCCTCGATTCACTGAAAAAAGCGAAAAAATAAGGTGTTTTTCTCTGTAATTATCCGTTTGTCAAACCAAAGCAACGGATAATTCAGTGGTTGCCTAACTTTTCAACATGAGTTTTCAACAGGATGTTGAAAACTCTCCGCTTCCCCTTTTAGAAATCTGTAAAACTTCGGTTTTGCGCATTGTCAAAGTACATATTACCTCTTATTTTATTGGGGTTTCCGAGTTTTTGTCTATTTTCCCAATGCACAGACAAAATTTGTATTTTACATTTGAAAAATCAGATTTCAACACTATTTCCCGACAGTTTTCAATATACAGACTGCCTAAAACCCCACTTTTCAACATATATAACGGAGATACTTAATGAAGATATACCCGGAACTCAGAAGATCGGCTTTCATTGTGCCGTCTTCAGTTACAGAGCATCTCGGAAGTGCCACGGGCGGCGAGCTCGCCGTACTGCTCTACGTACTTTCAAAAGACAACTTTACATATAAAGACGGAGCCTCAGCCGTGGGAATTTCCGAAAAAGCCTTCAAGGAGGCTATCGAGCGCTGGGTAGAGCGTGGGGTAATTGTCCGCGACGGCACCGCAGAGGAAGTAGTCCTCACCGATCACGTTTCCGATAAAAAGCTGAAGCACGTGAAGCGTACCGCCTCTCTTCCCGCATACACAACGGAGGAGACCGCAAACTTCCTCGAGACCAATGCAGGTACTGCGGAGATCATCGACTCATGCGAAAATATCATCGGCAAGATCTTCACTACTGCCGAAACAAATATCGTCATCGGTATGCTTGACCACCTGTCTCTTTCCGGAGATTACATCATGCTCCTGTTTGCTCATGCGGCGAAGATAGACAAGAAGTCCGTGAGATACGTGGAAAAGCTTGCACTCAGCTTCGTTGACCGCGACATTACAAGATATACCGAGCTTGAAGCGGAACTTGCCGCTCTTGAGCTGACGGAAGATACCCTTAAGTTTATAAGAAAACTGTTCGGTATCGGACGCCGTGTGTTCACCGAAAAAGAAAGAACTATGGTAAAGAAGTGGTGCGTTAATTTCTCCTACGGCAATGAAATAATCGAAAAAGCATATGAGATCACCGCAAACTCTACGGGGGGCGCGTCTCTCAGTTATGCCAACGCAATACTTGAAAACTGGCACAACGCGGAACTCAAAACTCTTGACGAGATAAATAAGTACAGCGAAGAGTTTAACGGCAAAAAGACTGCCGCCTCCAAGGACAAAACAAAAAGCTCAAATTCCTTTGCCCCAAGCTTTGACGGAGACGAATTCTTTGAATCCGCACTTAAACGTTCCTTCGACGAGGATATTTGATAAACCGATACATAAATACGGAGCAGATTATGGCTTACAGTAAAGATAACTTAAAAAAAGTTAAAGAAACCTTAGCGTCAAGGCGTTCGGGAGCTATCTCGGCATACGAGAAAAGACGTCTCACCTTTGCCGCTGAGCATCCCGAGATAATTCCCATCGAGCAGGCACTTTCCATGACGGGAACACGTATCATGGGGGCAGCGCTCTCTCACGAGCTGACGGAAGACACTCTCGCTGAGATCAAAGCGGAAAACGCCAACCTCCGCCGTCAGAAATCTCTTCTCCTTGCCGCTTACGGACGTCCTGCAGACTGGCTTGACATCAAGTACACCTGCGAGAAGTGTTGTGACACAGGTTACGTAGGTATCGATATGTGCGATTGTATGAAGCGTGAGCTGACCTTAGCCGGATTTTCAAGCTCAGGGCTTTCCTCACTTATCGAAACTCAGGACTTTGAAAATTTCGATCTTAACTACTACACCGGCAACGATCTCATAATGATAACGAAAATTTTCGAGCAGCTTCGCCGCTTTGCGGACAACTTCGACGGTGTGGGTGAGTCCTCATGGCTATTTATGGGTGCTACGGGACTTGGAAAGACTCATCTTTCCACTTCTGTTGCCAAGGTAGTGATCGAGCGCGGGTTTGATGTGGTTTACGAAAGCGCATCCGGAATGATCGGTGACTTTGAAGCGGTACGCTTCGGCAGAGATTACGAAAGTCACCGCGATGAGAGATATTTTGACTGCGACTTACTTATCATCGACGACTTAGGCACTGAAGTAAACAATCAGTTCACCGCTTCCGTAATATATAACGTACTGACTTCACGCATCAACAGCAAAAAATCCACCATTATCAACACAAATCTCTCACACAATGAACTGAGAGACAGATATGCAGACCGCATCACAAGCCGTCTGTTCGGTGAATTCCGTCCCCTGCTCTTCACGGGACGTGACATAAGAAGACAAAAAATAAGCAAATAATTTTTTCATTCAAGAAAGGAAACAAAATTATGAAAATCGGAGCTATGGTTGAGTCTTTCAGACTCGGATTCAGAGGAGGAGTTGAAAAGGCGGCTTCTCTCGGTGTTGAGGGTATCCAGGCATTCGCTACAAACGGCGAGCTTGCTCCCGAAAACATGACACCCGCAAAGATCAAGGAAACTCTTGACATCGTAAAGTCAAACGGTATCGTTTTCTCTGCTCTCTGCGGTGACTTCGGCTACGGATTCAAGGATAAGGAGCAGAACGCTCACTACATCGAAAAGTCCAAGAGAGTTCTTGACCTTTCCATTGAGCTTGGTTGCGGAATCGTAACAACTCACATCGGTCACATCGCAGGTGAAGAGGACGAAGGAAAGATCGAAACTCTCCGTCTCGCTTGCCGTGAGCTCGCTGAGTATGCAGACTCCGTTGGTGCTTTCTTCGCAATCGAAACAGGCGGCGACAAGGGCCGTACCCTCGGTCCCTTCCTTGACAGCCTCGGTGCACAGGGTCTCAGAGTAAACTTCGACCCCGCTAACCTTGTTATGTGTCAGGATGACCGCCCCGAAGAAGCACTCAAGTACCTCGGCAAGTACGTTGTACACACTCATGCAAAAGACGGCATCATGCTGAAGAAGAGAGTTGAAGGAAAGGTTGATATCGAGCTTGACGAAGAGGCTAAGAAGCACAAGGCTATGCTTGAGATGGGTCACAGCTTCCTTGAAATGCCTCTCGGTACAGGTGACGTAAACTTTGATGTATACCTCCCTGCTCTTGCAGCTACAGGATACAACGGCTACCTTACCATCGAGCGTGAGGTTGGTAACGATCCCGCAGCTGATATCGCTATGGCAGTAGGCTTCCTCAAAGAGAAGATCGCAAAGTACAATCTCGGCTGATCTCCTACGTAAAGGTTATATATAATGAAGTTATTTATCGCATCCGATATCCACGGGTCAGCATACTACGCTGACCTTACGGTTAAAAGATTCACTGAATCGGGCGCCGACAAGCTCGTCCTTCTCGGTGACATTCTCTACCACGGGCCGAGAAACGATCTCCCCCGCGACTACGCGCCGAAGGCAGTTATCGCAATGCTTAACCCTCTCTCCGACAAGATTCTTGCGGTAAGAGGCAACTGTGAAGCTGAGGTTGACTCAATGGTCCTTGACTTTAACGTAGCGTCAGATTACATGACACTGTACGACGGCAAAGTTACCATTTGCGCCAGCCACGGTCACAGAGACGTGCCACGGCTCTGCAAGGGCGACGTACTTCTCTGCGGTCACACTCACGTGCCGAAGATCGAAGAACGCGAAGGCGGATACGTTTACATGAATCCCGGTTCAACATCGATCCCCAAGGAAGCTTCCCCTCACAGCTACGTGATATATGAGGAAGGTGTTTTCACATGGTTTGACCTTGAGACGGGTGAGAGTTATATGACAAGTGAGGAAATATTAAAAGCGTAAGCGCATTTAAGTTTCCCTTGACAAAATTAAAATTTTCCTATATAATACAGCATAGCGGGTGGGACTGCCGCGTGCCGGAATGCCGAAAGGTACCGGTATGAGGAAAGTCCGGGCATCGCAGGGCAGGATAACGGATAACGTCCGCCGGAGGAGACTCCCGGGAAAGTGCAACAGAAATAGCCTACCTAAGACGATCGCAAGATCGGACGGTACAGATGGAAAGGCGAGGTAAAAGCTCACCGGCACGGCAGGTAACTGCGTGCAAATGTAAACCCTATCCGATGCAACACCGTATGTGCGGGGGGAAACCCATGTCGGCCCGACAGTTCCGCACGGGTGGCTTTAAGGTGTATGGCAACATACATCACAGATAGATGACAGCTGCATGAGCAATCATGTACAGAACCCGGCTTACAAGCCCGCTCTTGGTTTTGGGTATTCTTGGAGAGAACTTTTTGCAAAAAGTTCTCTCCAAACCTCTTTCAAAAACCTTTATACTGTTGCTGTACGGTTTTTGATATGTCTGTTTTTGTTATTCAGATTCAGAAAATTCATTCTTTGATCGGGTAATCGGAGTCAGCAAGCTCCCATGCTTTTGCATAGTCCTCGAAGAATTTTGCTTTGTCTTCCTCACGAAACTCTTCCATCACCATAATGGTGAACGCGATGTACTGACGCTCCCTGTCACCATCGGAAGATAAAATGGGAATGGTTACGGGGAACCATGCCTTTCTTCTGACAGGATAAGAATGGTATTCTTCAGATATTTCAGACGCTTTCTCCCAGGCAGCCTCCAATTCATCCGGAGACAGCTCTTTTTTTTCGTCATAGAGCATATGTACACTCAATACGCCATTCCAATTGTACCTGCTGCCAATATCCGAATACTCCATTCTCCAGTCGGGCTGCTTTTCTGATACGATTTTTTGCAGAAGAAAATAATCGTAATCCGTGTCAATCCCGTAATACTGTTTTGCGAATTCCCCGGCTAAAAAACCGCTGTTCCACACCATACCTCCAACGCTGGAAACATGACATTCGATCCCGTTGATCTCGGCATCCCATTCTCTGAAATTCCGATTCCATGCATCAATGGTGGTGTCCGTATAATCAGAAGAAACAACAGCGTCAGGGTCAAGGGATTTTGCAAAAGCGAGGATTTCATCGTAAGTGTGATGCTCCAGTGTGTACAAGTCGGAGGCCAAGCGGTC
>JAZUBG010000083.1:0-3124 GCA_045638405.1 Eubacteriales bacterium | reverse complement strand
GATCATAGGTGTGTGTCTGTATAATACGGTGTTCTACAACCTTAACTACTCGCAGAGTCTGATGGCAGCGATGCTGTTCTTCGCGTCACTGATAATCACAGCGTTTTATCTGATCATGAGGACGTATATCTATCCCATGATGATAACTTTTGATCTTTCTATCAAAAAGCTTCTTAAGAATGCACTGCTGTTTTCAGTTCTCGGAATTAAAAGAAATGCACTCTTTATTCTGACAGCAACAGTTATCCTTCTTATTGCTTTTATGTTGATTACAGTGGTACTTCCCATTGGAATCCTTATACCGTTTGTGATCCTGTTCTCACTTCTTGCTTATACGGGAACTTACTACGCTTATCCTGTTATATATAAGTACATGATCGAGCCGTATTATAATAAGGACGGTTCGCTGAAGTCTGAAGATACTCACCTTGAAACAGTATCTGAGGAATCAGACTCTTAATAGTATAATATCACGGGGCTGTCGCATTTAGTGCCGAACAAAAGACACAAGTAAATAGCCATTAAAGTTAAAATCCGCCGATTTTTTTCGGCGGATTTCTCCATTTTATGTGTCTTTTTAGCCGCGATTTTGCTCTCTACCGTACCGAGTAACAGGGCGAGAACAAAATCACGACTTCTGCATCGAAATGCGACAGCCCCGTTTTTCGTTGTGAATTTACGATGTATTTGCAAAATTATAAAAATAATTTACATCCGATATGTTAACGAGTTGCAAAAAATATATTGTGTTCGGATAAAACGGTTGATTTTTTCTTAAAATTATGATATAGTAATAGTGTATATACATTTTGTACTTACGGTATAAGGAGCCTTTGTACTGATGAACAAAATTAATTACGGACTGCTTTGTGACGGGATTTTGAAGGCTATAGAAGAATCGGGCGAGAAGCCTAAGCTTCTTTTGCACGTTTGCTGTGCACCGTGTTCGTCTTCCGTTATTGAATACCTTGAAAAGTATTTTGACATCACACTTTTCTTCTATAATCCCAACATTTCTGATGAAGCGGAGTTTTACTACCGACTATCGGAGCTTCAGCGTTTCGTTGAAGAAAGAGGTGGCCCGATTTATCAAATTATCACACCTGAATATGCCCCTAACGAGTTTTTCGATTTGGCGAAAGGGCTTGAAAACGAGCGTGAAGGCGGTGTGCGGTGTGTTGACTGTTACCGTCAACGGCTGAAAATGACAGCACTTCAGGCGAAAGATGACGGGTTTGATTATTTCACAACCACACTTTCGGTCAGCCCATATAAAAATGCGGCAAAACTGTGCGAGATCGGACTTTCACTGGAGGAAGAATACGGTGTAAAATATCTGGTGTCTGATTTCAAGAAGAAAAACGGATACCTGAGATCCATTGAGCTTTCTTCGATATATTCACTTTACAGACAGGATTATTGTGGCTGTGTTTTCTCACAGAAGGAGGCAGCAGCCCGTAAGGCGGCGTTCACCCGAACTTAAAACGGAAGGGAGATTTGATTATATGTTATCTGCATTCAAAAATTTTTTGATAACCTTTCTCATTGGTGCGGTCCTTTTCGGTGTAATCGGATTTGCCACTACGGGATACGTTGGAGATATAATATCGGGAATTATCGACGGCAATGACGAGGCTCACGGTACGGTTGTAAATCCACCTACCGATACTGAGAAGAAGCAGGAGACGATTCCTAAACCTGAAAAGCATCAGAAGGTTCCGGAAGGCGAATCTTTTACCTTTGTGGTCATAGGAACGGACTACCGCCCGGACACATTTGAAAATTATTACGTCACCATTGACGATTTTAAAGAGATTATTGCTAAAGCAGAGGAAGAAGAAAAAAACAAAGAGGATAATAAGAATATCGGTGGTCTTAAAGATAAAAATAAGAAGCCCAAAGATCCCGTTAGTATTCTTTCCACAGACGTTCGTCAAATCAAGGCTACCTGGATAACACTTGTACGTGCCGATAAAGAGAACAGAGAATTTGTTATCTGTTATTTTTCTCCCGAAACTCACGTGTTGGCACCCTGCGGTGACAGTACACTCGGTGAGGTTTACGGACTTTACGGAATCGATGTGCTTTGTCAGTATATGAATGCTCTCACAGGTCTTGATGTGGATTACCGTTTCGTTCTTGACGGTGTAAATCTTGAGTCTTTCTATAACTCAATGGGAGCTGTTCCTTTTGAGCTTGATACAGATCTTTATGCAAGTAAAGAGTATCATACATCCAATCCGGGCGGGGAGGATGAGAATGATACAGGAGAAAACAGCGAAGATAAAACGTCAACCGAGAACGATACCGAAAATAAAGAAAACAAAGACGATAAAAACAAGGATAAAGAAGCGTCTCAAAACGTTTCTGTTTTGAAAAAAGGAAAGCAGAATCTTTCAAGCTACCACATGAACATCCTGAATACATTCAAAGAGCTTTCTCAGAGTGATGTTGACGCTAAGAGCTCATATATTCTTGAGATCGTAACTCAGTATATTAAAAGATGTGCAGGCTGGTCAGAAGCTGATCTCACATGGAAAGTGAAGAAACTTACTGAGTTTGAGGGCGTATACGATCTTCTCGATCCTTACGCAATGAAGTCGATCCTTGCTACCGAATTTACTTCGGAAAACGTGAGTGATATTCATTCTATGTTAGGAGCTATCGAGTATTTTGACGTAAAAGCCATGACATATCCCGGAGCATATTCCGATAAAATGGATCTGTATGAACCCGATATGAAAACGGGACTTGATATGTTCAAAAAATACAGAACCGATGAAGACAAAAATCAATAATAAAAAATAAATAATCAAACAGAGTTTTGAAAGGAAATAAAAAGCTATGGCACGCATGAAGAACACAGAAAAATCAATGGACAAAATTGTCGCTCTCTGTAAGACCAGAGGATTTGTATATCCCGGAAGTGAGATCTACGGCGGTCTCGCAAACACATGGGACTACGGTCCTCTCGGCGTAGAGCTTAAGAATAATATCAAGGACGCATGGAGACAGAAGTTCATCCGTGAGAACAAGCTCAACGTAGGTCTTGACTCCGCGATCCTCATGAACCCTCAGACATGGATCGCTGCAGGTCACCTCGGCGGCTTCTCCGATCCTCTTA
>JAZUBG010000082.1:0-12461 GCA_045638405.1 Eubacteriales bacterium | reverse complement strand
GAAATACGGAAGTCAAGGATGATGTCGCCTTCGAGACGGATAAACGCCGCTCCGAAGTCGTCAACACCGAATCTTTCAGCATCCTCGGGGAATTCGTTGAACTGAGGACGCTTACCGAAGAAGTCGGAAACGTAACCTGTTACGGTTAGAGGCTTCGGGTAACCAAGTGCATTCAGCACAAGGTCGAGCGAATAGCATCCGATGTCACCCAGCGCTCCGATACCGCCTTTATCCTTTTCAATGAACGTGCCTCCGGGAATACCGTGCTGACGTCCGCCGCCCGTCTGAACGTAGTAGATCTTACCGAGAACGCCGGACTGAACGATCTGTTTGACATACTGTACGCTGTAGTCGTATCTTGGCTGGAAGCCGATGGATAGGACCTTGCCACTGCGCTTTTCAGCCTTCATAACCTCAACAGCCTCTTCAACTGTGAGAGCAAAGGGCTTTTCAAGAACTACGTTGATGCCGTGGTCAAGAGCGTAGATCGCGGGCTCAGCGTGCTGAGAGTTGTAGGTGCAGATGCTTACAACGTCAAGATCGGGCTCGTTGTCGATGAGATCCTTGTGATTAAGATAGCATCTTACCTGAGGCTGACCGAAATGATTGTGCATGATTGATTCAGCTTTAGTGGGAATCAGATCAGCGGCAGCTACGATCTCAACGTCGGGCATATCGAGATAATTCTCAATGTGGCTGAACGAAATACCTCCCGTGCCGATGATACCTACCTTAACCTTTTTTGCAGGCTTTACTTCTTCTTTGGTTTCTTCCTGCTTAAACTGACTTAAAACCTTATCTGACATAATAATCCTCCGATAAGCTTAAATTTCGGGAATCGTGATCTCAACCTCGCGCCCAAGCTTTGCAGAATCAAGGATTCCGTTGATGATAGCCTGGTTTATAATGATCTGAGAAGAGGGAATTGTGGGGGCATCCTCAATTCCGTATACAGCCTTGTCAATGACGCTACGTATCTTCTGGTAGAAGAGAGTGTGCTTTCCATCATCTGTAAGATGGGGAAGCTTTGTCTCAACACGCTTGCCGCATATGTCGTGGTAGAGTGTGATTCCGTCGGGGATTGCACCGTTCCAGCAGTCTGTGGAAGGAATACGGAGCGCACCCTCGGTTCCCATGATAATAGTGTCACCGGGAGTATCGGGATGCATTGCCCATGAAATACGGAAGTCAAGGATAATATCGCCTTCAAGACGAATGAAAGCCGCGCCGAAATCGTCAACGGCAAATCTTTCGGCATCCTCGGGCTCTTCGTTGTATTCGGGACGCTTGCCGAAGAAATCGGAGACGTAACCTGTTACTGTAAGGGGCTTCGGATAACCGAGCGCATTCAGAACCATATCAAGAGAGTAGCAACCGATGTCACCAAGTGCACCGATAACACCCTTGTCAGCTTCGATAAACGTTCCACCCGGAATTCCGTGACGACGTCCGCCGCCTGTCTGAACGTAATATATCTTGCCAAGGACTCCGGACTCAACAACTTCCTTGATCATTTGCATACTTCTTGCATAACGGGGCTGGAATCCAATGGAAAGCACCTTACCACTCCGTTTTTCAGCCTTCATGACCTCTACAGCTTCTTCAACTGAAACTGTAAAAGGCTTCTCGAGAATAACGTTAATGCCGTGATCAAGAGCATAGATCGCAGGCCCTGCGTGCTGTGAGTTGTATGTACAGATACTTACAACGTCAAGATCGGGTTCGTTGTCGATAAGCTCTACGTGGTCATGGTAACGTCTTACTGTATCCGGAAGATCAAATTCCTGAGCCTTTTGCTCCATATGCTCGGGAATAAGGTCTGCGATCGCAACTATCTCAACGTCATCCATCTTTTTATAATTGTTAAAATGAGCGTAAGAAATTCCTCCGCATCCGATAACGCCGATTTTTACTTTGCGTGCGGGCTTGATTTCTTCCTTTACTTCTTCCTGCTTAAACTGACTTAATACTTTATCTGACATATTTTCCTCCTTTAAGATTAATAAAGGAGTGACTTACATTGTAAAAGTAAATCACTCCTTTGTAAGTTTTAACAAGAAACTCAGATCTCGGGAATAACGATCTCAACTTCGCGACCGAGCTCGGAGGACTTGTTGATACCGTCGATAATAGCCTGGTTGTAAATGATCTGAGAAGAGGGAACGGGAGCAGCGCCGCCGTTCATAGCTGCATCGAGGAAGGAACGGATCTTCTTGTCGAAGAGAGAACCGTGTGTATGTACGAGAGGAATCTTTGTCTCTGTACGCTCGCCGCAGATGTCGTGGTAGAGAGTCATCTCACCGCCAACGGAGCCATTCCAGCAGTCTGTGGAGGGAATGCGGAGTGCACCTTCCTTACCGAAGATAATGGTGTCACCGGGAGTGTCAACGTGCATAGCCCATGCAATTCTGAAGTCGAGGATGATACCGCCCTCGAGACGAACGAAAGCTGCACCGAAATCGTCAACTGTGAAGCGAGCTGCATCAGCACCGTTGTACTTGGGATCCTGTCCGAAGAACGCGGAGGTGTAACCGGAAACTGTAAGAGGCTTCGGATAACCGATAGCGTTAAGTACCATATCGAGAGAGTAGCATCCGATGTCACCGAGAGCACCGATACCACCGGTGGACTTTTCGATGAATGTGCTTCCCGGAATACCGCGACGACGTCCGCCACCGGTCTGGATGTAGTAGATCTCACCGAGAGCACCGGACTCAACGATCTTCTTGATCATCTGCATATTACCGTCGAAACGGGGCTGGAAGCCGATGGAAAGAACGCATCCGCTTTCCTTTTCAGCCTTCATGATCTCAACAGCCTCGTCAAGAGTAACTGTGAAGGGCTTCTCAAGGAGTACGTGGAGACCGTGCTGGAGAGCGTAGATAGTGGGCTCAGCGTGCTGAGTGTTGTATGTACATACGCTCACAACGTCAAGGTCAGGCTCGTTGTCGATCATGTCCTTGTGATTGAGGTAGCAGCGGCAACCTTCAACACCGAACTGCTTCATCTTCTTTTCAGCCTTACCGGGGATGAGGTCTGCTGCTGCAACGATCTCAACGTCGGGCTGATTGAGGTAGCTGTGAATATGGGATTCTGCGATCCAACCTGTACCGATGATACCGACCTTGATCTTCTTGTCGGCTACAGCTACAACTTCCTTTTCTTCTTCCTGTTTGAACTGACTAAGTACCTTATCAGACATAGTAAATTCCGCCTTTCATAATTGTATAATTTTATCATGCCCTTGCGCGGGCTTATATTTTAGGTTAAATTACCACTCAAGTCCCTTAACGTAAGCGATGGACTTAGCAGCGCACTCCATGGGAGTTGTGCCAACGGAAGGATCGTCCTGCTCAACTACTACCCAGCCTGCACCTGCATCAACAGATGCTTCGAGAATAGCGGGCATATCCTGCATACCGTGACCAACGGGTCTGAAGTCGAATGTTGCCTCTTCAGCTTCAGCCTCTTCCTCGTCGATACCGATGAGAGCGTAGAGGTGCTTGGGAAGAGAGCCTGTCATGTAGAAGTCCTTGAGGTGAACTACGGGAGCTCTGCCTGTGAACTTTCTGATGTAATCTGCGGGAACTTCACCGCCGATGTTTACCCAGCAGGTATCAAGCTCGGACTGGAAAATGTCAGCGGGAAGGCTGTCGTAAAGCTCTTCGAGCATGTACTTTCCGTTAACGAGATTTTTGAACTCAAAGTCGTGGTTGTGGTAAAGAAGCATCATGCCTCTTTCCTTAGCACCCTTTGCGATTCTTGTGAGAAGATCGTGGGTGTTGTTGGGAACTGCGGGATCGTTCCAGCGAGCGGCGCCGGGACGACGGTCCTCCATAAGATAGGGAACAACAACGTACTTAACGCCAACCTTCTGGTATCTGTCGAGAACAGCGTCGATACCGCCTTCGTCGCACATATACTCATCTGTTGTAACGTGTGCGGAGATCGGAACGAGACCGATTTCTTCTACGATCTTCTTAAGCTCTTCGGGCTTATCCTCGAACTCGCGGAGACCTGCGAATTCAACACCGTCGTAACCCATTTCCTTAACTGCCTTAAGTGTGCCTACAAAGTCTGCCTTTGTCTCATCTCTGAGAGAATAAAGCTGTATTGCTACCGGTAATGCCATAGCAACCTCCTGTTTTTCGTAATGAACGTATTTGGACGAGCAAAATCGTCCGCTACTACTATTTTATATCATTATGACGATAATGTCAATAAGTTACGTGGAATTTTATGATATTCGATGGGAAAAGATTGTTTCTTAAAATAACTGTGGGCCAATGAGATTTGGTAATATTGTTATCGGAGCTTTTGTGTTAAAAAAGATACAAAAAATCCGGAAGGTTTTGTTGCTTCTAACTTCTCCGCGCAAATATTCATTTTGGCTTGCTTTGTTCACATATATATGGTATAATAAGAACATTGTTAATTAAATTAAGCCCTCACGAAAGGACTTCAAAGTGATCAAAAACAGCGTTAAACTTTTTTTCTCAAAGGTCAAACTTAAGAACCTTCTCATGCTCACCTTAGCCGGTATGATAAATGCCTTCGGCATTTCCGTCTTTCTCGCCCCTGTAAACTTATATGACAGCGGTATCTCGGGTACTTCCATGCTTCTCGGACAGGTTACTCCCGAATATCTCACGCTTTCCATATTCCTTATCGTGCTGAACTTTCCTCTTTTCATCTATGGACTTAAAAAGCAGGGCAAGCTGTTTACTCTTTATGCTATATACACGGTTGCAATATATTCCGTATCCGCTTGGCTTATCACCGACGTCCTGCCCATTGACGTAGCAACTAAGTCGCCCCTCGCCGGTGAAGACCTTATCCTCTGTGCACTCTTCGGAGGCGTTATCTCCGGTATCGGAAGCGGACTTGCCGTCAGATTCGGCGGTGCCATGGACGGTATCGAGGTTATGGCAGTGATCTTCGCAAAACGTCTCGGAATCACCGTAGGTACCTTCGTTATGATGTATAACGTAATTCTTTACGTTGTCGCTGGTATAATTATGGGAAGCTGGATACTCCCTCTTTACTCCATCGTTACTTACTATGCGGGACTTAAAACCATCGACTTTATCGTTGAAGGTCTCGACCGTTCCAAAGCGGCTATGATCGTCACAACTATGCCCGACGAGGTTTGCGCTGAGCTTTCACTTGAGTTTGAATGCGGTGCAACACGCATTGAAGCTACGGGAAGCTATTCGGGAGAAGCACGTACCATCGTGTATTTCGTGGTCAACCGATTCCAAATCGGTAAAATGAAAGCGATCGTCCGCGAGATCGACCGAAAAGCGTACATAACCATTACCGAAGTAGCGGACGTATTCCGCGCTAACCGCTGATTTTTCTGAAATTTAAGTTTCTCTGCGAAAATTTCGGTATTTTATTTGCAAAAATGAGTAATATGTGATATACTATTACAAAGTGTATATAAATCTCAATTTTAACGGAGGAAAACGTCCTACGGACGCTTGACTTATTATGAGTTACGATGTTAAATCTGTAGTTTCCCATTTCGGTGTTGATGGTAAGTGCGAGCTTTTCGGTAACGGTCACATCAACGACACCTATTTTGTACATTCCACTCCCCCCTGTATTCTTCAGAAGGTCAATACCAATACCTTCAAGGAACCCAAGAAGGTTATGGAGAATATCAAGGCTGTAACCGAGCATATTTCAAAGAAGCTTGAGATCGAAGGCGGTAATATGGATAGAGGAACTCTCAGATTCCTTGATTCCGACGGTGGTGTGCCTTACTATATTACCGAGGACGGAGATTTCTTCCGTATGTACCGTTTCGTAGGAGGAGCTCATTCTTGCGACTCTACCGATGATCCCATGCAGCTTTACTATGCGGCAAAAGCATTCGGACATTTCCAGAATATGCTTGCCGATTTCCCCGCAGAGAAGCTTCACGAGGTTATCGTGAATTTCCACAACACCAAGTCTCGTTATGCAGACTTTAAAAAGGCGGTAGAAGATAACCTTTCCGGCAGAGCTGACACTTGCCGTGACGAGATCAAATTCGTTCTCGACCGTGAGGCTGACGCTTCCGTTGTGGTTGACGACATTGCCGCAGGCAAGATCCCGCTTAGAGTAACACATAATGATACCAAGATCAACAACGTTCTCCTTGACGACGTAACAGGTGAGGGTGTGTGCGTTATCGACCTTGATACAGTAATGCCCGGAAGCCTTCTTTACGACTTCGGTGACGCTCTCCGCTCCGGAGGATCAAGCGGTGCGGAGGATGAGCCCGATCTCTCTAAGATCTGGTTTGATGCCGCTAAGTTTGAAGCATTTACCAAGGGATTCCTTGAGGTTCTTCCCAGCATTACCGAACGTGAGATTGAGCTTCTTCCTTTCTCAGTAAAGCTTATGACTCTCGAATGCGGATCACGATTCCTTGCGGATTATCTGAACGGAGACACATATTTCAGAACTCATTATCCCGAGCACAACTTAGTTCGTGCAAGAACACAGTTCAAGCTTGTTGCCGATATCGAGGCAAAGCACGATGAGCTTATGGAAATCGTGAAGAAAGCAGTAAATAAGTAATTATTAAAGGTCTCCGTAGTGTTCGGAGACCTTTTGCTTTGTGAAAGAAAAAACTGAGGAGAAAATATGAAGAGAGTAAATAAGTCCCGTCTTTTTGCATGGGTTTTCGGTATATTGTCACTACTTCTTGCGCTTGTACTGGCGGCGGCGTGTTTTGTTATTGTTAAACTTAACAGAAACAATATGTTTTCAAAAAGCATAATGCTTGATAACAATTACTTTATGGATTATAGTTTTTTTGAAAATAACAGTGAAAGCAAAAACACGGAACCAACCGATGTTTACGTAGACGGTATGGTGGTTCGTGAATACATCGAGTATACATCGGACGGAACACCTCAGATCGTGAGCACATATGTTGAACGTGAGTTAAAGGAACATGTCGACAATATTATCTCTCGTATTAACAAGCGGTATAGCTCATATATGGAAAGCATAACCTTGGCAAATATTATAGAAAACGGTCTTTATAGAATTTACGAAACACACGGAATAACTCAGAAAGGCGACAGAGCCGCAGAAACATTTCTTAAACAACACAGTATTGAATTGTCGATTGTTGAGGGTATTGTCAAAATCGATGTTCCTTATATTTCACAAGAGGGTGAGTTTCCCAACGGGTGTGAAGCTGTTTCAGCGGTTATGTTGCTTCAAAATTTGGGATTTGATATAACTCCGGGAGAATTTATTGACGAACATCTCAACTGTGAGGAGACGTACATAAAATGGGGTTGTCGCTACGGTCCTAATCCCAAAAAAGCATACGTGGGGGACCCGCGTGACGAGGACGGCGGATTCGGTTGTTTTGCTCCCGTTATCATCAATGCACTTAATTCCTATCTTCCTTCTGAGTACACCGCTTTCAATACAACTGGAATGACGTTAAATTCTTTGAAAAGTAATTTCCTTGACAGAGGTATACCCGTTGCAGTTTGGGTTACCGTTGAAATGGAAGAGATAGATAAAATTCTTCAATGGCAGTCATACGATAAAAAAGAAACATATCTTTATCCTGCAAATGAACACTGTATGGTACTTGTCGGCTATACCGAAGACACATATATATTTGCAGACCCTTACAATTCAAACGGAGTTGTGGAATATTCTGAAGATGACACCGTTCTTGCATTCAATTCACTCGGTATGCAATCGGTTGTAATAGTTGACTCCGATATGCTTGGGTGATTTTTCCGTCTGCTGTGAAGCGTCCTTCGTTTCCATTTCTGTATTCCGCTTTTTACCCCAAAAGCATAATCCTACCGATTAATCACCAAACAAATTAATTTACATAAATCAATGTATGATCGGTACATAAAAAACATCAACTTTTTAATCTTAATTTTTCTTAAACTATTGACTGAAAAGTAAAATACTGTTATACTAAACTGTGTATAAAAACCTCGTTATATTTTAATTTTACTAAAAAAGAGGAGCATATTATGGCAAAGAGTATTAAAGACATTCTTGATCTTATCCGCGAGAAAGATATTAAGATGGTAGACTTCAAGATGGTAGACATTAACGGTCAGTACCGTCATGTAACCATCCCCGCGGAGAATTTCTCTGAGGAAACAATGAAGAGCGGTATCGGCTTTGACGCATCAAACTACGGCTACGCAGTAGTTGAAAAGAGCGACATGGTATTTATCCCCGATCCCGATACGGCTCTTATCGATCCCTTCTGCAGTATCCCTACTCTTTCAATGACGGGTAACGCAATGATCATTGATTCTCCCGAAAACCGTCCCCTTGCACAGTACCCCAGAAACATCATCCGTGCCGCTGTTGAAGAAATGAAAAAGAGCGGTATTGCTGATACAATGTACATCCTCCCCGAGTTTGAGTTCTATCTCTTCGACGAGGTAAACTGGGGCGTTGAGCCTAACTACATCGGCGCATCCGTTGACGCAGTACAGTCCTACTGGAACAGCGCGACTGAGGGCAAGGGTGTTGTAGTTCCCAAGCAGAAGAACTATCATATCGCAAAGCCGTTTGATATTTCCTACGAGTGCCGCAGTGAAATGTGCCTCCACATGAAGGATGCAGGTATTGACATCAACTACCACCATCCCGAGGTTGCGGCTTCCGGTCAGTTTGAGATCGAGCCTCAGCTTGGCGAAGTAGTTCACATGGCTGACGCCACTATGATGATCAAGTACATCATCCACAACACAGCTCTCAAGTACGGTAAGAGTGCTACCTTCATGCCCAAGCCCATCTACGGAGAGGCAGGAAGCGGTATGCACGTTCATATGCTTCTCATGAAGGACGGTCAGCCCGTATTCTCTGACGATAACGGTTACTCCCACCTCAGTGAGACAGCTCACTACTTCATGGGCGGTCTTCTTAAGCATATCGCAGCTCTCTGCGCGATCACCAATCCCAGCACCAACTCCTTCAAGAGACTTGTTCCCGGATTTGAGGCTCCCGTAACCGTTGGTTACGCAACTTCCAACAGAAGTGCTGTTATTCGTATCCCCGCATACGCTAAGAGCCCTGATAAGAGAAGATTTGAGCTTCGTAACCCCGACGCTACATGTAACCCCTACTTCTGCTATGCGGCGATCCTCATGGCAGGTCTTGACGGTGTAAAGAACAAGATCGATCCTCACGCAAACGGTTGGGGACCCTACGACTTCAATCTTTACCACCTCAGCGACGAGGAAAAGGCAAAGCTTCACCACCTTCCCACATCTCTTCCCGAGGCACTTGATGCACTTGAGGCAGACAACGCATTCCTTACAGAAAGCGGCGTATTCCCCAAGGAGCTTATCGCTAACTTCATCAAGGCTAAGAGAGCAGAGTGTGCAGATCTTGCAAAGATCCCTCACCCCGCAGAGTTTGAAAAGTATTATAATCTGTAATAAAAACAACCTGCACCGCTAAAACGGTGCAGGTTATTTTTTTTATGTTATTAACTTATTATTCAACTTCCATCCAGCGCCAATTTTCGGGTTTAACTGTAAAACTTGTGAAATTTGGAATCGTTCCGGAGTAATATCCCATAGTCACACCGTTGTTTTGCATCTTCGTCTGAAGAGCATGGCTCATTGTTTGTGACAGTTCAACCTCTGCGGGATCGTCACTGTTGTAGAGTGAATCGAATATTGCATTCAGATAGGCGAAGTCAAATTGGATCTGAGAACAGTCGATACTCTGCCAGTTCAGCTTTGTTTCGGCGACATACTTAGCTTCGTCCATCATGCCGATAAGCTCGGGAGCAATACCTTTAAGTACTGCCGATGAAAGCTTGGGAGACGAGTGACAGTTGAAGCATACTGTATGTTTGTTAAGCCACTTATTCATAGCATCGTATACAAGCTCCCAGCCCTCGCCGTAAAGAGCTTCCATGTAGCGCTTTATATGTCTGTCATACTCTTCTTCACTCATGTACGGATCCCACATGAGCTTACAGAGAATATAGGCGAGTACACGGTCAAAGTTACCGTCGTTGTCTCCTGCATAACCCTGTTCATAAATACCTTTTACATTATTGTCGGCAAAAAATTGAATGTTTTCTGCGATAACGCTGTATTTAAGATTGGGAACAGGGGCATTACCGTAAGAATAGTTGGCAATATAGTCCCAGATGTAAATTGTATCTGTAATATCTCCCCATTTTGGCAGGTCTTCGTAAGCCCCGCTGCCTTTCATGTTGCATCCTGCAAGAAGTGAATGTGAAATACAAGCTTCAAGGGTACAGTATTGGATCATTACGTTATGTCTCGGCTTTGTGATCATAGGTGCATGATCTGAATAAGTATATGCAAATGTATGTACCAGTACGTCGTATCCCGCGTTTTCAACCTCTTCCGCGATCCTGTTTACGAATCGGATAATAGGACCTGCCTGTGATCCTTCTTCTTCAGCTATCTTGGTACAGTTTTCGCACGTACAGTAACGTTTGTTATCATTCTGAGAAACAGAGATAAGCTCCGCTTCGGGTGATTCTTCAAGATACTTGAATACGTTGTCTCTGATAACTTCGTATACTTTCTCATCTGTCAGGCAAGGCTGACCCGTGTGCTGCTCACTGTATGAAGTACCGTCGGGAGCATTGTCAAGCAGATCAAAAGTGTGGTTGCTTCCGGCACTCCACCATTTTTTCGTATATAGTCTGTATTTGTCTACCATATCCGGTGTTAAAAAATGCATGGTAGCAGAAGTATGTCTGTATTCAAAAATCATAGGCGCTTCTGTAATGTTAAGATCTTTAATATCAAGAGCGTCCTTAGGTGCGAGATAATCTTCGTTGTCACCTACAAATACCCAGCCAATAACGTCTTCGATCAGCTCGTAGCATCCGTACATCGCACCGCGCTTGGCAGATCCGGTGATTCTGATGTTATCGCCTTCACTCTTCACAGAGAAGTTGTCGGCATTTTTATTTACAGAGCCTTCGACTTCAACATCCTTCTCTTCAATTATGATGGCAAACTCACCGTCATTACCTTCCTTGGTGGGAAGTGTCACGCCGCAGGTCATATTGATGTACTTGACAAGTTCACCTGCACCCTTCATCGTCTTTTCTGACGCACCTGCAGGGTAGTATATCGTATACTTTGAAATATCGTTGCCGTTAATTGTGAGCTTTTCTATCGGATAACCGGACGATTCCTTGAATGAGTAGTCCTTTGTAATATTAAATCCGTTTTCATCTGCACAGGTGTTCATAAGCTTAACGGCGCCACTGTAAAGACCGTCTTCCGACGCACCGTCGATGAAAATCTTATCTCCCACGGTTTTGATCTCAAACTCGTCATGGATGAGCTTTGAAGTGTCAATTTTGTTACCGCGGTTTGTTTTACCGAGGACGATCTCTCGGACATAGCGACCTTCCGCCTGGTCGATTACCTTGATGTCGGTGCCGCATACTTCCTTCATCTGCCAGGTCATACGCTCAGCGGCAGATACTGCGGCTGCATCTTCTTTATCAATGACTACAACGAAGTCTTCGTTAGGTGTTTCGGGTATTTTTTCTTCCGTTGCGGCTTCTGTTTTAGCCGTAGTACCGTCGGTTGCTTTCGTATCTGTCTTTCCACAGGCAGTTACGGAAAATATCATCGCTGCGATGAGAATGAGAGATAATATTCGTTTCAGTTTCATGATTTCCTCCTGTAAGTCAATTCAAAAAAATACGCAAAGGGGGTTCTGTAGTGATGCTATAAGCTGCTTTTCTTTGCGCAGTTTTATTAAATTCATTCAACTTCCATCCAACGCCAATTTTCAGGTTTAACTGTAAAACTGGAGAAATTCGGGATTTCATCCGCATAATATCCCATAGACACATTGTTTTTCTGCATTTTCGTCTGCAGAGCATGGCTCATTGTCTGAGACAACTCAACCTCTGCGGGATCGTCGCTATTGTAGAGTGAATCGAATATTGCATTCAGATAGATGAAGTCGAATTGAATCTGCGAGCAGTCTGTACTCTGCCAGTTTAGCTTTTTTTCTGCGGCAAACTTAGCTTCGTCCATCAAGCTGATCAGCTCGGGAGCTATACCTTTAAGTACTGCCGATGAAAGCTGGGGAGAAGAGTGACAGTTGAAGCATACTGTATGTCTGTCAAGCCATTTGTTCATAGCATCGTACACAAGCTCCCAACCCTCGCCGTAAAGACCTTCCATGTAACGCTTGATGTGTCTGTCGTATTCTTCTTCGCTAATATACGGATCCCACATGAGCTTGCAGAGGATATATGCGAGTACACGGTCAAAGTTACCGTCGTTGTCTCCTACCTGGCCCCCTCCATAGCCCTGTTCATAAATACCTTTAACATTATTATCGGCAAAGAACTGAATGTTTTCTGCGATAACGCTGTATTTGAGATTAGGAACAGGGGCATTACCGTAAGAATAGTTGGCAATATAGTCCCAGATGTAAATTGTATC
>JAZUBG010000081.1:0-12871 GCA_045638405.1 Eubacteriales bacterium | reverse complement strand
TGCCGCGCTCCCACTTGCCGACGGATTGCGGTGTGATTCCGAGATGATTTGCGAGGGCTTCTTGGGTAATGTTTTTCTGTTGCCTTAATGAGCGTAATTTATCTTTCAAGTTGATTTCCATGTATTCAATCCACCTTTGTTTAGATTGACAAGCGCTTATCTTGACTATATTATAACAAATATTCGTTGCCCTTTCAAGAACCGCAAAGTTTATCTGCGGGCGTGTTTTACAACCTTTAGTTGTGAAGGGCGTATCTATAATAATCCTTTTTCTTTGTTTACTCCCCCACCAATCATAAAGGGCGCCTTAATCGGCGCCCTTTATCATTTTTATACCTTAAAATTCAACAACTTCTGGTTCTTTACCGAATGCACAGAAGGTGACAGTTGCATTCTTCATGTAGAACACCTGAGTGTTGCAGTCGTTCTCGTCGTACATACCGCGGAGATTGGGGTAGGCGTCGAGCATTGACTTTTTCGCTTCAAAACGGTCGTCGTCAACGAGTTCGCACGCAACACGGATCCACGCGCCGTCGATAAAAGCGCATATCTCAGCTTTAGGATTAACGGCAAGCTGATGGCTTGTTGGTTTTACCTTTCCGGTCTGTATGTAGAGTTTACCTTCAAACTCGTTTACTGTTCCGAAAGGACGTACTCTTGGCTGATCATCTTCGACTGTAGCAAGGTAATATACCCCTGCCTTCTTCAGAAAATCATGGACTCTCTTCATTTTGTTTTCTCCTTTATATTATAATGTGTTATACTAAGCAATTAAACCAGTTCTGTATCTACAGTGTTACAGAAAACCTGCACATATAACGCTATTTCATTATTCGTAATCAAAATCCGGCAAGCCGAAAACCAGTACCCTTTCCCTTTTATCATCCGAATCAAAAAGATCACTGCAATCTATTTCATCGTAAAACTCAAGCTCATCAAGTGTCATAAGATAACCCAAATACTCATCAGACGGGTAATAAAAGAAAAGCAGTATTTCTCTCTGCGTCTCATAATATGACACTAAGATTTTATCCATTGCCTTGCGAAGTATCTCAACCGCAAACGGATTAAAGAAATAGCAACGGTTAACGTCAGAAGGTAAAGTATATTCAGCAGCATTTTCCTGTACGAAGCTGATCTTCCCATTTGAACCGAAAGATCTACTGTTATCAAGAGCTTTTTTATAAATATGTTCGTCGTATTCAATCCCGATCACAGTTGCTTTGGTACGCTCGCTCATAAAGAAGCCAACACGTCCCTTTCCGCACCCATAATCAAGAACAACGTCATTATCTCCAAAGTAACCGCTGGCGGCTAAACGTTCCAAAACACTGTATGGAGTCGGCTCGTATGGATGATTATAGCTGTCAGCATTTGTATCATCGCGGCCGCAGGTTTGGATTTGCAGAATATTGTCCCACATATTTTCTGACTCTGTCATAATAATTTACCTCTGAATAAAAACTTACGTTTAAATGAGTATCCCGTCACAGTGATCTACTTCATGCTGAATAATTTGCGCTGTGAAGCCAGTGTAGGTCTTGATGCGAGTTTGCATATCGGTGGTCTGATACCTGACCTTAATGGATTTATAGCGTCTGCACGGACGAGGTCCGCCGAGAAGAGAGAGACACCCTTCCTCTGTGTTAAACTGACCTTCTTTTTTGATGATCTCGGGGTTAAGCATTACCGTATAGGTAGGTACACGTCCACTTTCATCAAGAAAAGCAATTATACGTTTTTTTACGCCGATCATATTTGCCGCCATGCCGACACATGACTCCTTGTGACTAATGAGTGTTTCGAGTAAATCCTCAGCAACCTGAAGATCGTCTTTTGTCGCTTGTTCTGACTTACCACCGAGAAATATCACGTCGTGCATCAATTCTTTTATCATTATTTTCTCCTATTCGGTTTTGTTCCACATTTCTTTTGTCATTAGCAATACGTGTCCTGTTCTGATCTCTCCGAGCAGGCTTAGCTCTATCCCTTCGGTTGTATGATGGTAGACGAATCCGAGCTTTTCCATTACTCTGCGGCTCTTAAAGTTACCGTCGTAGTGTCCGCACCAGATTCGGTTCATACCGAGAGACTCAAAGGCATACCTGAGTATCTCGCGTGACGCCTCAGGAATTAGCCCCTGTCCCCAGTACTGCTTACCAATCCAGTAGCCAAGCTCATATTCATCATCAAACTGTGCAATATCGTTCCTATGTAATCCAACACTTCCGATGGCTTTTCCCGTTTTCTTGAGACAAACGGCGTAGGTCTCCGGGGCCGTGAGGACAGTTTTTATGATCTTACGGCTATTTTCAACCGATGTGTGAACAGGCCAACCTGCAATGGGGCCAACATCGGGGTCACTGCCATATCTATACAGCTCTTCAGCATCCTCTTCTCTCCACGGACGGAGTATAAGACGCTCGGTTTGAAAAATCATCGTTACACCTCAATTAGTTTCAAGTCGTTTTTTGGTATAGTTTTCTGAAATATTGAGAATCCCCTGTTATAAATATTACATCTGTATACAGTATTTAATCTTTTTCCGTAGCAAAAGCATCAATGTTATCGTAAATAAACCTTTGTGCCGTGGCAGTATAAAGCACGACGGTATACGGACCGTACTGACCTTGTCTCTCCTCAGTTATGATACCCATACCGTACCCTGTCTGAGTAGGCAATTTTCTGTTTTTACCGTTTGGCATTTGAACTACTTCAAGTACACCAATCTCAACAAGCCAATTTGTAATTGATCTGGTTGTCAGTTTTTTCATGGTTTCAGTGTCTATGAGAGAATTTATATGATCGATCATATCGCTAACACCAAGAGGAACATCGGAAACCGTAAGACATTCATATTGCTCGGATGTCAAAGCAAACGGAACTTTTTTTACTCTCGGCTTTTTTACAGGTGTTACGCCTCCGTTGTCGATGACCTGCTTCAGAATATCCGAAACGTAGGAAAAACAACGGGAAATGCGAACGTTATTTGCAACTTCTCCCTCGGGAATAGGAGAATTATCAATTGGGTTTAAGCCTATTGCAAGCTTATCAATAAAGTTCTTGGCGTATTCGATCTTTTCAAGCTCTGTCATTGTTATTTCCTCGTATATAGTTTAACTCAGTATTTTTTTGATAATAAAGAACTGCAACTTTGACGGAAGTACGTTAAGTAAAAGAAGCAGTGGGTTTCTGTTTATACTGTACGCAAAGCGGGGACTTCGTTTCTTTAATATAGCTACACATTTTGCGGCAAGTTTGTCCGTTGAAATGTTTTTTGCCTCAACTCCGTTAACTATCTTACGGAATCTCTTTGAGTTGCAAGAATAGAGACTCGTTTCTTCACAGAATCTGTCGAGAGCGTCTGTTGATACTCCAAGCATACCTGTATTGACCGCACCTGCGCGAAGCACTGAAACGCTGATTCCGAGAAGCTGAAGTTCCATTCTGAGAGAGTAAGCGTATCTGTCAAGCGCACTCTTCGATACGGCATAGATACCCGTGAACGGAAGAGGAGCAAGAGGCGCAAGCTCACTTGTAGTAATAAGTATCCTGCTTCCCTTCTTCATAAGAGGAAATAACGTTTTATTTATGAGATACGCGCCGCGAAGGTTAACGTCAAAAATTTTTCTGAAGCTGTCATCACAGATTTCAACAAGGGAGTCAAGCATATATATCCCAGCAAAATGAACGACAGCGTAAAGTTCATCTGTAAATTTTCTTATAGTCTCTACAGCGTTCTCTAAGCTTTTCTGAGAGGTGATGTCTGCTTCGATGGGAATGATGCCATCACCACCGTCAACAGTTCTCAGATCAAGCGCAAACACCTTATAACCCATATCAGACAGAAGTTTAACCGCAGATTTTCCCATTCCGCCGCCGGCACCCGTAACAAGAACGTATTTCACGTTATGTCCTCGACTTTCTTTATTGATGATTCATTTCCAAAGATATTTTTTAAGATCAACTTTATTGTTTTCAACTTCAATCCCGTCAGCTTCAAGACGTTTTCGCTGTGCCTTGATTCCTCCGAAAAGATATGCTTCGCTCAGCCTCCCGTCGCACGTTACTATCTTATAACAGGGATAAAGATCACCGTCGGGATTTGCGTGTAGGGCGTTTCCGACGCTTCTCGCCCATTTTTTGTTGCCAAGCATTTCGGCTAATCTGCCGTAAGTCAGAACTTTACCTTTAGGAACGGTTCTTAACAGCTCATACACTTTCAGTTTATCAAAAGAAAAGTTCACGTTACACCTCAAAATAAACTTTTACAAGAATATTATAGCACAAATCCATCTTATTGCAATAAAAACTTAAGTAAAAAACAAAACACCGATTACGGAAATTTCGCAAACGGTGTTTTTATATAAATTACTTATTGGTGATATACTCGTCAATTGCTTCAGCCGCAGTTTTACCTGCACCCATTGCAAGAATAACTGTAGCGGCACCTGTTACAGCGTCACCACCGGCATAAACTGCAGTACGGGACGTAAGACCAGTCTCGTCTGTCTTGATACCACCCCAGCGCTCTGTTTCAAGACCATCGGTAGTTGCCTTGATAAGAGGATTGGGAGAAGTACCGATAGACATAATAACAGCGTCAACGTCGAGGACAAATTCAGAGTCGGGTTTCTCAACGGGACGACGTCTGCCTGATGCATCAGGCTCACCAAGCTCCATTTCGATGCATTTCATGCCTTTAACAAAGTTATCGTCACCGCCTATAATCTCAACGGGATTACTGAGAAGCTTAAAGATGATTCCTTCTTCCTTAGCGTGTTCAACTTCTTCAGCACGTGCAGGAAGCTCGCTTTCGCCTCTGCGGTAAACGATGTATACTTCCTCTGCACCAAGGCGCTTAGCACATCTTGCTGCATCCATAGCAACGTTACCGCCGCCGACAACAGCAACCTTATTCGCCTTGATAACGGGAGTATCGCTTCCCTCTCTGTATGCCTTCATAAGATTGATTCTGGTAAGGAACTCGTTAGCGGAGTAAACACCGTTATAGTTCTCACCGGGGATACCCATGAATCTGGGAAGACCTGCACCTGTACCGATGAACACAGCTTCAAAGCCGTCTTCCATAAGCTCGTCAACGGAAACCGTCTTACCGATTACTGTATTAGTCTCGAAGTTTACACCGAGAGCGCGGAGAGTATCTATCTCCTTAGCTACGATGGACTTGGGAAGTCTGAACTCCGGAATACCATACACGAGAACTCCGCCGGGGGTGTGAAGAGCCTCAAATACAGTTACGTCATAACCTTTCTTAGCAAGGTCACCGGCACAGGTAAGACCTGCGGGGCCTGAGCCTGCTACTGCTACCTTATGACCATTGGAAACGGGTCTTACGGGAGCTGCTGTGCTGTTTGCATTATGATAGTCTGCAACGAATCTTTCAAGGCGTCCGATAGCAACCGGCTCACCCTTAACGCCGCGGATACATTTACTTTCACACTGAGACTCCTGAGGGCAAACTCTACCGCATACTGCGGGGAGAGAGCTTGAAAGTGTGATAATATCATAAGCGCCTTCAAAGTCGCCTTCGGCAACCTTTGCGATAAACTCGGGAATATGGATCTTAACGGGACAACCGCCGATACAAGGCTTATTCTTGCAGTTAAGACATCTCTTTGCCTCGTCGATTGCCATTTCTGCTGTATAACCGATAGCAACCTCATCAAAATTCTTGTTTCTGACGTCGGGAAGCTGTGAGGGCATCTCGTTCTTAGTCTGTCTCATATTAGCCATATTACTCTACTTCCTTTCTCAGAAGATTACAGGTTTCCTCGTGAGCGTGACGCTCAAACGCACGGTATGTAGCCGAACGCTTCATAGCCTCGTCAAAGTCGATCTTATGACCGTCAAACTCGGGACCGTCAACACAAGCAAACTTAACCTTACCGTCAACGGTGAGTCGGCAACCGCCGCACATACCTGTACCGTCGATCATAATGGGATTCATGCTTGCAACTGTGGGAATACCATATTCCTTTGTTACTGCACAAACGAATTTCATCATGATAAGGGGACCGATTGTAATAACTCTGTCGTACTTCTCTCCGCCGTCGATGAGAGACTTGAGAGCGTTGGTTACGAGTCCCTTTTCGCCGTAGCTTCCGTCATCTGTCATCATTACAAGCTTATCGCTTACAGACTTGAACTCATCCTCAAGGATAACGAGGTCACGGTTTCTGAAGCCTACAATGCTGTGAACCTCACAGCCTGCTTCATGAAGTGCCTTTGCAACGGGAAGAGCGATAGCACAACCTACGCCTCCGCCAACAACTGCGACCTTAGAAAGACCTTCGATCTCAGTAGCACGTCCGAGAGGACCTACGAAATCTTCAATGTACTCGCCTTCCTCTTTGGCATCAAGCTTCTGAGTAGTTGAACCAACGATCTGATATATGATTGTAACACTGCCGCCTTCTCTGTCGTAATCAGCAATGGTGAGAGGAATTCTCTCGCCGTTTTCATCGACTCTGAGAATGATGAACTGACCTGCCTTGGCCTTAGCGGCAACACGGGGAGCGTCGATCTTCATCATGGTAACAGTAGGATTAAGCTTTTCCTTATAAATGATCTTATACATGATACCTCTGATCTGCCTTTCGGCAATTCTCCTGAAAATAATATGTAAAAACAGTATATTTATTAGTATATCAAAAAAATTGACATTTGTAAAGTGTAACTTTAATCAATCATATACTGATTTTTATAAATAAATTTGTAGTATATTTCAAATGAGTGATTACATCATAAATGCGTGTACGTTTTCATATGTTATCAGTGAATAAATGATAATCTTTTGGAGGCTTACATGAGATTTACACTTAATTTAAGTTGAACTTCAGACACTTCACACTTTATGTACAACAGTAGTATGAATTGAGGTTATTATGAATAAAAAATCAAAAACCGAAACATTATGTCTCGGATTTATATTGATATCTGCATTAATATGCTTTATTGCAATATCTACTTGTAACACGTCATATAGTACGAAAGACTACGTTCAGGTTTCATCTTCACTAAACGAAAATACCAATGACAGCGATGTTACCGCAGACCCTGACGGTTATCTTAACGGTAAATGGAATATATGGGAATTTGTTGGAGATTTCTTTTCGGGTATGTTGGAGTAAACAAATACAAGCTAAGTAATGAAGTTTCTTGAATTGATACAAACACTTTCAGCAATTGCCTTACACGAAGTAGCTCACATATTCGCAGCAAAGATTCTGGGAATCAGATGCACTTCCCCTACACTGTTACCGATAGGAATTAAACTTACAGTTAACCATAAGGAAAGTGCTCCGTTAAAAGAATTAGTTGTCTGTTTAGCGGGGAGTGCAGTCGGAATTGTTGTCGGTTTACTTGTCACATGTTTATTCGACGACAGCTTAAACAGCTTTATTTTCGCTTCATTCGCTTTAAGCATATTAAATCTTTTACCGATCAAAGGTCTTGACGGAGGCGAAGCGTTAAATGTAATTGCAAACAGACTGTTTCTACCGGATACTGCTCACAGTATCACTCAAAAGACTTCCGAAGTTACTGTGCTTATACTATGGTTTATAACAGTTTCTGTACATATGTACGGAGCAAATAATTTCCCCATGCTTTTTTTCGCGATATACCTGCTTTACTCACATTTATAAGCTACGGCACACGTGCGACTCATAACCCAGCAGTGAAAGCTTTTGGCATACAGACTCAGCGTCTTTTTCGTCGGTAAATATACCGAATACGGAAGGTCCGCTACCGCTGAGCATCGCAACCGCAGCACCATTTTCAAGCATAACAGTTTTTGCCATTGAAGCTTCAGCGTGATCCCGCAGTACAACTTCTTCAAAAGTATTGTAAAGGTGTTTACAAATCCCATTAACATCTCCCGACTTAACAGCGCTGAGCATTCCCTGAAGATCTCCGAATTCTTCACTAAGAGAATCTCCGAACTTTTCGTCTATCTTACCGTAGGCTCTTGGAGTTGAAACTCCTTCACCGCCTTTGGCAATTACAAAAAGCATTTCAAGCTTAGAGTCAATATCGGTGATGATCTCTCCTCTTCCTTCCGCAAGGCTTGTCCTGCCGCTTATACAGAATGGAACGTCGGAACCGATAACAGCACCAAGACCACATAATTCAGAGTGAGTAAGATTGGTTTTGAAAATTTCATTAAGTGCAACGAGGGTTGCTGCCGCATCAGCACTGCCTCCGGCAAGTCCGGCTGAAATCGGAATATGTTTTTCGATATCGATCGCCACGGAATACTCTTCAATTTTTGTATATTCAAAAAATATCTTTGCAGCTTTCCAGACAAGATTCCCTTCACCCTTCGGAAGGGGTGCATCACCGCAATTCACGATAATATCACCGTTATCACCTGAAATTTGCGTTACAGTTATATAGTCACAAAGACTTACTCTGTGCATTATACTGCGAATATTGTGAAACCCGTCAGGGCGGCGCCCCATAACGTCAAGGTACAGGTTAATTTTAGCATATGCTTCAATTCTCATAAACTCAATGGATCAGACGCAAAATCGGATTTTTAACTGTATCAACAGCTCCAATGGGACAAAGTTCCTGGCAGCAATAACAACGGATACAATTATTCTCTTTGATTTTTGCGATCTTTTTTCCTTTCTTTGTAATTACCGTAATCGTTTTTTGCGGGCAATAATCAACGCATTTTTCGCATCCGGCACATCTGTCGCGATTCACCTTCGGTTTAGGTTCAAAGAATCTGGCGAGAGATCCGCCGAAATAGTTAGGTAGATTGCGAAGAAGTCCACCTGCCTTGGAGTCTGGTCTGCGGAGACTGAATTTATCAGTAATATCCTCATAAAGAGAAAGTTCTGTGCGTCTGTCAATACCCAACCGTTCTGACCCCATATTGAGATAAAGGGTCTCACCTTCCATACCGATAACATTCTCAGCAACTATATCTAAAGCGAAAGCAGAAGTTGATGACATAATTAAATCAGTTTTCACCGGTATACCGTGTGTGGGGCCGTTACCTTCCATTGACATAATTCCGTCGCATATCGATATTATTGTCTTAGACTCCATCAATGTCAGATTAAGATCAACGAGCATTTCACTGAAATCCTCGATTTTTCCGTAAGCTGCGTGCATCTCAAACTTCATAGTACCCGGGATAACTCCAAAGAGGTTTTTAACAGCGCAAGAAAGTCCTGTGAGAGAGTGAGTTTTTAATTTACAAAGATTCACGATCACGTCACAATCCGCAATTGGAGAAATAATATCAAAAGTCTTAAGTTTTTTACCTTCCGCGAAAGACATTTTCTTGAAAGATGTGTCGGTATTAAGTTTGAGACCGACTTTTTCGCTCACGGATGTCATTCCCGTAACTTTATAGATATGCGAAAGAGTGACTGCGGAATAAGGACCGCCGGGACTTTCTGCAAGAATGACATTTTCTGCACCAAGTTCACAAAGAAGAAGATATACTGCCTCGACAATAACAGGATGAGTTGTCACAGCCTTCTCAGGTTTCATCGGAGAAACGAGATTAGGTTTTATAGCAATCTTTTTTCCTTTAAGCAAATCCCTGTTTACACCGATTCTCTTAAACTGTTCTCTTAAAATACTTTTTATAAGATCAACATCGTATTCACAACATTTATTTACTGCGACACTCGTCGGTAAATTCATATAACTCATAAACACCACCAAAATAATTTATTTATACACATTATAACATTTTTTTAAAACTCAATCAATACAATTTACGAATTAACGTATTTTATTATTTTAAGACGGAATAATAACTTCAGAGCAATTCCGGAATTGCTCGATAATATAGATCCCGATGTGACTAAAGATTTAAAGTCACATCGGGGAATTTATTATGTAAAAGCCTCACGTAATTTTTCAAGTGCATTTTTTTCAATTCGGCTCACATATGATCTGGATATTCCAAGTTTCACTGCTACTTCCCGCTGGGTCAATGGTTCATGGGCTCCCAGTCCGTAGCGTAGAATTATTATTTCCTTTTCCCTTTCATTAAGCCTTGTTTTTATAAAATTAACCGCTTGCATAATTTTAAATTTAAGATCCAGATCATCTGCTATGGTATCATCAACTTTTATAATATCAAGATATGTAAGAGGATTTCCGTCTTTATCGGTGTCAATTGTCTCGTTCATTGAAACCTCACCGGTAAGCTTTTTTTGTGATCGGAAATACATTAAGATTTCATTTGCTATCCTCTCACCAATGGGTTTTAGTCTCAGGACCAAAATCCGACAAAGAATTTTCGTCCATATCCTCGCCGATAAAGGGTATGAGATCCTCATCGTCCTCTGTTTCGGCGATAGAATCCTTCATCAGATGGGAAATGTCGGGGTATTCAATGCCCTCTCCCTCTGCGCCGAACAAAACGATGTGAGCGTTCTCACCGTCCCAGATGATGCGGCGCACCACAGTACGAATGGCAACCCGCTTCTGCTCGTAGCTCATTTCGTCAATGCCGTTTTTGAACATGGTCAGCATCTGGAGGAGCATATCAAATTCAATGTCGCTGAAGGTGTGTTCGGATGAGATGCTGACCAACTCTTCAATGCCCATAAAGAGCTTGTCGATTTCTAAATTCATTTCGCCCATGCGGTTGATAATAGACCGCTTGACAGCACCTTCCTCGGTCTCGGCAAGGGTGTCCACAAGGGAGCTGACCTTCTTTTCAAGATCGGCTTTTTCTTTTCGCATACCCGCAAGACGGCGTTCATATTCTTCACGGTTGCCGGAGTAGAACATCTTGCCCTTTTCCATCTGTCGAACGAAATCGCTCTTTTTGTCCCCAAGGCGTTTTAACTGTTCGCTGATCACCATGTCCAGAGTGTTGCCGTTGGCGTTACGACGCTTGCAAAGCTCCTTCTTGCTGCGCTCCTTCATCTTACAAACGTAGGTGTAGATGGGCTCGCCGTCAGCAGTCTTGCGCTTGGAAAGATGGGGGTACATCCTATTGCCACAGGCGCAAAATACAAGGCCGGTAAGCAGCGCTTCGTTCTTGCGAGGACGGCGGTAGGATTTACTCTTGTTCAGTTCCAGATTGTCCTGCACTGCCACCCACACCTTGCCGGGGATGATGCCGTGGTGCTTGCCTACCGACACGATCCATTCATTTACGGGATTGAACACCGTAGTCTTGCCTTTCCCCTGGTCGGTACGATTGTAGGCGAGAATGCCGCGCACGCCGTCAAACTCTTCCCGGGAAGAAAACACTTCGGAATCCTTCAGACGAAAATACTCAAAGGCGTCCTCGTCGGCGATCATATAGACGGGATTTTGCAGGATGGCTTTGATGGCAAAGCGGGTGAACTGGTTTTCATTTTTGGTCAGCAGCCTACGCTTCAAAAGCTCCGCTTCGGTCATGGTCAGCGAGCCGGTCTGGGTGAACAAGTCGAAAATCGTCTTGACGATCTCTGCCTCTTCAGGGATCAGCTTCAGCTTACAAGCCTTCTTGGTCTTGCCGTCCACCGTGACACTTTTGACGCTCTCGCTCTTGTAACCCGTGGGGGTGTTGCCGCCCAGCCAACGGCCCGTCTTGGCAAGCTCATGCATATTGTCGCGGATACGCTCGGCGATGGTCTCACGCTCCAGCTGGGAGAACACCGACGCAATCATCATCATGGCGCGTCCCATAGGCGTACCTGTATCGAACTGTTCGCGGATGGAGATAAAAACAACGCCTTTGCGTTCCAGTTTCTTCATCATTGACGAAAAGTCTCCCACGTTACGGCTCGCACGGTCCAGACGGTAGACCACCAAGGTGCCGATCTCACCCCGCTCTACCTGTGCCATCATCCGCTGGAACGCCGGTCGGTTTATATTGCCGCCGGAAAAGCCCTCGTCCTCAAACACAATGGCTTTCTCCGCTTCTGCGTCACCGTAGTGCAGACGAATATACTCCCGGCACAGATCCACCTGATTGCCGATACTCTCGCCCTTTCCCGTAAACTTCGATTTTCGTGAATAGATCGCAATAACACCGTTTTCATTTTTCATGACAAAAATTCCTCCTTCATTTGTGTTATGTATATGTAGGTAGTATACCATAAAGTAACACCCTGTTCGATGGATCAATTTTCGTCCGCTAGATTTTCTGTGAATTTTTTATAAACAATTGCACAAAAAGCAATGCCTTTGCAGAAGCATCTCTACAAAGGCATCGTCTTATGTTTTATTGTTCTTGCAATAATAGCTCTCTCAAACCGCTTCCCATTTAACTCCAGTTGCTTAAAAATGCACTATGTAACTCCATATTATCAATCTGCTTCAAAGTGCATTTATTGTTATATACTTCTTCAATAACCTTTTCTGCAAACACTCGAGTTACAGCAAAAGCTTTGTCAGAAGTATCAATCCACCTAAGAACAATATGACCACATTCAGAAAGTATGTATACCTTCAAGGTTTTCCGAGCAAGAAATGCACATATATAAGAATAATCCAGGGAGCTGACCCAACCACCGGAATTTTTGCATTCCTCTTGTTCCCTCTTTTGAAGATCACTCTCCATATTGTTCTTAAAATCATCGTAATCAGTATACGATGCACTGTATGCCATAACACCAGTGTGGCTAATTTCATTTATACCGCCGCCAACACTTGCGCTATGAAATTCGAATCCTCCGGACACCAAGCGATCCGCAACCTCTATCAAACGCGAATGCGGAGACTGGTTGAACAGGCCACTCATCTCATAGCTGATCTGATACAGTTCATCCGTTGCAATTGTTTTTTCCTTGCGGCCTTTGTTGTGGGTAAAGCTGTAACAATCTTCGCAATAATATTCGCCATCAACAAAGATCAGCTTTTCATCAGGGAATGGACG
>JAZUBG010000080.1:0-4769 GCA_045638405.1 Eubacteriales bacterium | reverse complement strand
CCTTGCGCCATGGCGAAAACTCCCGACGGAAAGATTTTGAAGATCACCTCCGCTCATATTGTTGACGGCGAGTGTACCTCCCCTTACGGTACTGTGCTTTCCACCGACAAGGGTGAGATCATGGTTTCCTGCGGCGGCGGTAAGATCGCATTCACAGGCGTTATTCCCGAAGGAAAGAGCCGCATGAGCGCCGCTGACTACATCAGAGGAAGAAAGATCTCCGACGGAGACGTGCTTCTTTGATTTTACTCACTTGCCTAACACCAAATCAGAGGTATAAAAAATGTTTTATTTAGATCCAACCTATCTCCTTATTCTCCCCGCATTTATCATATCACTGTGGGCGAGCTTTAACGTAAATTCCACTTTCAAGAAATATTCAAAGGTTCCCTCCGAAAACGGCATGACCGGATACGATGCGGCTCGCAAGATCCTTGACTCCAACGGTCTTCGTCACATTGACGTTATCCGTACTCCCGGAAACCTTACCGACCATTACGACCCCAAAGCAAACGTTATCCGCCTAAGCGATTCCGTTTACGGAGAACGCAGTGCCGCTGCTGTGGGCGTTGCCGCGCATGAAGCGGGACACGCAGTTCAGCACGCCACAGGCTACGGTCCAATTAAGCTGAGAATGGCTATCGTAAACGTAACGAATCTCGGTTCAAACCTTTCAATGCCCCTGTTCTTTATCGGTATTCTTCTTGCCGCACCTATCCTTTGCTATGCAGGTATCGCACTTTTCAGCGCAGTGGTATTTTTCCAGCTTGTAACACTCCCCGTTGAGTTCAACGCTAGCCGCCGCGCTCTTGACACTCTGAAGACTTCAAAAATGCAAAGCGAAAAAGGCTTGAAAGCGGCAAAAAAAGTGCTCTCAGCCGCGGCTCTCACCTACGTTGCCGCACTTATGGTGTCACTTTCCAACCTCCTCCGTCTGATCGTTATCGCCAACGGCAGAAGACGTGACTAAAAACATGACACAAAAAAACGATACTGTCCGTAAGGTTGCTCATCGCTCCCTTATGACCATAATGAAAAACGGACGTTACTCTAATCTCGAGATCGATTCTGTTCTTAAGAGCACCTCTGACATGGCGGATGCAGACCGCGCACTTTACACCCGTCTCGTTTACGGAGTTATCGAGCGCCGTCTGACCCTTGACCATATAGTGGCTCAGTACACCACAAGAAAGCTTCGTGACATTGACCCCGCCGCGCTCATGTCCTTAAGGCTGGGACTTTATCAACTTATCTACACAGACCGAATTCCCGATTTCGCGGCAGTTTCCGAGACCGTTGACACAGCCCCCGCAAAAGCAAAGGGATTTGTTAACGGAGTGCTCAGAAGCTTCCTCAGAAGCGGAAAGAAGTTTACTCTCCCTGAAGGTGACTCTCCCGAAGCGTTATCCGTCAGATATTCCGTATCCGAGGACGTGACCAAAACTCTCCTTGGTTCCTACGGAGCTGATGAGACTTCAAAAATACTCGAAGCCTTCTTCACACCCGAAAAAGTATGTCTCAGAGTAAATACGCTGAAGATTTCCGTAGAGGATGCAATCATAAAGCTTCCCGAATGTGAAAAAGGAGCTTACTGTGACGATATACTGAGAGTTGGCACAGTAGATAAGGCAGTCCGTGACGGAATTGATGCGGGACTTTGGTTTGTGCAGGATGAGGCATCCCGCATCGCAACCCGAACCCTCGGTGCAAAGGCAGGCGAGACTATTGCCGACACCTGTGCCGCGCCCGGAGGTAAGACGCTCTCAGCCGCTATCGACGGTGAAGGAGAATGTGACATATTCTCCTTTGATCTACATGAAAACAAGCTCTCTCTCATCCGTTCAGCTGCTGAAAAATTGGGAATTTCCCGTGTTACTACAGAAAAGCGTGATGCAAGAGAGCCGAAAGATTCACTTATCGGCAAATGCGATCGCGTACTGTGCGACGCCCCATGCTCGGGACTTGGCGTACTTGGCAAAAAGCCCGATATTCGATACAAAGACGGGGATTCTGTAGGTAAGCTACCCGAGATACAGTACGGAGTTCTAACGGGAGCTTCAAAGTATCTTAAAGTCGGCGGCATACTGGTTTATTCAACCTGTACTCTTAACAAAAAAGAAAACGAAGAGGTTGTTGAACGTTTCCTAAAAGAAAACAGCGATTTCGCCCCTGTAGACTTCATATACAGATCAAGTAACGGTCTTCCTACTCTTGAAAGCCACGACGGAATGCTGACATTGTTCCCACATATATCACATACCGACGGATTTTTCGTCGCTAAGATGATTAAAAACAAATAAATTCAGGAAAAACATATGACAAACAAACCCGATATAATGTCAATGACGCTCCCGGAGCTTACGGAATTTGTAAAGTCTCTCGGCGAGCCGTCATTCAGAGCAAAACAGCTCTTTACGTGGATGCACGCAGGAACTCCCATTAAGGATATGACAAACCTCTCAAAGAAGTTCCGCGAAAGGCTTGCCACTGAAGCCGATTATCGCCTGCCCACTATCGAAGAAAAGTTCGTTTCCAAAATTGACGGTACTATCAAGTACCTCTTCGGACTTTCCGACGGTGAATGCGTGGAAAGTGTACTGATGAAATATGAACACGGAAATACGATCTGTGTTTCATCTCAGGCGGGATGCCGCATGGGATGCAAGTTCTGCGCTTCTACCCTGTCGGGTAAGGTACGCGACCTTACACCCTCCGAAATTCTCGGTCAGGTGGCTCTTGCCGCGCGTGACTCAGGAGAGAGAGTACACGGCATCGTTATGATGGGAATCGGTGAGCCTCTCGACAATTATGACAACGTTATCCGTTTTCTCCGTCTTGTCGGAGATGAAAACGGACTTAATATCGGCATGAGACACATTTCTCTTTCCACTTGCGGAATCGTCCCCGGTATCAAGCGTCTTGCTGACGAGGGAATCCCCGTAACGCTTTCCGTTTCTCTCCACGCATACGACAACGAAACGAGACGGAGTATCATGCCCATCGCCAACAAATACGGCATAGACGAGCTTCTCTCAGCCTGCAAGTATTATTTTAACAAAACAGGGCGCAGAGTCTCGTTTGAATATACGCTTATCAGCGGTAAAAACGATTCCATGGCTGATGCCGCAGGTCTTGCCGCACTTTTGAAAAGAGGAATGGGTGTTCCCTGTCACGTTAACCTCATTATGCTCAACGAGGTTGATGAGACGGGACTTAAGACGGTTAACCGTAAGAATGCAGTCGCCTTTGCAGACGAGCTTTGCCGCCTCGGACAGAACGCTACGGTGCGCCGCCGTCTCGGAAGTGACATTGACGCATCCTGTGGTCAGCTTCGTCTCAACCGTAACCGCGGCATGGAGAACGGCTGATTACCACTGTTTTCTCGTAAATTTGTGAACAAAGCATTTACAATAATTAAATTATCTTACATTTTCACCGTAACTTTTCACATATTAGCTTTACAAGTTTTTACTTATAGGGTATAATTATAGTTATAAGGAAAATGTTTTATCATTTTTTAGTATCCGTAGGATGAAGGGAGATTTCTATGAATTTTTACGGAACCACCGACATCGGTAAGAAACGGACTGTCAACCAAGACAACTTCAGAATTAAGGAGTATTCTCCCGAAGTCACCCTCGCCGTTGTCTGTGACGGAATGGGCGGTGCCAAGGGGGGCGGTGTTGCCAGCTCTCTTGCGGTTTCATCATTCATTGAATGTGTTGATGAATCGGCTGACGTTATTATTACCGATTATGAAAAGCCTGATGCAGACGAGATAATTTCCGAAGTTCTTCTTAAAGCGGTTGAGCGTGCAAACGATGCTGTGTTCACCTCTGCCGCCGCTTCAAGTGATCTCACCGGAATGGGTACGACTCTCGTTTGTGCTCTTGTTACCCCCAAAAGCATATACTCTGTCAACGTTGGCGACAGCCGTATGTATATGTGTAATAAGGACGCCATATCTCAGGTAACAAGAGACCATTCCTACGTGCAGTATCTTGTGGACATCGGAAAGATGTCACCCAAAAAAGCCAAAAAATCAAATCAGAGAAACATAATAACCCGTGCAGTCGGTACGGAAAGTTCTGTTGAAGCTGATATATACACCGTTGCCAGAAGTGAGCGTACAACTTACGTCCTTCTTTGCTCCGACGGTCTCAGCAATCTGGTTGAGCCGAGAGAAATGTTCTCTGAGCTGAAAAATCACGGCGGCACTACAGCCGACACACTGAAAAAATCGGCAACCCGCTTCGTTACTCTCGCAAACGACAGAGGCGGAAGCGATAACATAACCGTAGTTCTTCTCGTATTCTGAACCAAGTAAAGTCTCGAAAATTCCTGACTGGGCACGTTCCCGTCAGAACGGCAGAAAAGGACTGTTATGAGTAATTATGAAAAGTATATCGGACAAGTGTTCGATAACAGATACAGAATAGACGCTCTCATCGGAGTAGGCGGAATGGCTGTCGTATATAAGGCAGTTGACCTTCTCATGAGACGTATCGTCGCAGTAAAGATACTTCGCGACGACATTTCCGCTGACGACGCATCCGTTAAGAGATTCATCAACGAATCCAAAGCCGTCGCCATGCTCTCTCATCCAAATATAGTTAACATATACGACGTGTCCGTCAGAGATAACGTTAAGTATATCGTTATGGAGTATATCGAGGGTATCACTCTTAAGAATTACATGACTCGCCGCGAGGTTCTCGGATTCAAGGAAACTCTCAGCTACACCATGCAGATTCTCCGTGCCCTTGACC
>JAZUBG010000079.1:0-2180 GCA_045638405.1 Eubacteriales bacterium | reverse complement strand
GATATACGTCGTTTAGCCACACCGACACCGCATTCTGCACACCTGTGAAATGAAGCGCACAGGGATCGGTTATATTCTCACAATTAAATGTTCTCTTGTAAAAGAAGTTACCGATAATTGTGGGAAGAGCCATATCAGGCGGCAATGCAGTCATTGGATACTGCTGAATTCCGTATTCGGGATTGATCCTGAGCTTATGATAAAAGTCGGTTTTGGGGAAAACGTCGGTCATATCCTCCCAATATCCCGGCACAGCATTACTAACAAGATTTTCCTTGTCCGTCCACGGATTCTCCGTTCCCAAATATTTCTCGGCGGTGTAATCCATAAACCACGCACCATTGAGTGAAAAAGACGTATAGTTCATACTTTTTTCTCCTTTGCAATATCAGATCAGAAACTAAAGTAATTCTTGGCGTTATAGTAACAAATTCCCTCTGCAATCTTTTTAAGTGTCTCCATATCACGCGGATATTCACCGTCCTCGACCCACTTTCCAAGAAGGTTACAGAGTATGCGACGGAAATATTCGTGACGAGTGTAGGAAACGAAGCTGCGGCTATCGGTAAGCATACCGACGAAGCGTGCGATCATTCCAAGATTTGAAAGCGCCCTCATCTGGCTCTCCATACCGTCTCTTTGATCGTTGAACCACCAACCCGAGCCAAACTGTATCTTTCCGGGGATTCCACCGCCCTGGAAGTTGCCGAGCATTGTTCCGAGAACGTAGTTGTCCTTAGGGTTAAGAGTATAAAGAATGGTCTTTGGAAGCATATCCTTCTTGTCAAGGCTGTCAAGAATCCTTGAAAGTCCCTCGGCAATCTGGAAATCGTTTACGCTGTCAAATCCGGTATCAGGACCGAGTTTATTAAACATTCTCGTATTGTTATTACGGAGGGCACCGATATGGAGCTGCCATACCCAGCCTCTTTTCGCATATTCTTCACCGAGATAAACGAGCTTCTCGATAGTCTCATCATCCATCGAGTCTACCGCGTGGTCGGAAAGGCGGCAACCGTTTTCGTGGAAGAAATCAAGTCTTTCGGGAAAATCGGAGTTGATCTTGGAAAGGTCGGGGCGGAATGCAGGCACAACCTTGGTTTCAAAGCCCTTGATCTCTTTGATCTGCCTATGATATTCAAGAGTATCGTAAGGAGCATCTGTCGTACAGATAGTATCAACGTTGCTCATCTTGATGAGCCCTTGAACTCTGTATTCTTCTTTTGCAAGACACGCGTTGATCTTATCCCAGATATCACGTGCAGTGTTCTCGTTAAGAGGCTCGTCGATGTCGAAATATCTCTTGAGCTCAAGGTGAGTCCAGTGGTAAAGAGGGTTTCCAATAAGAAGAGGCATGGTCTTTGCAAACTCCATCCACTTATCAAACTCGTCGGCATCACCGGTAATAAATTTTTCATCAACGCCGTTAGTTCTCATCTGTCTCCACTTATAGTGGTCACCACTGAGGAAAAGATCAAATGCATTTCTGAACTGATAGTTCTCAGCTATCATCTTGGGGCTGATGTGGCAGTGGTAGTCGATAATGGGAAGATCCTTTACGTGCTCGTAAAGCTCGATAGCTGTTTTATTCTTAAGCATAAAATCGTTTGTAATAATACTCATAACGTTACTCCGTCCTTAAATATTGAAATTTCTTCATAGCCGTTTATTTCATTCTTAGTCTGTTCTCCGTCGGCTACGCGAAGAACATATTTTACAAGGTCATCGGTGGGATCCACACCCTTAAGCATTGATGATGCATCAAAATCGATCCAGCTCTGCTTTCTCTCTGCAAGAGAGTGATTGGTAGCGATCTTTACGGTAGGCACCGCGGTGCCCAATGGTGTTCCTCTTCCTGTTGTGAAAAGTATTACATGAACACCTGCCGCCATGAGATTGGTGCAAGCAACTATATCGTTACCCGGACCGTTAAGGAGCGAAAGACCATTCTTTTCGAGGCGGTCGCCATAATTCAGCACGTCAACAACGGGTGAAAGTCCGCCCTTCTGTACGCAACCGAGTGACTTTTCCTCAAGAGTGGTAATACCTCCCTTTTTGTTTCCGGGAGAAGGATTTTCATATATCACCTGATTGTATCGGGTGTAATAATCCTTAAAATCATTGATCAGCCTACAGTCTTGTCAAATGTTTTTTCATCAACGCATCTGTTCATCAAAAGA
>JAZUBG010000078.1:0-9412 GCA_045638405.1 Eubacteriales bacterium | reverse complement strand
GGATCGCGGTAACCATCAACAAGAACAACTATTCTCACCACGTAATAAAGCAGACCGGCATTATGAACGTTAACTGCCTCACTACCGACGCACCCTTCAAGGTGTTTGAAAACTTCGGCTTCAAGAGCGGCAGAAACGTTGACAAGTTCGCTGACTGCACACCTCTCAGAAGCGAAAACGGACTGGTGTTCCTCCCCCGTTACATCAACGCGTTCATGTCACTGAAGGTGGTACAGTACGTTGATCTGGGAACTCACGGAATGTTTGTGTGTGACGTGACCGAAGCGAGAGTTATATCCGACGGTGAGACTATGACCTACAGCTACTACTTCGACAACGTAAAGCCTAAGCCTGCCGCTGAGGCAAAGGGCTACGTTTGCAAGATCTGCGGCTACGTTTACGAAGGCAAGAATATCCCCGACGATTTCATCTGCCCCTGGTGCAAGCACGGTGTGGCTGATTTCGAGAAGATAAAGTAAAACAATACACAAAAAGGACGTGCCACGGCACGTCCTTTTTTCACCCGTCTTGCAAATATTACAATTATGTGGTATAATACTATCAGTTCGATAATTTCAGGAGGACATATACAAAATGAACGCAAAAAGAATCACCTCTCTGCTTCTGGCGTTGATCATGGCGCTCTCAGCAGTGTCTCTGTTCGTTACGGCGGCGGATAACTTCCAGTTTACCGACGTAACAAGTGCCGACTGGGCATATGAATCTATCAAGTACGTCACAGACGAGGGCCTCATGAACGGTACGGGAGGCGGAGTCTTCACACCTAAGGCAAATCTCACAAGAGCTATGGTAATCACCGTTCTTTACAGAATGGAAGGCTCTCCCGACGTAAATTTCAAGGTTACTGATTATCTTGACGTTCCCTATGGACAGTTCTACTCCGACGCTACCGCGTGGGCGTACAAAAACGGTATCATCACAGGTACATCAACTGACGAATGGGGTATCCCCATGATTTCACCCTCACGTGACATCACCCGTCAGGAGCTGGCGACTATGTTCGTCCGCTATGCTAACTTCAAGCACGTAAAGATGGAAAACGAAGGAAGCCTTGACCGCTTCGAGGACCGCGACAGAGTAGCTTCATGGGCGTCTGACGCTATGAAATGGGCAACAAGCGTAGGTCTTATCAACGGCACGGGCACGGGAACAACTCTTTCCCCCACGGGTAACGCAACCCGTGAGCAGTTTGCTACTATTATCCACCGCTACTGCACCACTGAGTTCGACTACAACCTCTTCTACGGTGAGCCGATGCCTCTCCACAGCTATACAGAGCCCGAGTATCCTCTCGTTAGTGATGCGGACTTCTACGTAGCCGTTGACGGTAGCGACAGCAACCCCGGAACTTTAGCAAAGCCCTTTGCAACCTTTGAAAAGGCTCGTGACGCTGTACGTGAGCTGAAGAAAACCAAGAAGACTGCCATCAAGGTAGCCTTCAAGGCAGGCAATTACGGCTCACTTGACAACATCACCTTTACCGCAGAGGACGGCGGAAACGAGTCCGCTCCCATCACCTACTGCAAGTACGGTGACGGAGACGTTGTGTTCACCAACGGTATCAAGATCCCCGCTTCTTCCTTCAAGCCCGTTGACGAAAGCGATCTTTACCTTCTCGGAAGTGTTGACACATCCAAGATCTACAAGGCTGATCTCAAGGGTATCGTTGACAAGCTTGAGAGAACGAATATCCTTTTTGCTGAGGACAAACTGTGCCATGAGGCAAGAATCCCCAACAAGACTTCAAGCGGCTCCGACAACTACTACTTTGACCTCACGACCGTATACAACGAAAAGGAAAGTATCCTTGTTCAGAATCAGCTCGTTAAGGTCATCGAAGGTCTCCGCACAACTGAAGGCATGAAGGTCTCAGGCTTCCTCCGCTACGGATGGCTTACCGACACCTTCCCCGTAAAGTCTTATGATCCCGCAACCAAAGTCCTTACCTTTGACTTTGAAAATCATGATTTCCACAACGGTTACCCGATTGATGACGTAGTTCTCGCCTATGAGGATAGATTCGACGACCAGATCTTCCTCCACAATCTCTCCGATCAGATAGACGCTGACGGAGAATATTGGTTTGACCCCGACACCAAGATCCTCTACGTTTACAAAGCCAAAGGGGATTACCACATCTCCACAGGCGGTACGTTCATGTATATCGCTCCCGGTGCGGAGTATCTTACATTCCTCGGACTTGATTTCAGTACGTCCTCCGCAAACGGCATCGAGATCGCGGCTGACCACCTCACATTCGACCGTTGCTCCGTTTCCAATATCGGAGGCTCCAACGCTATCGTTACGGTGTTCCGCGACGGTAACGAGCCCGGTACAAGATGGTCTACATTCAAGGGATGCGAGTTCTTCAACTTCGTTGACACGGGACTCAATATTGAAGCATCTTATCAGCAGTGCTATCAGTCTCTCGTTCCCTCCGGAAACGTTATCGAGAACAACTATTTCCACGATTTCGGTGATCCCGCATACCGTTCTCAGGCTATTGCTACCCGCTGGGAAGTAGGAATGCGTATTGCCAACAATGAGTTCAAAAACGGAAGCCGCGCGGCTATTATGTATCAGGACAGCGTTGACCTCGTCATCGAGTACAACGTATTCGAAAACATGATGTGCTCGGGTATGGACTACGGCGTGATCTACAGCTACAGACAGATCACCAACCGCGGAAACCAGATCCGCTATAACCTGTTCAAGAATACAAGATTCTATACTTGGGTATATTCCATCTACGTTGATGGCTCATGGGGGCAGGAATTCATCGGAAACATCTTCTATGACTCCGCAACTCTTGCAGTGCTTCTCAATGGCGGACGTGACAATATTGTTAAGGATAATATCGTCATCAGCCAGGGTAATAACAGATCGATCGTTGTCAGCAACTGGAACTTTGACGAGACAACCGGAACTCTTGAGGCTCAGGACGTGATCGAAAATTCGATCAACTCTCTTCCCAAGCCCGGTGAAGAAAACTATCAGAAGTGGTACGATCGTTGGCCGACAATGTACAATTATTCATTTGATGTCAGTGACAAGGGCAAGCCTGAGTGTATATTCACTGCACTCAATCATATGTGGAATAACCACGGCTTCGGAAACGTCAATCTTAATAATGAGGTGATTGAAGAGCAAGGCGATCTGAAGGATAACGAGCTGCACAAGCTTACCGAGGACGTTGGCTTTGTATGTCCCGCAATCGGTGACTACAGAGTGACAAGCGGCGCCAAGGTTCCCGACATTCACTTCGAGAAGATAGGCAGATATTAAAATAAACATAAGGTAAAGTGAAAATCCCTCTGCCGTGTTTTGGCAGAGGGATTATTGTGTGTAGGTGTTACAGTTCCTGTTACATTTTATATCGTTGTATGTAACGGGGCGAAGTTTGATGATGTTATCCGGTGTTTTTTTGGTAGTAAATCTATGTGAAATCTATTGAAAATTCGTATACTGCCGTGATATAATTACAGAAAAAGAAACATAAGGAGACCACAATGACCGTTATTAATAAAAATCCGGATAAAGATTTTGTGATACTCAATTTTTCGGACTTGCACTACGGATCAAATGACGACTATGATCCTGTCACTGTAGATAAAGTTCTTCATTATACCGTGACTGAGCTGATAAGCCGTGTGGAGCCTGATCTTATTACTGTCAGCGGTGATCTTGCAGAAGAAAGTAACCTTGAAAACTACCGTGAAATAGGTAAGTATCTTGATTCATTCGGCATACCGTGGGCTCCTGTTATGGGTAATCATGACAATAACTTATCTCCGTCCGATATTGAGCTTCTCGGCACTATCTACGCTTCCTTTGAAACCTGCCTCTTTGAGCCGGGGGAGCCTTCTCTCGGATTCGGTAACTATATCATATCCGTTGAGCAGAACGGAGCACCCTTGTCGGCGCTTTTCATGATGGATTCCCATAATAAAATTAAGATAACATTCAACGGTTACGAAAAAATCGCTTGTGCAGATCTTACAGAATCTCAGCTTCAGTGGTACTCGGAAAATGTCCTTCGTCTCATGGAAAACGGATGCGGTGATACCGCGATGATCTTTCATTTTCCACCCTATGCCAGCGACGAAGCTTACAAGGCAGCGTGGCATCGTGGGTTGAGCGCCGCTGATATTGATCCCCGTGACACAGAGGGAAGTGATATGTGGAAAGAGGCATACCGTGACTCTTTCGGTATCAACTACAATCCCGAGTCCTGCTGTCACCCTGTAGATAACGGACTTCTCGATCTTCTTGTGTCAATAGGCTCAACAAAGCACGTGATCTTTGCACACGACCACGTAAACAATGCTTCTGTTTGTCACCGCGGAGTCCGTTTCACCTACGCCACCACCACGGGATGCGGAGGTTACTTTGATACACGTATGTGTGGAGGTACAGTGCTTACTGTAAACAGTGACGGCAAGATGTCCGTCCGTCACGAATACGTTGACGTGACGGGTATTATGGAATAGTACGAGTGAAATACCAAAGAGTTGTATTGGCGGTAAGCTTCAAACCGCTTTCGCCTATCTCTGATACGGAACCATCATAAATACAAGAACTGCAGAAAACGTTGCTTCTGCAGTTCTTACTTTTTTGTTTTACTTATCTGCGTCGAGGAAGCCCCAGTATGTCTTGAGGTAGTCGATACCGCTCCAGAGAGTCATAACGGTCATAGCCGCGATGGTAACGCAGGAGAGGATGGGATAGCCCTTAACGGTTGTGAGTCCGCGGAAGATAACGGGCTCGAGGAGTACGGTGCAGATGCAGATCATCTGAGTTACGGTTTTGATCTTGCCGAGCCAGCTTGCCGCGATAACGAGACCGCTCTTGCCTGCCGCAACCAGTCTGATAGAGGTTACTGCAAGCTCACGGAAGATAACGATAGCAGCCGCCCAGATGAAGATGGGACGGAGAGTTGCAAAGTACTCGTTTGTGAGGATTCCGAGAAGAGCTGCAAAAACGAGGAACTTGTCTGCAAGGGGATCGATGAACTTGCCGAAGTCGGTGATGAGGTTGTATTTTCTTGCGATCTTACCGTCGATCATGTCGGTAAGGGAAGTGATTGCGAAGATAACTGCGATGATAATACGCATTACGTTTTCGCTTACTCCGCAAAGAGTCTCAAAGGGAACAGCGAAGCATACGAGGAACACGGGAACCATGAGGATTCTGAAGAGAGAAAGCTTGTTGGGAAGATTCATTTTAGACTTGTTATTCTTAGCCATGTCTTAAATTTCCTTTCTTATTTCATGTTTTACGCCGCGGGCGGATTTTTACAGTACGGTCTCTCCGACCAGGTCGTAGTCAAGTGCTTCGGTGATGCGCACGTCGATCATTTCACCTTCGGAGACCTGATGTGTTGAAGTGAACCAGATCTTGCCGTCAATGTCAGCCGCCTCAGCGTAGCTTCTGCCGAAGAACGCTTCGGATACGGGGTCAAAGCCCTCGCACATAACGTGGAGAACCTTACCTACACGGGAACGGTTGTGGTTTTCGCTTACCTCAAGCTGTGTCTGCATGAGAATATCGTAGCGGTCCTGAGCGGTCTGCTCTTCAACTACTCCGTCGAAGTCGTATGCGGGGGTGTCTTCCTCGCGGGAGTATGTGAATGCGCCGAAACGCTCGAACTTCGTTTCCTTGATGAAGGAGCAAAGCTCACTGAAGTCTTCCTCGGTCTCACCGGGGAAACCTACGATGGCGGTTGAACGGAGAACGATGCCGGGCACGCCCTCGCGCAGACGGCGAACAGCACTCTTTACCGCTTCGGCACCGCCGTGGCGGTTCATTCTCTTCAGCACGGACTCACTGATGTGCTGCATGGGAATGTCGATGTACTTGACGATGCGGTCGTTTTCTGCGATCTCGCGCACAAGCTCGTCGGTGATCTTGTCGGGATAGCAGTAAAGGAGGCGGATCCACGGGATTTTGGTTTCCTTTGTGATAGCGCGGAGAAGTTCGGGAAGCTTATATTCTCCGTAAAGGTCAAATCCGTATGCGCTGGTGTCCTGAGCGATGATATTAAGCTCTCTGATTCCCATAGCTTCGAGATCCTTCGCCTCGGATACAAGCTCTTCCATGGGACGGCTGCGGAGTCCGCCGCGGATAAGAGGAATAGCACAGTAGGTGCAGCGGTTGGAGCAGCCCTCGGCTATCTTCATGTACGCCATGGTCTCGCCTGTGGTGATAACTCTGTCACCGCCCAGCTTGCAGGTCTCCTTGTCACCGAAGTGAGTGAACTTCTCTGCATTTTTCTTCTTGTAGTTTGCAAGAACGTGCTCAATTGCGTCGCAGATCATATCAAGACTGCCGACTCCGAGAACAGCGTCGATCTCGGGGAACTCACAGAGAAGCTGTTCGCGGTATCTCTCAGCCATACAGCCCGTTACCACGATTCCCTTGAGAGTTTTATTCTCCTTGAGCCATGCAACGTCAAGAATGTTATCGATGGATTCCTTTTTTGCGCTTTCGATAAAAGCGCAGGTGTTGACGATGATAACGTCAGCGTTATGCTCCTCGGGAGTTATCTCGTAGCCTGCGGAGGCGATGTGGTGAAGCATAACTTCGGTATCGCACAGGTTCTTTGAGCATCCGAGGGAAATAAATCCGATTTTATAGTTTTTCATGAGTTTTATTTCCTTAAATATATATGAAAAATGCCATACAAATACATTGTAACACATAATGCGTTTTTTGGCAAGGGGCATTTTAAAGTTTGGGGGAAAAGACTGCTGTGTAACGTAAGTTTTTCACCGTGTAGTACTTGCAAAGAGATGGCGTTGGTGATACAATAAAAGTACAGAATTATTTCAAACACGCGGGCAGGAGGCTTTTATGAATAAAAGCACAGTCTATTTTTCAAGCTTTTTAACAGACGATCACACTGCGTCCTTTGATGCGGCGATGGCATACTTGAGAGAGAATCCGGGGACGACTCTTTACGTTGAGCCAGGTACTTATACCATCACCCGTCCTCTTGCGAGAGATGCACAAAACGCTTTGATGACGGGAGGTTTTACCGATGACCCCATGTCGATCATATTTAAGCCTGATTATGAATATGCCGTCGGTATATCTTTTGCAGGTCAGCGTGACACCACGGTTATAGCCTATGGAGTGACTCTCCTTATCGACGGGATCATGGAGCCCGTGTCGGTGCGTGACTGCGAAAACGTGACCGTTTGCGGCTTTACCGTGGATCACAAGCGCAAGCCGTACAGCAAGGCAGTTATTAGTAACGTAGGGGAACTTGACGAGGACGGATGCCGTAAATGCACGTTTGAGTTTGATCCGGAGTGCCCCATCGACGAAAGGGCACCGCATAAGCTGAGAGCGTATTATTTCGATATTGAAAAATACCGTACTGTCCGCACTTACGTGGAGGAGAGACGGGTGATCGACCCGTATCACTGGGACGTCCTTCTCGCCTGCGCTAAGGATGTTCACGACGGAATGGAGTATTACACCGCACATACAGAGCATTTCAGGCCCGCTCTCCTTATTGAGAACGCTAAGAATATCACTATCCGGGACTTTACCATTCATAATCAACCCGGTATGGGTGTTGTAGGTAACAGAAGCGAAAACGTTACCTTTGATCACCTTGCGGTCGTGCCGGTAGCGGGACATCATATGTCAACCAATACTGATGCAACACATTTTACCTCTATGAAGGGGTACCTCAGACTTGAAAACTGTATTTTTGAGTCCCAGGGAGATGATTTTATCAACGTTCACGCATATTATCATGAGATCATAGAGCGACTTGCAGATGACGAATGCTTTATGCAGGAGAAAACTCCCGACGGAACTCACGCGCAGAGCCTTGATTATCCCGACGTTGGAGACACTCTTGAGCTTACGGATATGAACACCATGCGTCTTGTTGACACATTCCGTGTTGTAGAGTGTACGCCTGACCGCAAGGGGTGGAAGTGCCGAGTAAAGCTTGACCATGCACTCCCCGAATGTACCGACGGACTTGTTCTTGCCGACGTGACCCGTCTGCCGTCTCTCGAAGTGGTGAACTGTACCAGCAGAACACATTATGCACGCGGAGTCATGCTGAAGACGAGAAACGTACTGATCGAAAACAACTCCTTCCACGACGTCGATGCGTCCGCGATCTTCGTAGCACCCGAGGCGGAGTGGTACGAGGGAGTCTCCCCCGCTAACGTTATCATCCGCCGCAACAGGATCGTAAAGTGCGGCGAGCTCGGAGAGGTGCAGGGAGCTATCGTGGTCCTTGCCGATACGAAAAATCCCGAGGGGCAGTGTATATCGAATATTGTGATCGAGGATAATATCATCGACTGTCCGAATACGGAATACGGTATCTACGTCAGAAATACCGACGGAGTCAAGGTTGCACGAAACAAGATCGTGTGTAGAGGAAAGACGGTTGAGATAACGAAATGTACGAACGTTGAGTCCGACGTATGACAGTGAAGCGCTTCTGTGATATTTATAAATAAACAGAAATCCCCCTTACTGATGCACTAATGTGACCGCTGTCAAGTAGACAGACAAAAAACAAAAGGAATTAGTAAATTGAATAAGATTCTTTATCTCTCCCTGCTGCGCAGCAGGGAGAGATTTTCGTCAAGGACTTTACGGGAGTTTGGAGATATTTGAGTTGTAAACCACTCCGTGTGTCTTGACACATGACAGGTGAAGTGATATAATATAACAAAACAATTTATTTTTGGAGGAAATATATCGTGTTCAACAACATCGGAGGAAAAATCAAAGGTTTGGCACAGGTTATCGCGTGGATAGGAATCATAGCATCGTTTATTATAGGCATAAATCTTATGTCTACAGCGGCAAGATTCGGAAGCTATTCCGATAGTAGTTTAATTGGCGGTTTGGGCTCATTCGCAGGAATTCTTGTAATCGTTATCGGGTCTCTTTTTTCATGGATCGGTTCTTTCGTGCTTTACGGTTTTGGACAGCTTGTCGAAAATTCGGATACTATGATTGAAATGATGGACGAAGGTTCATTTGAGAAAATGTTACGTAAGATGAATGAAATGCCGTCGGATAACGTAAATACACCTTCAGCGGGAAGAAGACAGTATAATAATTGTCGCAAGAGTGAGACGTTAAGCTACGAGGAACAGTTGGAAAAACTGAATAACGATTCCGAAAAATAAAAAGCAGTATCGTAAACACTAGTTTTTATGGAATAAAACAGTGTGTAGCTCAGTATATTTGTAGTTCTCATTTGTAATTATAAATTCCCCGTTACCGATATGCTTCGGTAACGGGGGGTGTTTTATTGAAAAAACAAAAAATCCGCATCGTCCGATGCAGATCTCGCTGTGGCTTTTTGCAAAAAAATAAAAGGGTGAATGATGGGATTCGAACCCAC
>JAZUBG010000077.1:0-6886 GCA_045638405.1 Eubacteriales bacterium | reverse complement strand
TACACTCTCAATTCACCGTCGAAAGACTTTGCGGTGTTCGCGGTAAACGCGCCCGCATCGCCTTTCGCCCCGGTGTTCATAATTTCATATTCATCGGTTTTAGGATCCAGATTCTTTACAGCATCAAGGATAGTTTTCGTCATGCCGCTGATACAGCTTGACTTACCCGCGACGGGATTCAGTATAAAGAGATGCTTTGTTTTCATGATTTATCTCCGTTCCGGCACAAAGCCGTTATGCTTAACTACGGACATTATAAAACATTTTTACGGGAATGTGAAGAGTTTTCACGAAAAAAAGTCTTTTTTTGGTGAAAAATATTTCGTTTTAGGTGCAGAAAATGTAAATTCACACAAATCTATTGCCATGTAGCGTTAAAAGATGTTCTTACGGCTGAAAAAATAAAAATCACCGATAAACTGTTGTGTTATATGGGAAAATATGATATAATTATATATTATGATGGTATAGTTATATTCAGAAGGGAGACTTGACGGGTAAAAGATGAGAATACTTGGAATAGATCCCGGCATAGCTATAGTGGGATGGGGTATCATAGATTACCAAAACGGTAAATTCCGTCCCGTAGCATACGGAGCGATACGCACCGAAGCAAACACACCCACGGAAGACAGGCTTCTTTCGGTGTACGAACAGCTTGACGCAGTTATTGAAAAATATAAGCCTGACAGCTTCGCCCTTGAGGAACTTTTCTGGAACACGAACCAAAAAACAGGTATCATTGTGGCTGAAGCACGAGGAGTAATTCTCCTTTGTGCAAAGAGGCACGGACTTAAGATAAACGAGTATACACCCCTTCAGATAAAGCAGGCGGTGGTGGGCTACGGCAGAGCGGAGAAGAATCAGGTTATTTCAATGGTCACCATGATGCTCGGTCTTCCGAAGCCTCCGTCACCCGACGACACGGCTGACGCAATAGCCGTGGCTATATGCCACGCACACAGCGGAAGCTCAAGACTAAAGGAATTTTACAATAAACCAACGACGATGAAAGGAAAGATCAACTGATGTGGATCTGCGATAACTGGAAAGATTACGAGCTTCTCGATGCTTCGGGGGGCGAAAGACTTGAGAGATGGGGCGACTTTATTCTCGTACGTCCCGATCCTCAGATAATTTGGAAAACTCCCCGCCTTGACCCCAGATGGAAGAATGCTCACGGCGTTTATAAGAGACGTGGCGGCGGCGGTGCATGGACAGTTGCCAATATGCCTGAAATGTGGACTATTGATTACGGTGCTTACAAGTTCCAGATCAAGCCTATGGGATTTAAGCATACGGGAATTTTTCCCGAGCAGGCTGCTAACTGGGACTGGGCGTCGGGAATCATTAAGAAGGCTGTTGAAACCGAGCCTGAGAAGTACGAAAACGGCAGACCCTCCGTGCTTAATCTTTTCGCGTACACGGGCGCGGCTACCGTAGCCTGCGCTGAGGCGGGAGCCGCTCTTTGCCACGTTGACGCATCCAAGGGAATGGTTGCGGCGGCGAAAGAGAACATGAGACTTTCCGGTCTTGCGGACTCTCCCTGCAGATACATAGTTGACGACTGTAAAAAGTTCGTTGAGAGAGAGATCAGACGCGGCAGAAAGTACGACGCCGTTATTATGGACCCTCCCTCCTACGGAAGAGGTCCCAACGGTGAGGTCTGGAAGCTTGAAGAGTGTGCTGCTGAGCTTATCGAGCTTGTGGCTCAGGTGCTTCGCGACGAGCCTCTCTTCTTCCTTATCAACTCATATACAACGGGACTTTCTCCTGCGACTATGGGTTATATGCTCATGACTGCTCTCGGTGAGAGAGGTAAGAAGGGAACTCTTGAAACGGGTGAGACGGGTATTCCCGTAAGAAACAGCGGTCTTATTCTTCCCAGCGGAGCCAGCGCAAGATGGACCGCAAACAGAATCATTAAGTAATCAAGTTAATTTGAGAAAGGCATCCGATGGAAAATACTATCGAAGTCAAAGATTTAAGATATACTTACGAGGGATACGGTGACGAGCCCGACACCCATGCTCTCCGCGGAGTCAGCTTCAACGTGGAAAAGGGCTCCTTTACGGTTATCCTCGGTCACAACGGAAGCGGAAAGTCCACTCTTGCAAGTATCCTTTGTATGCTTGCCGAGCCTACCTCAGGTGAAGTGTGGATAAACGGTAAGCTGATGACGGGTGATGGCGTGACCGACGAAGATATCTTCGAGGCAAGACGGAGTGTTGGCATGGTCTTCCAGAATCCCGACAACCAGATAGTAGCTACCGTAGTGGAGGAGGACGTTGCTTTCGGCTGTGAGAATTTGGGTATTCCCTCAAGGGAGATACGCCGCAGAGTTGACAGCGCACTTGATACGGTAGGCATGAGAAAGTATGCCCGTCACTCACCTCACAGACTTTCGGGCGGTCAGAAGCAGAGAGTTGCGATCGCGGGTGTTATCGCCATGAAGCGCGAGTGTATCATTTTCGACGAAAGCACTGCTATGCTCGATCCTATGGGACGTCGCGAGGTAATGGATACTATCGAGAGGCTGAACCGTGAGGACGGAGTGACCGTTATTCTTATTACTCACTATATGGAAGAAGCGGCAAGAGCCGATAAGATAATCGTTATGAACGAGGGACAGGTGCTTACCGAAGGAACGCCTTCGGAAGTATTTTCCGATCCTGAAAAGCTGTGGGAGGCAAGCCTTGACGTACCTCAGTCCACCGAGCTTCTTTACCGAATGAGAAAAGCGGGACTTGACGTGAGACTTGATATATTCGATTTTGAAGAATGTGCCGACGAGATCGCGCGGGCGATGAATGAGAAGGGAGTCGTAAAGAATGGCTGAGCTTGAGCTTACGGGTGTAAATTACATCTATAACAAAGGAACTCCCTATGAAACACACGCTCTTAAAGATATAAATCTTAAGATAGGTGGAGGTATCACGGGTATCATCGGACATACGGGAAGCGGAAAATCCACTCTTGTGCAGATGTTCAACGGCCTTGTGAAGCCAACGTCAGGTACGGTAAAGCTTGACGGAGAGGATATATGGGAGAAAAAAGACAGAGTACGTGAAGCGCGTTTCCGCGCGGGACTCGTAATGCAGTACCCCGAATATCAGCTTTTCGCTTCTACCGTTTATGAGGATATTGCTTTCGGTCCGCGTAACATGGAACTTCCCGAAGAAGAAGTGGACGTGAGAGTTCGCTCCGCGGCGGCTTTTGCTAAGGTTCCTCCCGAGGCAATGTCACGCTCACCCTTTGACCTCTCCGGCGGTCAGAAAAGACGTGTTGCTCTTGCGGGAGTTATCGCCATGAATCCCGATTTTCTCGTCCTTGACGAGCCGGCGGCGGGACTTGATCCCGGCGGAAGACGAAGTATCCTCGGCGGAATCAAGGAATTCGGTAAAAACAGCGGTACCTCCGTGATCATCGTAAGTCACAGCATGGAGGACATGGCAAGCTACTGCGACAGGATCATAGTTATGGCGTCGGGTAAGGTTATCATGGACGGTAACTGCTCCGAGGTGTTCAGCAGATATAACGAGCTGATCGGTGTGGGACTTGATGTACCTCAGGTAACACGTATCGCTTCCGCGCTGTCTCACAGAGGTTGTGACATCGGCAGAGACGTATACACCGTAGGATATGCCGCAGGAAAGCTCACTGAGCTTATTGAAAGAGATAAATAAGAAAACAATAACCGTAGAATCGACTAAAGGAAAGCAAGGTTTGAAATTCAGATGAAAATGGATATTGCTTTCGGTCAGTACTGCGAGGGTAACTCCTTACTGCACCGACTGGATCCGAGGGCGAAGATCATCATAACGATACTTTATATCGTTGCCATCTTCCTCGCCAAAAACGTCTTTGCATTTGCGCTTCTTCTGCTGTTTACTGTAGCTCTTGTGCTGATGTCAAGACTGTCCGTAAGGGTAATACTCGGGGGACTTAAACCGATACTGTTTATCGCGCTGTTTACGGCTGTAATAAACGTTTTCTTCTACAAAGGAGACGAACCGCTTATAGCGTTCTGGATAATAAAAATATATAAAGAGGGACTTATCAATGCGGGGCTTATCGTCCTCAGAATACTGATGCTTCTTACAGCAACAAGTATGTTCCTCACATACACCACGACACCAATCGCTTTGACTGACGGAATGGAGCAGCTGCTGTCTCCTCTGTCTAAGATAGGTGTTCCCGTACATGATTTTGCCATGATGATGACTATCGCACTTAGATTTATACCCACTCTCATTGAAGAAACGGAGAAAATCATGAACGCTCAGAAGGCCCGCGGTGCGGACTTTTCAAGCGGCGGTCTTATAAAGCGTGCGCGTGCCATCGTACCGATCATCATTCCTCTGTTCGTTTCAGCCTTCCGCCGCGCTGGAGATCTTGCAACGGCGATGGAATGCCGCTGTTACACTGGCGGTAAGGGAAGAACGAGAATGAACGTGCTTCACGCGGGAGTAAAGGATGTTTTGTTTACACTAATTATTATCGCTCTCGGTGCGGCTGTAGTAGTAATAAATATTTACGCCCCCGGATATTCCGTGGGAGCATAAGGATACTTTATGAAACTTTTATTGAAGGTAGCCTACGATGGATCAGCTTATCACGGATTTCAGTACCAACCCAATGCCGTAAGCATTCAGGAAGTTCTGACGGAATGTGTTTTCAAAGCTTTCGGCAGGGAATGCACCGTTACCGGCTGCAGCAGGACTGATGCGGGAGTACACGCTCTCGGCTTCTGCGCCGCAGTAGAGCCGAAGGACGAAGGTCTGAAGGGTGACTCATGGTGTACGGTGCCTCCATCCAAGGTACACAGACTTCTTAATATGCACCTGCCCGACGATATTGCCGTTATCGGCTGTGCGAGAGTGGACGACAGCTTCCACCCCCGATACAATGCTGTGTCAAAGGAGTACGTTTACAAGTTATGCGACTCAGTGTGTCCCGATCCGTTCAAGAGGGACAGAGTTTATCACGTTAAAAAACATCTTACGGACAGACAGATCAAAATAATGAACGATCTCGGTGCACTTCTTCTCGGGAAACACGATTTTTCGGGATTTATGGCGCAAGGTTCATCGGTAAAGGATACGGTGAGAATCATATATGATCTGAAGGTCGTACGGACCTCGGAAACCGAGGTCACGCTCACCGTTAAGGGTGACGGATTCCTTTATAATATGGTACGTATTATTACGGGAACGCTTCTCGACGCGGCATGGGGAAGAATCACTACCGAAGACATAAAATGTGCACTGACAGAGTGCGACAGATCCCGTGCAGGATTCACAGTTCCTGCCCAAGGACTTTATCTTAATAAAGTGGAATACGGTGAGATAATTGAATTTTTGGCAGACTGAAAATACGGATGAAAGGGGGAGGACTATGCCTAAAGTACCTGAGAAATCAAAAGAGACGAAAGAATCAAAGGAACCGAAAAGACAGAAAAAATCGAGGGATCATAAGGATAGTACAGATTCAAGGGAATTGGCTGAACGTAGAATCAGAGTAGACGGCGAGATAAAACGCCGTAAAAACACCTACTACGAAAAAGTATCGGAAAGGTATAGAATATTTGCTTTTGCCGTTGTCCTTTCTCTGGTTCTTCTTGCCGGTGCCTTGATGGTGGTTTACGGAGAATATATTACTTATGATAATTTCGTGTATCTCATCAGAGATCTTGACAGTGTAAAGGGAAGCTCCGACGGATTTACAACAGTAAACTATACCTCCGACGCTACTGCAATATACAGGTCTTTCCGTGACGGCTTTGCCGTTATAGGCAGTCAAAATGTAACACTTTACGACGAAACCGGCGTAGTTTTGTGCTCGGAAAAGGAAAATTTCTCGTATCAGAATGCTTCATCAAGTGACAAATACGTGCTTGCGTATGATATCGGTGGAACCTCTTATTCCTTATACAGCACAGTTACAAGGGTTGTGAAAAAAACTACCGATAATCCCATAATCAGTGCGTCGGTAAGCAATGAGGGTTCATATATTGTTACAACGGAATCCTCTGACGCAAAATATGTCACAGAGGTATATAATTCCGATTTCAAACGTACTATGAGCATATATAAAGACAAGTATGTCATAGATTCCGTTATTGCTAAGGACGGCGGAACCTTTGCTGTAGCTTCTGTTGCAGAAAAGGGATCGGAATTTTTTGCCGAGGTTACCTTTTACAAGGACGGGAGTGACAGTCCCCTTGCAACTCATAACTACAGTATGACAATGCCAATAGCAGCAGCTTCATATGACAACGGAACTTTCTCGGTGCTTTTTGACGACTGTATCAGGTTTTTCGGCAGTGACGGAAAGGTGAAAAGCGAAAAATATTTTAAGGATGAACAGGTCTCATATTTTGACGTACGTTCTACGGAGATAGTTCTTGTGTGTGAAACTTTAAGTTCGAATGACGGATATACTTTCCTGTCGTTTGACAGCAACGGTAAAGAAATATGTTCGGCGAATATAAATACAAAACTATCGGGAGTATTCGCCGCACACAAAGACAGTTCAAATGCGGGATATTTTATAAACGTTAATGGAGAAGTTACCGCAGTTACCAAAGACGGTAAGCTTATCTCTCTGGCTGAGGATAAGTCTGTTAAGGTTGTAACGGATACTTCTTCGGGTCCCATTGCAATGACACCGACAAAGGCGTATCTTGTAGGGGTAAAAAAATAAAGTTTGACAGTCAGTAAGTTTTGATATACGCACAGTAGTGTTCGATGTTTCGTTTTTAGATTAAGTCGGTTCAGACTGACGGGAGATTGATATGGGAATGATTATTGATATTGCGATTCCGATAATTATGGCTGTAATTATCATAACAGCATACAGAGTCGGCTTTGTTAAGGCAGGAATG
>JAZUBG010000076.1:0-3665 GCA_045638405.1 Eubacteriales bacterium | reverse complement strand
CACTTACCGCCCTGAGAGTCCTCGTTAGAGAGAACTACCTTACAGCTGGGGCAGTAGTTTACAAGTGTCTTATCACGGAAAACGAGACCGTTCTCAAACATCTTGAGGAAGATCCACTGTGTCCACTTGTAGTAGTCTGTGTCAGTTGTATCAACGGTTCTTGTCCAGTCGAAGGAGAAGCCTACTCTCTTCATCTGAGAGGTAAACTTTGCAATGTTGTTATCGGTTACCTGACGGGGATGGATACCTGTCTTGATAGCGTAGTTCTCGGTGGGAAGACCGAAAGCGTCAAAGCCGAGGGGGAAAAGTACATTGTAGCCTTCCATTCTTCTCTTGCGGGAGATAACCTCAAGGCCGGAGTAAGCCTTAACGTGACCAACGTGCATTCCCGCGCCGCTGGGATAGGGGAACTCTACGAGAGCGTAGAACTTCTTTTTAGAATGGTCGTCGGAAGCGTTGAAGATGCCTGCATCTTCCCACTTCGCCTGCCACTTCTGTTCGATATTCTTAAAATCGTGCTTCATTTCAGGAAAATTGCCTTTCTTTTTTGTATTCTGTCTTATATTTTAGTCGGTGACGATCTCAGAGATATCAACGTCTGTCGTACCGTCATAAAGTTTTTCGAGCTTATAGAAATCACGTGCTGTAGCATTGAACACGTGGAGGATAACTCCGCCGTAATCCTTAAGCACCCACACACCTGTATCATAGCCTTCGGTATGGAGGCACTCAAGACCGTGCTTTTCCAGCTGATAGTCAGCTTCGTCTGCAAGGGATCTTACCTGAGTACGGGACGTACCTGTGCAAACTACAAAATAGTCGGTGATAACCGTTCTGTCCTCAACGTGGAGGAGCTTAATATCGCGTGCCTTCTTAGCGTCAAGAGCCGCTACGATGGTCTCAGCGACCTCAAGAGATGTTTCAAGCTTCTTTACTTCTTCACACATATTTTCTATCTTCCTTTTGTTAATGTATCAGTTATTTTTTTACTTCTCGGTTACAAATCCGTTTTCCACACTCAATTCGTCAGGTGAAGCGGAATATACTGCAACTGCGTCAACATTTGTGCTGTCGCAGAAGAAACTGTCACTGTCAAAATATTTAACGGGTATCTCTTTATCATAGGTATTAAAATACCTGTTGATCATTTCCAGTGTTCCCGCCTTGTTCATCACTAAGGTGTCGTCGCAGATCTGTGACGGCATAGTTACCGTAACGGTTGACATACCGCCGTATTTCAGCATGTTAGTAATGAAAGTAAGCATCACATCCATACTCATGTCTGTTGTGGTGGCCTTTACGACCTCCGCCAAGAACTTTGTAATCTTCACGGGAGTGATCGTACTTTGTATCTTTTCAACGAAAGCGTTTACAGCCTTTTTCTGAAGAGTAATACGCTCAAGGTCAATTCCCTCAACGCCGTAAAGCATAACGATAGCCTTTGACTTATCTCCATTCAGAGTCTGACGTCCTGCGGGAATCGTAACTTCACTTTCATGCTCGGTGTCAAAGTAGGTAACGGGAGCACTGAAGTTTACTTCAATACCTTCAAGAGAATCAACAATACCGCTGAACCCTTCCGCATCCATCAGTACCGCGTGGTTTATTGCTACGAAAAGCCCATCGCTCATGAGTTTCTTTGTATCTGCAAGACCTTTTTTGCTTGCCTCATCGTTTTTCTTACCATTTTTCGTGTAATGATCATAGCGAGAAGCAAAAATGTTGCTGACCTTATCTTCGTATTTCTCGGAATCCGCGTCTATGTTAAAATAAGTATCGGCGGGGATCTGCATGATGCTCATATCACCGTCATTGTCATCGATATTTAAAACAAATATAGCGTCAGTGATATTATCCGTTTTATCGTAACCTAAAATGAGGATATTATACTCATTCTTCTGTGCCTTGAATGTAATCTCAGTCTCGTTACCGTTGCCTTTCGAATCACCGTCATCAGGATCATTACCTTCCGAATTTTCGGTGTCTACCACAACCTTTTCAGGCATCGTTTCTTCTGTTTCTTCGATTTTAAGAAATTCGGATTTACCGATAAACTTAAAACACAATACGGCTATTACACATAATATAGCTACTACAACAATAAATTTTACGATCGCTCCGAGACATGAACCTTTTCCTTTAGATCTGTTACTCATATGTTTTTACCTCTTTGGATTTAGATCAGTGTATTATTATGTTTTCCACACTTTCACCGTCATAAACCGAGCTGTCAAAGACCTGATCCGCAGATTTGTGGTATTTTTCATCCATGTATGAATCATCCGGATTGTTGAAAATGGTCTCCGAGTCAAACATCGCATCGGGAATCATTCCTTTGTATCTGTAAAAATACTTCGTCATCATCTCACGTGCAGCTGCTCTGTTCATAACGTAGTAATTGTTCCCAAGATTACCCGGCATTGTGAACATGGTCATATCTTCAAGGTCACATTTTAGGATTTCCTGACCGAAGTAAAGAAGATCTGCGGCACTCATGTCGGTATCAACATAGGTTATGATCTGATCGGCAATTGCAGTAAGCTGTTTAACGTTAGAAAGAGACAGACTGTTCTTTACCTTTTTCATGAGGGCAGCCATAAACTGCTTTTGCGCGTTCTGTCTTCCAAAGTCAGCAGTAATATAGCCGTATCTGAATCTTACAAAGCCTTCCGCCTGTGCACCATTCAGTGTCTGATAACCTGCGGGAATATTGATGTAAAGCCCAAGTTCGGGATCGTTATAGTACATAGGACGCGAAACATTGATTTCAACTCCACCGAGAGCATCTACAATACCTCTGAAACCGTCAAGGTCCATGATGGCAGAGAAGTCAATGTCAACCGCAAGAGCCTTTTCAAAATCGTCAGCAACGGAAGTAAGTGCTGTTTTATAGGCTTCTTCCTGTGACTTTCCGGAACGGTAATGCTTATAGTAATAAGTTGTGAAAAGTGCGTTGATCTTATTGGTAGCAATGTTTAATCCGTTATGATTTGCAATATAGGTGTCGCGGGGAATCTGCATGACGGTAATACTGTGAGCATCACTGTCAACATTTACAATCATCATGACATCAGTCAGCATAGCTGCACGGTCTTGACCAAGAACGAGAATGTTATATGACTCTGAGGCATTATCGCTCGGATCGATTACTTCCGGATCGGTACCTAATACGTCATCGTTAGTACCTATAATGGTATCAACGATAACTTCAAACTGATCTGTATGCTCTTCTGTTACAGTGTGTTTCTCGATTACAACCTCTGTTTCGGTTTCGGTTCGGTTAGATCTTTTCTTGCGTTTAGTCTCAGTTTCTTCGTCACATGAGCATATGCTAAGCATCATGAATACTGCAAGAACCAGTGCCAAAAATCTCTTCAAGTTAAATTTTTTCATGTTTTTCTCCACCCAAACCTTAATTTTCATTCAGCTTTGTTTTTGCCGATCTCTTCAAGATATTCCTTATCCATTGGTATTACAATGTCATCTTCGATCCCGTCTGAGAAATAAACGTTACCGTCGTACAGCTTATCAGAAGTCGCATTGTAAATGGAGATGAGAGCATTGTCGGACATATCACAGAACATTCGGTCAACGTCAAAAACACCGTTCGGTATTTTCTTATCAAAAGTATTGAAATACTTATTGATTGTCTCCAAAGTTGCAGT
>JAZUBG010000075.1:0-1903 GCA_045638405.1 Eubacteriales bacterium | reverse complement strand
GTCTGCCGCAAAGATAATCACGTCGATCTTGTAAGCATTCGGCTCGTCCCCGTCAAAATACTGACGACCATATTCGTTTGCTACGCCCTCGCTTCCGAGCTTAGTTTCGGCAAGACGGAATTGACGGTCAATATCGGTATCGGTGGTAGTAAACAAGTCGTGGATCGAGTAGTTATCAACAGTTTCACCAAATACGTCGAATATTTGCGTAGAGAGTTTAAACTGCTGAACCATATCCGCAAGCTCATCATACTTTCCTGCAGCCTTCAAACCTTCGGTATGATCGTGGATCATACGAACAATATCAGCGATAACTTCCTTGGATGCCGTTTTGCAAAGCTCGGTCTGCGTAAGCAAACGAGCCATCTTATAAAGCGATGCGAGATAGTTAGAAATTCTTACACTTCTAACGTCATAAGTCAAAAGACCGTAATCGTTGATAAACTTCATTACCGCTTCACGGTCGAAGGCATCTACAAATTCTTCAACCTCTACAACGGGTGCTTGTTCGGCAGTAACAGGAGTTTGCTTCGTATTAGCAACGGCAACAGGTACGTTCTCAGTGCTTATAGGTGTCGGAGTTGTTGCAGTCGTAGTCACAACCGGCGCAGCAGGTGTTGTAGGAGCAACACTTACAACCGTTGCTGGAGTTTCACTGGTAGTGGATGGTACTTCCTCGGATGTGGGCGTATCAAACAACGTCATCTGTCCGGGAACGCTATGATTGGTAGGTGTGCGCTGTCTTGTCGGTCTGATCGTCAGCGTTTCATATACTCTTTCCTCAAGAGACTCACCAACAATATCTGTAGGAATGTTGCCACCTTCGGTGCTCTGCAATTCTTCTACAACCTTTTTAACTGTGTCCGCATCGAAGTAAGGCAGATAAAGATGTACGTCATTCAAAACTTCGTCAACCAAAATTCTCGTCTGCATAGGAGTACGTACCATACGACCGAGCAACTGCGCGATATAGGTTGCATCCTTTGCGTGACGGAAGGACATCATTGTTTCTGCTCTCGGGCAGTCCCATCCCGTAGAAAGATTTTCTTTGAAGAATACTACCTTAATATTCCTATCCTCTGCAATGCGAGAGGGTTCTTCATAGCGGACATTCAAGCCGTTTACGGTAACAGACGCAGAAGTCTGTCCGAAGGTGTGTACAACCTCTCCCTCGGAGAAATGAAATCCTGTTCTTTCCTCAATTTTACGGAGACAATCATCAAGATCGGTATCAGATATACGGTCGCCCGTGCTACTCAATACTTGAACGACGAAAACGGGATTAACGTAAGCATAGTGCTGTTCACGGCAATACTGTGTCCAGTGATCCCATTTTTCTTTCCAATCGTCAGCCGCTGCTTGAAGCACAGCCATATCCTTATTGAGAGAGCTTTCCTCGGGATAAGTAATAACGATTCTATCCTTCAAAAGTCCCGAAGCACGAACTTCATCTGCCGTTACTACGACTTTATGTATCGTGGAGGACGTTCCCTCAACAAGGCGGTTAAAGCGTTCGGAGGTAGCCGACATACCGATAACAACAGGCATAGGAGTGAGCTTGTCCTCGGCACTACCTTTAAGAAATTTTTGCATGATGGTGGTTGCGCGACTTGCTTCACGCCCCTGCATTCCTCTGTGCGCCTCGTCGATGATCAGATACAAACGGTCGCTCTTTTCACGTGCCGTGTTAGCGAGAGTTTCCCAAATCGTGTATTGTCTTGTATCGCTATGCTTGGTCAGATTAGAGCTTTTACCAAGCTTCTGTGTGTTGAGAAAATAGATGTGTCCGTCATCCAACACCTCACGATCAAAGGTTTCCTCCGTGATGGTAACGCACTGATCAAGACGGATTTTGTCCGCCTTCAAATCTATTTTCTGCTTGGACTGCTCATTAAGCTGCGGA
>JAZUBG010000074.1:0-47567 GCA_045638405.1 Eubacteriales bacterium | reverse complement strand
CCTGCTGATACCAGTAAACAGTAGATGCTACGTCATCACATTCTGAACGGTCATTTGCGTGGCCGTGTTCAATACTTACCCTGATCTTGTTTTCAAAAGGAATTGGATCGGCAATATGGAAACGGTAAACCGCTACTTTTCCGTTACAGTTATGAGCACGTGCGAAGAAGTGGTCTTCGCACCAAGGCTCGCCACAGTACATATTGTGTGTTTTCTGCATACCCCAGGCGTGACAGAAATAGTCTTCGCTTCCCGTACCGTGAAGATCGGGAGGCCAATTTCCACCGCAGTCACGGTTACCTTCTGGACGGTCGATGAAGAACATATCGTCTCCTTCACCCCACCAGTCACCGGCGCGGTTATCAACACTCATGTTAACTCCAAGGAAGTTACCTCTGCCTTCTGCGTAAAGGAGGCGATAATTGTACTTGTCGGTAAGATTTCTGCCTTCTATCATTTCATCGAAAAGAGGATCTCCTTCAACTTTGGGCGTTGTGACGGGATTTTCACGTCTCCAAGAAGCGTGAAGCGTAAAAGTATCATCGGGAAGGCTTTCATATTCAGACCAATCTACGTAGAAATAGAGACTTATCGGCAGATCCTGCTCGGATACAAATTCGATTCTTGCGCTCTTCTTAAAAGGCATGGGGATCCAGCAGTTAAGAGCAACACCCTGACCTATTCTTGCAGGGTCGTTATTGACTGACGTAGAAAAACACGCACTTGAGTGTTCGTAAGACTCACAGTGACCGAGACAGAAGAAATCACCTACAGGACACTCTACGGAAGGAGTTTCCTCACCGTCCCAATACATTCTGATGAGATTACGGCGGAGATAATATGTCTCTTCAGTTGCAACAGCCATCCAGATATGACGAACGACACCTGCGGCTTCTGCTTCAAACATCACTCCGGTTGAATGAGGAGCAATGTGTATAACGTCAGCGTTTCCGCCTGTTCTGTCATAACTGCTCTGACGTCTTGCCTTGAAGGGAAGCGGACGGGTAATATGATCAAGATTAAACATAGTAACCTCCTTTAGGTATTATAAATTTTTGTTTCGCCGTTACAGATAACTTCGACTGTAACAGGTTTGTCACTTTTTACTTTAATTACGGGTACGTCATCTGCAGACTTTCGCGCTTCGCAGATAAGGTCAACCGTAGCGTCTCCGAGAGGATAGTTCTCGATTCCGTGACGGTCGGTAAGATTAACGTGCCATGTGATCTTGTTGTTTTGAGCGTCTGCTTTGATTCCGAAAACGTATTCAAACATTATGGAAATAGGAGCAAGTCCGGTCCAGCCTACGAAGTCCCGTCTTGCGTGACCCGGAGCTGCCGCCTCGGGAGAGTAATTCTCGAAAAGTGTGTCTTCTTCATTGAAAACCTTGACAACACAGCCGAGATAGTCTGAGGCTATCTCATAAGCAAGTTTGTTGTAACCGTGTTTTTCAAGTCCCTTAAGCACCATATAGTTTGTGGGTGCCCAAACTCCGCCACGCCAGTAACCGCCTTCGGGAGGTTCATATCCGGGATCGTTTGCAGCCATTGAGGGAACTCTGTTAGGACGCTTGAATTCTTCCTCATTATCGAGGTGTGCCACGTAAGTGTCAAGACGTTCCTGAGGGACAAGATCAGAAAGCAATGTCCAATATGATCCGACAGTCTTAACTCCCGTCAGAGAGCCGTCTCGTCGTTTGTCGTAGTAATATGCATCTTCTTCTGACCACATTGTATTGTTAATAGTGTTTTTCAGAAGCTCGATTTCCTCTTCAAGCCATTTAACTTCATTTCTTCTGTCAAGTACGTCAGCCATCTTAATAAGTAAACTTGCACTGAGGTACTGCTGTGCGCAGGCATCGATCCAGCTCATGAAAGCGTGGGAGATTCTGTCGTTAAACTCCGGAGGCATTCTGAGCTGATTGTCCATACCGCAAGCAAGTCCACAACTCCAGTAACTTCCATCGGGCCACGATCTGTTTCTCTGGAGCCACAGATGGTATCCGCAGAGAGGGTCGAAGACTTTGGAAAGACGGTCAAGGTCTCCCGTTGAACAGAAGTATTCCCACTCAGCCCAGGGCATTACGTTAGGACCTGTGGAGGCAGGATCGTCTCTGTGCCAGAGTTCACCGTCACGGCTCTCGCATATCTCTCGGCAAATGAATCCGTCTTTGTGCTGATGAGAGTACATATTGTCAAGTGTCTTCTGGAAGTTGAATATCCTGCTTGCATATTTGCCGAACATTACGATAAAGCTTGAGTCCCACATGAAGAGGAATCCGTTGAATGCCGTATCAATAAAATCAGATACAAATCCCGCTTCGGGAAGAGCTTTTTTTATGTTACCGAAGCCGATCTTCCATGCTTTATAATAACAAGCTATAGCGTCTTCATGACCTTCCCACAAGGGTTTCGGTAGCTTATCCTTTATCTCTTCGTAGATAGGAATGTCAACATCATAGCGGGGGCCGTTGATAAATTTATTATTGTCTGCAAAGCGGTTATTATCATATTTTAAGTTTTCGTTTACACGAAACAGTCTTCTTTCTGACATAATTGTCTCCTTTAGGTTTAGTTATGTGTATAAATCTCTCGTCCTCCGTCCCATATTATTTCGATGTCAATAGGAACGTCGGAGTTAATTTGAATTTTCGGCTTTTCGTTAGCGGAAGAACGTTGATTACATATAAGATCGACAATAGTATCTCCGAGACGGAAACCTATAATGCCGTGTTTTTCCAGCCGATTAACTATCCACGTAATCTTTTTGTTCAGAGGATCGGCTTTGATTCCGAAAACGAACTCTATCATAATTGATATTGGAACTAATCCGGTCCAGCCGACGAAATCAGCCTGTGCGACTCCTTTTTCAGCTTTTTCTGGACTGTAGTTTTCGTATAGAGTTCCGGTTTTTTTATATACCGTTACAACGTTGTTCAAATAATTAAGAGCGATCTCGTAGGCAAGCTTGTCGTAACCGTATTTTTCAAGTCCCTTGAGAGTCATATAATTAGTAGGTGCCCATACACCGCCGCACCAATACCCGCCGGTGTCGTTATTGTAATCCGGATGGTCGGCGGAAAGGGAAGGAATAGGGCAAGGGCGTTTGAACTCAGACGTATTGTCAAGATGCGCAGTAAATGCATTACATCTCTCTTCAGGGACGATTCCTGCAATCAAAGCCCAATATGATGCTACGGTTTTAATATAAGTTAGAGTTCCGTTCTGATTCCTGTCGTAATAAAACCCCGACTTTTCGTCCCACATCGTATCGTTGATTATTTTTTGGAGATATTCAGTTTCTTCAATCAGAAAATCCACTTCTACCGATCTTCCAAGTATCTTTGCCATTTTTATCAGTATACTTGCGCTGAGATACTGCTGACAGCAGGCGTCGATTGCTGTAACAAATCCGTGATGGGTGCTTAGCTCGTACAGATCGTAATTGATTCGCGGACAGTTATCCATACCTGAGGCAAGTCCCGTCGCGAAGTATGTACCATCATCCCACGTCCTGTTCTTACTGAACCAAATGTGGTAAGCCATAAGAGGATCGAACACACGTGAGAGTCTTTGTTTGTCGGGGGTGAGACACCAGTACTCCCATTCTGTCCAGGGCATAACGTTCGGTCCCGTTGAGGAAAGATCGTCAGGCGACCACATTTCCATTCCTTTATTCTCGCTGATCTCTCGGCAGATGAAACCGTCCTCGTGTTGATGTGAGTAGAAGTTGTCAAGAGTCCGCTGAAAATCAAATATGTGTCGTGCATACTTCCCGAACATCAGAATGAAGCTTGAGTCCCACATAAAGAGGCAGTCGTTAAACGCAGTATCAATAAAATGAGAAACGAACCCTGAACCCGGGACTGCTTTCTTAATATTGCCGAAAGCGATCTCCCATGCTCTGTAGTAACAGCTGACAGCATCTTCGTGTCCTTCCCAAATAGGAGAGGGAAGAAGCGATTGGATTTTATCATAAACGGGAAGTTCATCAGTCTGTATTTTCTCGCTTAGAAAAACGTTATTTCGTACATAACGTTCGGCGCTGATTTTATTCTTGTTTTCGTTTGTCATTGATATACCTCCCAATGTTCAACACTGACTTAATTATATCATATTTTCTATATTTTGTATATTGATTTTCGGTAATTTTTAAACGTTTCGTCAAAAAAACTCTGCTTTACTTAGATGTAAAACAGAGTTTTTTGAGTTTTATTAAATATTCAGTTTTTCGAATGCCTCATCCTCAAACTGACGTTTATAAAGCATAGCATAATAACCGTTCTTTTTCATCAGCTCACTGTGAGTACCTGATTCAACGATCTTTCCGGCTTTAACAGCAAGGATAACGTCTGAATCAACGATAGTTGAAAGTCTGTGAGCAATTATGAAGGAAGTTCTGCCTGCAATTACGGTTTTTATGGCATCCTGTATCAGCTTTTCTGTTTCAGTATCAACAGAGGATGTAGCCTCGTCGAGAATCAGTATTCTTGGATCGGCAAGTATTGCTCTTGCAAACGAGAGAAGCTGTTTTTCACCGGTTGACATATTGCCGCCGCCTTCACCGGCTTCGCTGTCAAGGCCTGCTTCAAGCCTGTCTATGATCTTATTCGCAGATACGGTTTTCAGAGCCGCCATGATCTCTTCGTCGGTCGCATTGGGATTGCCGTATTTCAGATTATCTCTGATTGTGCCTGAGAAAAGGTGCGGTGTCTGAAGAACGTATCCGATGTTGGAATGCAACCACAGCTGAGAACGCTCCTTAGCGTCTCTGCCGTCGATGTAAACGCTTCCTTCGGTAGGTTCAAAGAAACGGCACACAAGGTTTACAAGAGTTGATTTACCCGCTCCTGTTTCACCGACGATAGCTACGTTGGTACCCTTTGGTACGTCGAGGTCAAAGTGATCAAGTACAAGCTCTTCACCGTCAGGATACTTGAAAGAAACGTCACGAAACTCGATATGTCCGTGTAGCTCTTCCCAGTTTTCGCGTTTGGGAGAGAATGTGTCGCCATACTTCTCGATTACTTCCGGAGTGTCCGTAACGTCAGATGTTGTCTCCATGAGAGTTGTGAATCTTTCGATGTTTACCTGCGCTCCGATTAGCATTGTAATTGAGCTTACAAACCACTGAACAGGCCCCATGATACCAAGCGCGTACTGAATGAATACGGAAAGGGTACCGATAAGCATCAGGCCGTCGATAGTGATAAGACCGCCTTTCCAGAGAACGAGAGCCAAAGCAGTGTAAGAACAAAGGGACAGAGTTGCGGAGAAGAGGGAATTGTAGTGCGCGCTCTTAACAGAAACTTTGCGCATAACCCCGGTCTGATGACGGAATTCGTCGCCAATCTTATCTTCGACGGTTAAGGTCTTGATAGTATCGGCACCTGAGATTCCTTCGCTGAAGTTTGAAGTGATCTTGGAGTTTTCTTCTCTTATCTGTCTGTGCATGGTGACGAGCTTTTTCTGGAATACCCATGAAAGCAGGACTGCGAAGGGAATGATTGCAAGGATAAGAAGACCGAGCTTCCAGTTCATGAAAAGCATTGTGAAGATAACGCCTACAACGTAGGAGAGGTTCCACACGCCGTCCATAAGTCCCCATGAAACGAGAGTACCTATTCTGTCAGTGTCACTCATTACACGTGCGTGAACGTATCCTGTGTTGTTTCTGTTGAAGTAGGAGAAGGAGAGCGTCTGAAGATGCTCAAAGCTCTTCTGTTTGAGGTCGCGTCCTACTCCAAGCTCTATCTTACAAGCAAGGAAACAGGAAATGAGGTTGGCAAGTGCCTGGATTAGAATTACTACAAGATAAGCGAGGATAAAAGCAACGATACCGCTGACTGTTTCATTCTTGATAAAATTGTTGATCGCGTATTTCTGAAACATTGGAATGATGATATCAGTTGCCGTTCCGAGTAGTCCGAAGAGTACCATGACGGGTATCATGATTCGGTAAGGTTTCAGGTGAGGGAGTAGCTTTGTAATGCCGAAAAAGGGCAGCTTTGTTGTGTTATTTTCTTTCATCACTCCACCTCCTCATAAGTTGTATGATCGGTGTGCTGGAGATCAAATACTCTCTTATAGATTCCGTCTGTCTCAAGCAGTTCGTTATGCGTTCCGGATTCGGCGATCTTACCGTGGTCGAGTACGATGATGTTGTCAGCGTGCATAATGGATGAGATCCTGTGAGAGATAATGATAACGGTCGATTTAGCAAGTTCTCGCTTGATAGCATGTCTGATCAGTGAGTCAGTTTCAGCGTCTACTGCAGAAAGAGAATCATCGAAGATAATTACTGGAGTCCCGCGAAGCAAAATTCTCGCAATTGCGACTCTCTGTTTCTGACCGCCCGAGAGGGTTACACCTCGCTCACCGACGACCGTGTCGTATCCGTTCTTGAACTCGGAGATCGCCTTGTCAAGACACGCGATCTCAACAGCACGTTTTATATCGTCTTCAGTCGCATTTTCGGTTGAAATTGCGATATTTTCCGAAATTGTTCTTGAGAAAAGGAAAGGCTCCTGAAGAACGATACCGATATTGTCTCTGATGGACTTGGCTTTCAGGTCTTTAACGTCGATTCCCGAAACGGTTATACTACCTCCGTCAGCGCCAAGCTCGTAAAGTCTGCAAAGAAGCTGAACGAGGGTAGATTTGCCGCTGCCCGTACCGCCGAGAATACCGAGGGTTGTTCCTGATTTAACGGTGAAGGACACGTTGTCGAGAACCTTTTTCTTGCCATCATACGAGAAAGTAACATTCTTAAATTCAATGTCACCTGTAAGATCGGCAGAAACAGCAGTAACTTTGTCCTTTTCAGGTTCAGAATCAATTATGTATCCAAGACGACCGAGAGCGATTGACGCTTTGCTCATTTCCGAGATCATTCTGCCGAGACGTCTCACGGGCCACGTGAGAGTAGCATTATAGGAAACTGCTGCGATAAAGTCACCTGCAGTTATGTTACCGTCGACGCAGAGGTAAACACCTGTAACTATAACTACCATTACCTGAACGCATGAGATAATATCGTTGGTAGCCCAGAAACTTGCGAGTACCTTACAAAGATTTATCCATGTGTTTGTATATGTTTGATTCTGCGCGGTAAACTTGTCAATCTCAGCTTTTTCACGTCCGAAAGCACGTACTACTCTTACACCCGTGAGGTTTTCCTGTACGATGGAAGAAAGAATGCCCTCGTTTTCGTCACACTTTGCAAAGCCTTTGCTGATAAGCTTGTGGAAGCCGCCCGAAAAGCCTACGACAAGAGGAATTGACAGTCCTGCAATTAATGCAAATCTCGGATGTATTTCCACAAGGAAGAAAAGGGAAAACACGATGAGAAGGAAAGTACTGACTACCTGGGTCAACTGTTCAGATAAGAATCTTTTTAGTGTTTCTACATCCGATGTACATCTTTGGATAATGTCACCGGTAGGATTAGCAGTATGCCATGAAAAGGGAAGATGTTCGATTCTGTCAAACAGGGCGTTTCTCGTGGTTTCGGTAAGTTTTTCGGATGCCGCTGTGTTTAGTACACCGGACAAATATTTAAATATTCCGATAAAAAAGGCAAAACCGATAATGATAACCGCAACCATCCACAAATTGGACTTCAGAAAATCAATCCCAAATGTCTTAATTACAAAAATACCTGCAATTGATTCGCTATTAACCGCCTCGTTCCCGATGATTGAGTCGGTAAGCAGTCTAATGACCTGTGGATAGATTAACTCAAAAATCGAAACAAATAAAGTAGCCGCCATACTTAAAATGAACAGATGAACGGAGCCTTTTAAGAATTTGCGTATCAGTGAAATTTTGGAGCTATTTTTCATTTGCACCTCCAAGTAAATCCGTCTGAAACGGTAGGGAAAATATGCGGTCGGCTCACGGTCATTGAGTGGAGTGACTTTTCGGATTCTCGCAACACTTGCTGAAAATCGAGCCGAGAATGCTTGATTTTGAACTTCGACACAGATAAAGTTCGGTATTAACAGATAAAGCATTCTATGAAAGTACTGTCAACACAAAAAATCCAACATACAAATTCAAGTATAGCATACATTAGATATTTTTACAATGTTTTTATATGTAATTTCTGAAAATATTTACAGTTACTGTTGACATTTTAATGTTTTGAGTACATAATATTAACACAAAGTCAGATTCAAAAGGAGTACGTAATGAAGAGTAACAAAAATACGGAACTACGAACTTTTGTTCCGAAGGAATACAGAATTGAAAAAGAAGAATATATCAGATGCATTGACAGTAACGCATTTATCCTTCGCCATGTTAAAAGCGGAGCAAGAGTTGCGGTATTCATTAATGATGATGATAATAAATTATTTTCTGCAGCTTTCAAAACACCTCCGATAGACAACTGCGGAACGCCTCATATCATAGAACACTCAGTTCTTTGCGGATCGGAAAAGTATCCGATCAAAGATCCATTCATGCAACTCGTGAAGAGTTCTATGCAGACATTTCTTAATGCTATGACATATGCCGATAAGACTGTATATCCCGTTGCTTCGTGCAATGAAACTGATTTTATCAATCTGTCGAACATATATCTCGATGCTGTTTTTGCACCTAATATAGCAAAACATAAAGAGATATTTATGCAGGAAGGTTGGCATTATGAACCTGACGGAGAAAACGGTCTTGGAATCGGGGGTGTAGTATACAGTGAAATGTTAGGTGCCATGTCATCGCCTGATTCAATTGTATACGACGGACTTATAACGGCACTTTTTCCCGATAATGCTTACGGCAAGAATTCGGGTGGTGATCCCGAACATATTCCTGAACTCACTTACGAGACTTTTTTGGAGTATTTCAAGGGTCATTACCATCCGTCTAACTGCTATATAACGCTCTACGGTAATATGGATCACAGAGAGAGACTTGAATACATTGACAGAGAATACCTTTCTAAGTATGATTCCGAAAAATGCGATTTTGATATTCCCGATTCAAATCTCGGCAACGGTGATATTGTTCGTGTTGAGAAAAAGTATGCCGTGATGCCTGATGAAGATGCAGAAGGGAAAAACTTTTTTGCATACGGTGCTGTATGTTCAGATGCCGCTGATACGGTTGAATGTATGGCGTATGATTTTCTGTCAGACATTCTGGTAGAATCACCCGGTGCTCCGATTAAAAACGCTTTGATTTCGGCTGGGATAGGCGAAGAAGTTTTTGGAGGTTTTCTTAACCATATGAAGAAGCCTGCCTTTTCGATAATTGCAAAAAATACAAATGCCGATGACGAAGAAAAATTCATTTCCATTATCAACAATACACTTTCGGAAATTATAAAGAATGGTATAAATAAAAAATCCCTCCTCGCTGCAATTGAACGGAGTGAATTCCGTTTCAGAGAGGGAGAGCAGGGTTCAACCCCTAGAGGACTCAATGTTAATCTCAGTATGCTACAAAACTGGATGTATTCTGACGAAGATCCGTTTGCATATCTTAAAGCAGACGAGCTTCTCGCCGAACTCAGACGTCTTGCCGATACGGGTTATTATGAGTCTCTTATTACAAAATTGCTTGACTCTGATTCTAAAGTTCTTTTTGTTATGTCCCCCGAAGCAGGTCTTAATGAAAAGAACGTCGAGCAATTAAATGAAAAATTACGTGATTTTCGTTCTTCCATTACCGATGAGGAATATAACGCGATCTGTGATGAATTCGATTCTTTCACTGAGTATCAAGACAGGGTAGAAACCGAAGAAGAACTGTCATGTATACCTATGCTGTCTATTGATGATATATCAAAAACTCCGACTCCTGTATCTTACAAAATTGGAGAAATCAACGGAGTTACTTCAATCATTCACGACGTGAAAACAAATGGAATCGTTTATTTAAGATTGATGTTTGATATATCACATATTGAAAACGAAATGTTTCCGTATCTCGATATTCTTTCCTCGGTTCTCGGCAAAGTTGATACTTTTTCGCACCTATATGAAGATATTTTAGACGAAGTGAGAATGAATACGGGCGGATTTGGTTTCTCCTGTGAAATGTATCGTATAAAAGATGGGGGAGATACGTTCCGTCCCATATATGAGATTAACCTGAGAGTCCTTGAGAATAAGCTTGAGCGAGCTCTTGAGCTTGTCAAAGAGGTGATTTTCGAAACTCGTTTCGATGATAAAGTAAGAATACGTGAGATTATCACCGAAATGATTTCGGAAAAGCTCCGCGATATTGTTAGTTCAGGTTCGGAATATTCGTCAGCACGTGCGCTCGCTTATTTTAGCGCTGCTGATGCTTCGGAAGATTATCTTGACGGTATTACTTCGTATATGTTTGAGAAAGATCTGATGAATAATTATGAAAACAGCAGAGATGTGATTTCAAAAGAGCTTAAGAAACTGATCGATGTGATTTTCGTGAAAAATATCTGTAACATAAGTATTGCCGCTGACAATGAAATTTTTGACAGTGCCGCAAAACTTGTCGGTAAGTTTATCGATTGTCTTCCCGAAAAAGAATTGCCGCCTGAGGCTGTACGTTCACCGCTTGGAATTTTGAATGAAGGTTTTCTTACTACGTCAAAAGTTCAGTACGTGGCTACTGCGGGAAATCTAATTTCTAAGGGATTTACTTACGATGGAAGGTATCAGATACTGTCTTCCGTACTCAAAAACGATTATCTTTATCCTGAGATTCGTATGAAGGGCGGTGCCTACGGCTATTCATGTTCTTTCTCAGTAAACTCAGGAAACGTATCTATGGTTACTTACAGAGATCCTTGTCTTAGTGAGAGCTTGGATGTTTTCAGGAAATCAGCTGATTATGTAAGGAACCTGAGCCTTAGCGATGATGAACTGAAAAAACATATCATTGGTACTTTCGGAAGACTTGACAGACCTATGAGTGCGTATATGAAAGTTTCCAGAGCTCTCGCTTTGTGGATGTCAGGCAGAACTTATGATGATATGCTTCGTGACAGAACAGCTATGCTTAATGTTACTGTAGATGAACTGAAAGCGTTAGCACCGTCACTTGAGGCGGTGGTTGACCTCACCTCCTGTTGTGTAATCGGAAACGAAGAAAAAATCAGAGAAAACGAATCGCTTTTCAAAAATCTTGTAAAACTTTCTTAAATTCTAAAAATGGCACTAACTTAATAATCCGGCAAACGTGATTGAGGTAATGCTGGAGTACAGACCCGGTGAGATCAGCGGTTAATCTTATTACGGTTATACTACTGATCCACCTGAGCTTGTATACGATTTTACCTCAATCACGATACCTCGTATTTATGTCGGTTATTATTTCTTTGTTTTAAGTTTACCTGTTAATTTGATAATAAAGTCACTAACGAAAACTGTTGATGCAATAACAGCCGTCAAAAAAACGTCGCGAATACTTAAAGGTGTGGTTCTGAATATACTTCCTCCGTAATAGATCATAACGAGTTGTACTGCTGCCACTATTATCATGATAAGAATAAATGTTTTATTTGCAGAGAGACTTGCCGACAGGTTAAGTCTCTCTGTTCTTGCACAGAAAGAATTCGCTATACCACAGAACACGAACAGTGAGAAAAACATAGTCAGATGATGAATCTCTCCGACATCCGTAGAAACGTTTAACATCAGCGGCGAAAGAAGAAAGACTGTGCATAATAATAAAGTGTAAGATCCGCCGAGAAGGATCCTTTTTATAACTGTAGGTGTAAGTATCCGTTCTTCACGGTTTATCGGTAGCATTTTCATATAGGATTTAAGTGCAGGTTCAGCCGCAAAAGCAAGTGAACCGAGTGTATCCATGATAATGTTGATCCATAACATCTGAGTTATTGTAATAGGATTTTCGACACCTATAAACGGACCGATAAGAGATACCCCGAAAGCACATAGATTCATAGTTAATTGAAATAAAATGAATTTTCTTATGCTTTGGAATATTGTTCTCCCGTAAAGGATTGCCCGTGTTATGGAAACGAAATTATCGTCAGAAATAATTATATCACCCGCTTCACGTGCTGCAACAGTCCCGCTTCCCATGGCAAAACCTACGTCTGCAGATTTCAGTGCGGGAGCATCGTTTACTCCGTCTCCGGTCATTCCAACAACGTGTCCTGAAACTCTGGCAACTTTAATTAACCTGTTTTTATCCGATGGAGTAGTTCGTGAAATTACTGCTATATCGGGAAGTAGTTCCGTAAGTTGTGCGTCTGACATAGAATGCAAATCTTTGCTTTTCAAAACTAACTTTGTACCCTTAGGTATAACTTTACCTTCTTCAAACACGGCATAACGCCGTGGAAGTATTCCGGCATCCACAGCTATTGTAGCTGCTGTCTCAGCACTGTCACCGGTTATCATAACTACTTGTATGCCTGCGTTCCTGCACTCTTCGGTAGCTTCGTATACTCCGTATCTTACGTCATCTTTTATCTGAAAAGTACAAATAAAACGTAAATTTTTAGGATGATTTCCGATTTTTAAATCATTGAAGGTCTCATCGTTTCCTATAGCTTGTGAAACTGTTCTTAGTGATTCGGTGTTCGTTTGAGTTACAGTATATATACCGAATTCCATGTTTCTTCCGTCGCTTGATACTGCTCCGGAACACATCTGTTGTATTAATTCTGAAGCTCCGCGGATAACTGTTACAATTTTGCCGTCAGCAATACGCCGTAACTTTGCAGCAGCAAATTTTCTTTCGGAATCAAAGGGTATCTTATCTAAGCATTCATATTTACCGCTTGTGTTTGATACTCCTTTAATGGCACTTATTGCTTTATCTGTCATATTCCCACCGCTTTTTCCGCCGCAAAAATTTATTCCAAGTGATATTTGTTCAGCAAGAAAACAGTTTTTTTGCAAGGGCGTATTCTTTTCATATTCTCTGTCACAGGTTATTATCCTGACAACATTCATTTTACCGTTTGTTACGGTACCGGTTTTATCTGTGAACAGTATACTTAAACTACCTGATGTTTCTATTCCGATAAGACGACGGACAAGTACACTGTGCTTCATCATTTTACGCATATTAGCTGATAAAACAACTGTAATCATCATTGGAAGACCTTCAGGTACAGCAACTACAACAATTGAAATACCGAGTGTCAGAGCGTGGAGAATTTCACCTGACGTAAAACGCAGATCTTTAAGAAGCATAGCTGTTTTTGAAATATCCATACCGTTTTGAAAGTAAAAAACGTTTAATAAATAACCGAGAGCAACAATAATAGCACCTGCATAACCGATTTTACTGATTGTTTTGGCAAGGGAAGTGAGCTTTGTTTTCAATGGACTTGGTGTAGAGTCGTTCTGAAGATCGGTTGCAATATTACCGTAATAAGTGTTATCTCCTACTGCACAGGCAATAAATCGCCCCTCTCCTGAGATTACTGATGCGCCTCGTGAAAGCCATGATTCGTTTGATGGATCCGAATAAACAGTTAAAGTTGTTTCATCAATGCGATTGAGATTGATTGCCTTTTTATGTACAGCCGTTGATTCTCCTGTAAGTGCAGATTGATCGCAGACAATAGAACCGTTCAGCAATATTCCGTCACATGGTATAATCTCACCCGGTGACAGATCTATTATGTCATATTTTACTATATCGGAAACTTTCACTGTTACTGAGTTACCGTTACGAATTACAGTGTGATCATGTTCGGTAATGTTTTTGAATAACTTATCATACGCCGCACCACTGCTGAACTCTGAAACTGTGGATACAACAGCGGCAATGAATACGGTTAATCCTATTCCTCCGACCTCGATCCAGTTAATGCTTCCAATTGAGAATAGGATATTAATTCCCATTGCTATCAGAAGTACACGAATTATCGGGTCTGACAGATTTTTAAAAAACTCGTGCAGAAAACTCTTCTTTTTCTTTTCCGTAAATGTGTTCTTTCCGTGCTGTTTAGCACTTTGAGTTACTTCGTCATCGGTAAGTCCTTGTAATAAATTTATAATGTGCGAAGTATCAGTAACATCTTTGATGATTCCGCCTGTCTGCTTTCTCTCAAATCCGACTATAATATCCATTTTGATCCACCTTATCTTTGTTTTGTAATATCAATATATTCATTTTATTTTCTTGATATTATCAAAACTTTCAGTGGATTAAAATTATAAAAAGACATGTATGATGATGTAACATCACACATGTCTCAGACGGCTGACAAAGGTCTCACACTATCAAAATGCACAAAATCTTTGATCGATCTTTTAGGTAAGATTGCGGTGACTTAGGGCAGAGCCCTAAGTCACGCCTCACAAGGCGCGAAGCTATACAATTCGTCAAAAAGGCGGCGCGTATGCCGCGTCTCCCCATTTTACTTTAGATTAGTCTTTGTTTAATTTGATAAACTCTGTGTCAAAGCACAGAGTTTGTCAGTAAGCTGGTCTATAAATTTGATATTTAGTGTTCTGCGAGAATTCTTTTAATGATATCAGTTGTACCGTCTGCAAAGTCAGGACTGTCAAAACGTCCGTATTTTATAAGTTCACGTACGTACGTGGAACTTATATAGGCTATCTCCGGCAATGAAGGAATGAATACTGTTTGCAGTTTGGAGCAGAAGTGTCTTGAAATTTCCGCCAGATCGTATTCGTAAGTGAAATCAGTAGAATTTCTAACTCCCTTTACGATAAAATTTGCACCGAGTTCCAATGCGGCATCGGTCGTTAGACCTTCATAAACGATCGGAACGATATTTACTATACCTTCACTTTTGAGCTTTTCACAAGCAGCATTCATAATGTCAAGTCTTTCGCAAGACGTGAACATACCGCTTTTTTTCTCAGAATTACAAAGAATAACAGGGTAAACTGTATCGAAAATTTTTGCAGCTGACGTGAAGAGTTCTATGTGTCCGCGGGTTACCGGATCATAGCTTCCGGGAATAATACATTTTTTCATTGCGGCAACCTATTATTTTTTTGTAAGAACAGTAATTCTTGTTCTTCCGTAAACAGAACTTCTCTCAAGGTTATATTTGTCCATGAGTTCAGCATCGTCAGAAAAAACGTCATGAAGAACAGAAGCTGTGAGTTTTTCAGGATCCTTCTTTTCGTGATTTTTCTTTTTGGAAGGCGTGGTCTCAGATTCGCAGATTATTGATGCACCTATTGCGGTAACATCGTTTTCGGCGAGAAGCTTAAGTGAGTCGTGCATCAAATTTGATGCGTACGGCGGATCAAGGAAAACAATATTATATTTGTTTTCTTCAGAAAAGCTCTTCAGAAATGCCGCATACGAAATAGCTGAGATTCTGCACTTATCGTACAGCTTAGCGTGTTTTGCATTATTTATGATTACGTTTACTGCTTCTCTCGATTCATCGATGATGGTTGCTTTGTCAGCACCGCGCGAAAGAGCTTCGAGAGCGAGCTGACCTGAACCGCCGAAAAGATCGAGAACACGCCTTCCTTCAATCTCGAACTGAATCATTGAAAATATAGCTTCTTTAACTTTATCTGAGGTGGGACGGGTTGCATCCGAATCAAGAGTTTCGAGTTTAGTTCCTCTTGCAATTCCTGTAATAATTCTCATACTGGTTATTTCCTTTCATTTCTGAAATGTTCGTAAATATTCTCTGCATCCGCACGGCTTATTCCCGCAACAGAAGCAATAGCGTCGTAAGAAGCATTCTTTAATGCGGTTAAAGATTTGAAGTGTGACATGAGTTTTTTTGCTTTTGCAGGACCGATACCTTGAATTTTTTCAAGTGAAGAACGTTTTACCGATTTTCTTTTAGCATTTGTCATTCTTTTAACGGTATACCTATGAACTTCTTCTTGCAAAGCGTAAACAAAGTTAAACACATCAGTGAGTCTTGATATATCAACTTCACCATCTTTAGACACGAGAGTTCTTGTTTTATGGTGATCATCTTTTACCATTCCGAAAACGGGAATAATATACCCGTTTTCTTCAAGCGCTTCACAGATAACGTTTACGTGACCGATTCCTCCGTCAATCAAAAGCAGGTCGGGGAAGGGCGTTGTCTTTCCGTTTGCGTCAGGAGTTATACTGTGAGAAAGACGACGGAGTACAGCTTCTTTCATTGCACTGTAATCGTCAGGCATACTAAGAGACTTGATCGAGTATGTTCTGTATTCGCTTTTTGCTAACTTTCCGTCGATTGCAACGACCATTCCTGCAGTGATATGCTCGCTTCCGATATTAGATATATCGAAAGATTCGATTCGTTCGGGGTAAACTTCGAGTTTTAGTGTCTCTGCAAGACGGTAAAGCATCTTTTCAGTAGCTTTTTTCTTTGTTACTTTGTTTTCTGCATGTCTTCTCGCATCATTGACCGCAAGCTCACAGAGCGATTTTGATGCACCTCTTTGAGGTGTTTTTATATTTACTTTCCGCCCTGCTTTTACTGAGAGATAATCGGAGATCAGCTGACGGTCATTTTCTGAGATTTCAAAAGATAAAAGAATGTCTCGTGGAATATATTCTCTGTCAGAGTAAATACGAGTCACCATATTTGTAAGGTCAGACTCTTCGCTGTCATTCAATGTGTTAAAGAGCGCAACATCATCAATGAGAAAGTGATCTCTGTCTGCAATATATCCGCTTCGTATAAAGAATACCGACAAACTGTCGTGACCGGAAGTGGTTTGATTAGCAGGACAAAATCCAAATACGTCACATTCCACGTCAGGAGATGTGACAGCAGTTTGCTTTTCGCCCAGCTTTTTAAGGGCTTCAATTGTGTCACGGCATTTTGCAGCTTTTTCAAATTCCAGTTCTTCGGAATATTTGTACATATCTTCGGAGAGGGACTTTACCGCGTCACCGATACCGCCTTTAAGGATGCTTATTCCGGTTTCAATAATTTTTTTATATTCATCTTTTGATACATTACCCGTACACATTCCAACACATCTTCCGATCTGATAATTAATACACGGTCTGTTTTTGCCGATGTCAGCAGGGAACTTTCTCTTACATGAAGGAATCCCGAGAGTACGTTCAAGTGCAGTAATCACCGAAAAGACAGTAGATGTGGATGAGTAAGGACCGAAATAAATAGCACCGTCAGCGAGGCGGTTGCGTGTCATTGTTATTCTCGGATAATCGCATTTATAATTTACACGAATATATGGGTAGGATTTGGCATCCTTCAATTTTATGTTGTATTTTGGTATGTGATGCTTTATGAGTCTGTTTTCAAGTGACAGAGCTTCCATTTCAGTAGTACACACAATAAAATCGAAAGCATAAACATGGTATGCCATTTGTTCGGTTTTAGTATCGTGAGAACCATGGAAGTACTGCGAAACGCGATCCCTGAGTGACCGTGACTTTCCAACATAGATGACTTCGTTTTTTGAACCGTGCATTATATAAACACCGGGAAGGCGGGGAAGTGCCGCGGCCTTGGCTCGGAGTGCATCTAAATCTCTTTTATTTGTATTGTTCAGCATTTTAATAAACAAAGCGAGGAAGACCTCGCTGAAATAATATTTAAGAAAAGAGAAAATGCCTTGTCCGCGATGCGAACAAAAATGTAAGCATACAAGACAAGGCATCCATTATAGTTTGATTACTCGTTGAAACCGGTATCGATGAGAGTAGCGAGACCTTCGATAGCATCAGCTTCATCAGCACCGTCTGCGTAAAGAGTAACAGACATACCCTTAACAATGCCGAGAGAAAGAACGCCGAGAAGGCTCTTTGCATTTACTCTTCTGTCATCTTTCTCGATCCAGATAGAACACTTGAAGGAATTGGCCTTCTGAATGAAAAATGTAGCGGGTCTTGCATGAAGTCCAACATTATTTTTAATTGTTACATCGCGTGAAATCATATTAGTCTCCTAAAATCATTGTTTTAGTTTAGCAGTACACCACTGCATATTTGTATAGTTGTATTATAACAAAAAAACAAAATAAAATCAATAGCTTGTTAACATTTTTTACCCGTCAATCTCGACAAGTTAAAACAAAATATTTTATCTTATGTTGTGCAAAACGAAAATGAAGTTGATTTTTTGCATCTGAAACGCGATAATTACTTACTTTAGGGTCAAAATCACTTGCAAATAATCTCCAAAAGTGTTATAATCAAGTCGACAGGATTTGAGAGTGTACTAAATCCAAACGTATTATATTTAAGGAGACTTTTGTTTATGAAACTTGGCATGATCAGTGAGTCCTTTCCTGACCTTTACGGACCTATAACTTTTGAAGAGGTCGGAAAACTTGGTCTTGACTTTATTGAGGTATGTTGTAACTTTGACCCTGATACCGAAAATTTTGTAAGAGACGCTAAAGAAATTAAGAAGCGTGTTGATGACACCGGTATTGCAGTGGGCTCTGTGGGAAGATGGAATTTGAAGGCCAATCAGGGTGGCGTTATTGTTCCCGAAGAGTTTGATAAGAACATCAGACTTATGAATGCAGCTGCGGAAGTGGGTTCTCCAGTGTTTGTTTGCGGTTGTAATTATGACGATAGTATCAGTGCGTTTAAGAACTATGCGGCTGCCGTAGAATACTTCCATAAGATTACAGAAGAAGCTAAAAAGCTTGGTATTAAAGCAGCTGTATATAACTGCAGCTGGGGTAACTTTGTTTGCCATCACCATGCGTGGAAAATTGTTCTTGATGAGGTTAAGGATCTGTATATAAAGTATGATCCTTCTCATGCTTTCGGAAGACCACCTTACTGTGGCTATCCCACATATCTTGATGAACTTGATAAATGGCTTCCCAGAATTGCTCATATGCATATTAAGGGTGCTGCTATGCTTAACGGTGAGGGAATCGACGATCCGCCTGCAGGAATGGATCAGATCGACTGGAATACAGTATTTGTACTCCTTTACAAGCACGGATATGAAGGCGGTCTCAGTATTGAACCTCACTCATCTGTATGGCAGGGTGAACTTGGCGATAAGGGCGTAAAGTTTACTATAGATTTTATGCGTAAATATATACTTAGATAATAAATTGCCTTGACAAGTGCGATTTTTTGTGATAATATATATTATACAAATAAAATTGTTTGTCAAATTATTAAAAATTATAGGAGACGTATTTTATGGAAACCAAACGCAATGTGAAGTATTTTATTGCCCCGCCGATTTCAGTATTGACGATTATCGGTCTTGTTATCACTGCAGTGGCTGCAATTCTTTTCTTGGTTGCAGAGAAAGAACTTCGTATGTATGCAATCCTCGGCATTATCGCAGGTTTACTTTTCCTCATTTTCACATCCGGTGGCAAGAGCAATGATACCGACATTGAGTATCAGGCAAGAGAGCTTACAAAGGGGCTTCAGGAAGTGTCTATGAAGAAGTTTGATGTATATGACAAGAACTTCCTCAAGCAGATCAAGCCCATTGATATTGCAGGTTATGATTTCGAAGCAAAAGAAGATGTTAAGTATTTCAAGAAGGGTGCTGACGGTACTCCGAGAACTAACTATTTTGCTGCTTACAACTTCATTTTTACAGGCGAAAAAATGTACATTAGCGGAAAGCGTCTTTCCCTTACAGACGAATCTATTGTTGAAGAGATTACTTCTTCTTATAAGTACACAGAGCTTTCTAAGGCTGAACTTGAAAAGAAGGTTTATAAGTCTCAGAAGGGCGAAGAATTTGATTACTACGTTTTCAGAGTGTACGGTGTAAATGGCGATAGGATCATTGACACCTGCATTGACTACGGCGCTGACTCCGATAAGGCTGTTGAAGATATCAATCGTACTATCGCAGTTCCTTGCGTAGAGCTTAAGAAGCGTGACGAGGAAAAGGCTGAAAAGCTTCGCGCGTTCCGCGAGAAGGTTCTTGCTACTCCTATTGAGGAGATTGAAGAGGAATCCTTTAACTAAAACTTATCAGTAATTTATTAAACCTCCGTCCGAGCAGGACGGAGGTTTTTGACTTATGTTAAAAATATTCGAGAATTTTTTTAAAAGTTCCAACCTTTTCTAAATTACGTGTCTATATGGGTGAAAGCTTTCAATGAGGTGAAAACAAGTGAACAGACAAGACGTAGAGAAAACCATAACTGAATATCTGAAGCCCATATTCGGCTTTGCTTTGAAAAGGTGTAAAAGTATCCACGATGCAGAGGATCTGTCGCAGGAGATCGCTTTAAAAGCCTTTCGTGCGCTTCTTATAAAGGACGATGTTGCGGATATGGGAAAATTCATCTGGACAGTCGCCCATAACACTCTCAGCAATTATTATCGTGATACTGCTAAGAGCATGATCGGTGTTTCTATTGATGAGGTTGCGGAGCTGATTGCAGATCCGTACTCTGAGCTGGATACCGATGACAATAGTGACGCTATCCGTCGTCTCCAGACCGAGATTGCTTACCTTTCCAAATTGCAAAGAAGAATTGTAATTGCGTATTACTTTGAGAATCGCAAGCAGGCAGATATTGCCAGGGAACTGGGTATTCCTCTCGGCACTGTCAAGTGGCACTTGTTTGAAGCTAAAAAAGAATTAAAACGAGGTATAGAAAAGATGAGAAAAACAAGTGAACTTAAATTTAATCCTATTAAATTCCACTCCTACGGCATCAACGGTTCCGTCGGCAAAAAATCTCCCGACGAGTTCTTCCGTTCCACATTGGCCCAGAATATCTGCTATTGTGTGCGTAATACGGCAAAGACTATTAACGAGATTGCCGATGACCTGGGGGTTTCCCCTGTGTACGTGGAAACAGAAGTTGAATTCCTTGAGGAATACGGCTTCCTGCAGGCTGATAAGGATAAGTATATTACGGGCTTCATCATCAGCGAGCCGACTGCGGAATTGCTTACCATGCAGAACGATATGTATAAGCGTGCTGCTGAGCTGTTTGCGAACGATCTGTATGATGAATTAACCTCCTCTGGCATTCTTGACGATCCGGACATCTGGTGTGGTCAAACTGACGAGCCCATCTCCTTGGCTGAGTCTCCTAAAGCGGACCGTAATTTCATCCTATGGACGCTGATTCCTTATATAGCAGCTTGGTCGGGTGAAAAGCTGATGGATGAGAGCATTTCATTTGAAGAGGTTGCCACGATCCGACCGGATGGTGCCCATAATATCTATCATGCATCGGTAGTGCCGGATGAAATGATTCTTCCTGATGACTACGTTTATATGAGAAACTGGTGCGGTCCTATGTGGAATGGCAATGGTGAGCGTATTCTTTGGCAGATCGACAGTGAGTGGTCAGAACGTGGAGATGGTTATAGACTCAATTATTCTGAAGAATCCAAACGTATTCTCTCACTCTATGAAAGAGAGTTTGAGGACCGTCTTTCAAAGGATGAATATGCATGGCTTGCAGAGCGAGGTTGTGTAAAAACCAACGGAGATTACGACGGTCACTTCAAATCCGCATGGCAGATCATAGTTTTGGCAAGCAAAGAGATTCGTGATAAACTCCTTACCATCGGTGAGCGAATCAAGGTAAAGTATCAGACTGAGTTTGATGCTCTGAAGGCACCTTATGCCGAGGCTGTACTGGAATCGGTTCCTGCACACCTTAGAAAGGTTAAAGCATATGAATTGCAGTTTATATTCCACGCTGATGGATGGTTCCTGGTACACTGCATTACAACGCTCCTGAAGAACGGCAAGCTAAAGGAACCTACCGAAGAACAGAGAAAATCTTTGACGACTCTTATTGTGAATGTATAAAAAACAATTACCGCCTTCATCAAGGCGGTAATTATTTTTATACAATAAATTTTAAAATGGTCATTGAGAATGTTAAGAACGCAAGAAATGCGAAATTTACAGCAGAGAACTGACCGATATATTTAAGTGTTCTGCCGGGATTGTGCGCAGAATACTCTCTGAGTGTTATAAGGCTCGCTAAAGACGCGATAAGTGTTCCCACGCCTCCGATATTAACACCGAGGAGAAGGTCGGCGTAGTTGTTTGTGAACTGCGAGAGAAGTATCGCAGAGGGCACGTTGCTGATAAACTGACACGATATAATACTGAAGAGAAGCGTGCTTTTGTCGAGGAGGAAAGAGAAGAACTCTCTGACTATATCGATACGCGCCATGTTACCTGCGAACACGAAGAAGAATACGAATGTGAGAAGCAAGGGATAGTCGACCATCTTAAGCGCACGTCTGTCGAGGATCATAAGTGCCGCGGGAATGATTACAAGTCCGAGCACGTAGGGAATGCCGCGGAAAACGATTGCGATAGAAAGTGCGAAAAGCACGAGATAGATCGCAGTACGTTTAGGCTGAACGTGAAGTTCTTCTTCGGGAACATCAATCTTATCGTTGGGAATAAAGAGACAGCAAGCGGTAATGATTATAACGGAAATCACGAAAGGCGGAGCCATAATTGACATAAACTCGCCTGTGGGAATCTCAAACTTGGAATATAGGTAGAGATTCTGAGGATTACCGAAAGGAGTGAGCATCCCTCCGAGATTGGCCGCGATGTTCTGCAGAATAAAAGTAAATGCCATGTGACGCTTCATTCCCGATGCATCGAGAACGAAATAGCCTAGGGGAAGGAAAGTGAGCAGTGCCATGTCGTTGGCAATAAGCATCGAGCCGATGAAGGTAATGTAAACCAGCGCAAGCACACACATTCTGACAGTTTTGAACTTCTTGACGATCTTGTGTGCAAGCATATAAAAGAAGCTGATATTTTTCAGTGCACATACGATGGCAAGAACGCAGAAAAGACAGGTAAGTGTACGGAAGTCAAAATATCCGAGATACTTCTTGTCAGGTCTGACGATAAATGACGTGAAAAGCGCGGCGAAAAATGCGATGACCATTACTGTGTTTTTCTTTACAAAGCCTAAAACAGTGTTCATTTTCAGTACTCCTTTTCAAACTCACAAAACATCAAAATTTTACCATAAAAGTGAGTCGGTTTCAATTATCAAAAAACACAAAGTTTGTGAAAAATAAGTGTTTATGATGACATAATTAACAAATTGATAAGTTATTTGGGTTTACTGAAAAGTTGACTTAGAGTTGAAGGACAGGGAATACTGAATATCGCACCTGTATCTTTAGTTTCAGGCGCTCTCGATAGTCTCTCAGTCAGGTACAGATGTAAGGGGTTATTTCCTATTGACATCTTCTTACATATACTTAGAAAGGCATTCCCCGCACTTTTAACCGGCTCCTTTGTGGATGGTCCGTGAGTAGGGGATGCCTTCATTTTTTATGATTAACTAAAGTGAGAGTATATACCTACTCTAAAAAATGAAAAAGCACCGCCAAAACGGTGCTTTTTCAGCTGGAGATGGGATTTGAACCCACGGCCTATTGATTACGAATCAATTGCGCTACCACTGCGCCACTCCAGCGTACCCTTGTATTCTACTATAAAAAAACTGTTTTGTCAAGTGTTCTTTTGCATTTTAATAAAATATATCACTAAATACTTTCCCGATAAAACAGCAGTCATATCTACCGTTTTACCGGGAAATACATTTGTCTAAATATTATTTTCTTGACATCTTTGACATCTGTCTCTGAGCCATTACAAGCTCGTAATAGATACCTTTCTGAGCCATAAGCTCGTCGTGAGGACCGAATTCTGCAAGACGTCCCTTGTCAAGCACAAGGATTTTATCAGCGTTTCTGAGCGTTGATAGTCTGTGTGCGATTGCCAGAGTCGTTCTGCCGCGAGTCAGCTTATAGAGCACGTCCTGAACCTCTTTTTCGGTTTCCGTATCAAGAGCTGACGTTGCTTCGTCAAGAATAAGTATCTTAGGATTGCGGAGAAGTGCTCTTGCGATGGAAACTCGCTGTCTTTCGCCTCCGGATAGGGTATTACCTCTCTCTCCTACACGTGTATTATATCCGTCAGGTAACTTTACGATGAATTTGTGAGCTCCTGCAAGCTTTGCCGCAGCAATTACTTCTTCTCTTGTAGCTCCCGTTTTAGCGTAGCTGATATTATCGTAGATGGTACCTGAGAACAGATAGGTCTCCTGAAGTACTACACCGATCTGACTGCGAAGGGAATCCTGAGATATATCACGTAGATCAACTCCATCAATTTTAACTGCACCGAAAGTCGGGTCATACATTCTCATAACCAGATTTATGAGGGTTGATTTACCTACTCCCGAACGGCCTACGATTCCTATCATCTCACCTTGATTTATGGTAAGAGAAAGATTCTTAAGTACCGGATTTGTTTCGTCGTATGAGAAGCTGAGATCGTCAAATGTTATTTCGCCGTGAATGTCGATATTCACACAGTCGGGCTTGTCTTCAACTTCATTTTCTTCGTCGAGAATGTCAAAAATCTTTACAAGGGAAGTACCGGTACGTGAAATGATATTTGGAAGACGTGAGATCCATCTGAGAGGACCGTAGATAAGTCCTACGTATGCCGAGAACTTAGACATTTCACCAAGAGTCATCTCGCCGCCAATGATCTTGTTACCAACGTAGAACATGATGAAGAACTCACCAATTCCGAGGAAGAAGCTGATGATCGGCATGATGCTTCCCGCGAAGCTTTCGCTTCTTATGGATACCTCGCGTTCTTTTTCGGTGATCTCTTTGTATCGGTTAATCTCCTTATTCTCCATACCGAAAGACTTTACGACTCGGATTCCCGAGAATGTATCGTGGAGTATGGAGCTTGCTTTCGATGAGGTTACCCATGAAAGCTTGAAATACTTATGTAGATTCTGCATTATGTAGCGGTTTGCTACAACGATCACCGGCATAGGGCAGAGAACGAGGAGCGCAAGTTTCCAGTTGTAAACGAAGAGGATAGCTCCGACGGTGATCAGAGTAACCACCATCTGTATCATCTCACCGATCTGGTTTACAAGGAAGTTTTTTACCGTCTGAGTATCTGAATAAACTCGGTTTATAAGTTCTCCCGAAGTACGCGCATTGATTCTTCCTATGGACAGCGACTGAATCTTATCGAAGGTCATCTGTCTCAGCTTTGTAATAATACCCGCTCCAGCATCGATCATAAGAAGAGAACGAATAACTGAAATTCCTCTGTTTATCAGGTTAACGATGAGCATTGAAACAATGACACCTACAAAACCTATAAGAACAGACGTTGTGAGTGTCAGCTTTACGTTAGGCTGAATAAAGTCGTCTACCAACTTTTGATTGAGGATAGGAGGAACAAGACCAATAACAGCCGTTACAAAATAAAGCAGTACCGAAAGTATAATCAGCCATCTCCAGGGATAGGCAATCTTGAGAAGTCTTTTAACGTACGCGCTTTTTCCTGTGCAGCGCATACAAGTAGAACTTCCTGGGAGGAGAGGACGTCCGCATTTGGGACAGGCGTTTCCGCTTGCGTATTCCTTTATCTCACCATTGAATTTACCGTCAACGAGTCGGATGAGATCGCTTCCGGCTTCCTTGAAAAGCTTAACGCTGGAACCGCTTCCGCGGCATATTACCTGTTCGGAACCGTCCTTCATCTTAGCTTCAATGAAGATACAGCCAACACCGTTTGTTATTGCAATGCTTTCAACTTCACAGTTAACAATAGTTTTCTTGACTTTGTCGCCACTTAAAACAAATATTGTGTCGTTTGTTGCCGCTACAATACCACCGTCTGACTTAATACTGTCATCAGAGTGAAGATCATACGGAAAAATTATCCGCAGATCTTTTGGATCCGTGCAAACGTTCGCTTTGATCGCAACGGATACAAGGTCATTTATATTGTACATTATCTGTTTACCTCGTTTTACAGATAGAGTTCTACAAGTCGGCGGCTTTTTTTATCCAGTTTTTCAAGCGGAGGAAGAGTATATCTGTTTCCGTCGATATCTGTAATTGATATTTTACCGTCAATATTCTCTCTAAGGCTGTTGTGAGTATCTCTGATCGTGAAAACAACCTCTCCACCGTTGCTCTGGTTTTTCCAGTATGAAAAACCGAAACGGTCTCTTACGGATGTAACTGACGTAAGCTCACAAACGTAATACTTTCTGTCAAGCTCGTGCTTTAAGAGCTCGCGGGTATCTTCTTCGAAAATTTCCAAGTCAGAGACAATACCGATCTCCACGGAATCGCTGTCGAGAACGGAAATATAATTGTAAGGTTTATCAAACGGGAATAAACGGTGGAGATTGACGCGTGAGTAGTTTTTTTCTTCTTCATTTCCGAACAAAGTAAGGCTGACAAAGTCACCTTTTTTCTCGAATTTACAATTTTCAGACGTCAGATAAACGATGCCTGCTGCTTCAAGTAGTTCTTTTTCTCTTGTTATATCCATTGTTTTCTCCAAAAAATTAGTTGGTTAAATGCTGACGTGTCAGCCTTCTACGCCTACATTTTTAAGCGCTGCAAGCTGAAGTGTGTAAAGCTTATAGTATTCGCCCTTTGCTCTGATAAGTTCATCGTGACTACCGCTTTCGCAGATCTTACCGTCTTTGAGAACGATTAGAGAATCAGCCATTCTGAGGGTAGAGAGACGGTGGGCGATCATGATGGTTGTCTTACCCTGGATCAGAATCTCAAGAGCTGTCTGGATCTTTCTTTCGGTCTGAGTATCCATCGCGGCAGTAGCCTCGTCAAGGATCAGAATTGCAGGATCTCTGAGCAAAGCTCTTGCGATTGAAAGTCTCTGACGTTCGCCACCGGAAAGTTCTCTTTGACCGAAGCCGATCTTTGTTGCATAACCATCTGGAAGCTTGATGATGAAATCGTGAGCACCGGAAATCTTTGCCGCTCTGATTATTTCTTCGTAAGAAGCGTTGGGATTTGCGTACTTGATGTTGTCAAGGATAGTACCTACAAAGAGGTAGGTTTCCTGAGATACGATAGCTATGTTGTTTCTGAGACTTGCGGTATCGATGTCGCGGAGGGAAATTCCGTCTACTTTGATCTCACCCTTGTCAGGGTCATACATTCTGAGAAGAAGGTTTGCAAGAGTGGACTTACCTGCACCGGTGTGTCCAACAACGCCGAGAATCGTTCCTTTTTCTATCTTGAAGTCGATGTCATGGAGGATAGTTCTCGATTTATCATATCCGAAATCAACGTGTGAAAATTCAACTTCACCGTCAAGCACGTCCTTTTTCACAGGCGCTTCAGCTTCGAGAATGTCGGACTCTGCATCCATAACTTCAACAAGTCGGCTCATAGCATTAAGGCTATCCGTAGCCTCATACGTCATATGTACGAAGGATTCCATGGGACTGTAGATCATTCCGGTGTAAGCTGTGAACGTAAGAAGCTCACCGTAGCTGAACTTGCCCTGCATTACCATCCATCCGCCTACTCCGAGGATGAGAGAGTTGCTGATAAGCATGAGAATACTTGTGATTGGGAAACGTATAGTACTGTATCTCGACGCGATTCTGTCAGCGACAGCCGCTTTGTCGTTTACGACCTTGAAACGTTTTGAACCGTCCTTTTCCTTAGAGAAAGCCTTTACAACTCTCATTCCGGAGAATGTGTCACTGATAAGTGCGTTAAGCTTACGGGATGAAACGAATCTCATACCGTGGAACTTACCCATTGATGTGAACATCTTCTTGGTCATGACAAAGATAAGGGGAACCATAAGAAGATAGAGGATGGTAAGATCAGGCTTCATGATAAACATGATAATAACAACGCAGATGATCTGTACGATGTTTACGAGGTAATAGGGTATACCTCCTGTAAAGAACCAGTAGATAGTTCTGGCATCGTTATTGACCTGAGTCATAAGAGCGCCGGTTTGTTTGTCAGTGAAGTATCTGAGAGAAAGACGCTCGATTGATGAAAAAATCACGTTTTTTAGATCATTCTGAAGATTTGCTGCGATCCTTGCGTTGATAAGGTTGTTTATAATCGTAACAAACGTGTTGAGGATCTTAGTACCTATGATAAGTGAGAGAACCATGATGATCTCACCGTAGAATTTACCTGCTTTATTAAGCACTTCATCGTAATAGAATCCTGAACTGATGTACGGTGTGATAATACCGAGCGCACCGGTTGCGACCAGAATAACGATCGTCGTTATAACCTGGAATTTGTATTTTATAATAAAGCTGAAGATACGCTTAATGATCTTACCTTTTTCCATACAGTGGAGGCATACTCTGCGTCTGGGATCAGAGAATTTTTTGCCACATTTGGGACAGTAAAGGGGTCCTTTCGGTGACATTTTCTCTCTGCCTCCATGAGGGCCACCGTGAGGACCGCCGGGACCGAAAGGAGGACGCTTCCCATGGTGAGGAGGCATACCATGAGGAGACTCTTCACCTTCGGCCTCTTCGTGAGGTGTCAGGTGATCACACATCATTCTCAGCTGTTCTTTAAGAGAATTTGTAGCAGAAGCAATTACTGTAGTAACATCATTCTCATCAGTTGCGGTAAGGTCTGCACTTGAAATTTGTTCCTCAAATGAGAATTTAACGTAATCAGCCCTCTTAAATTCAGTGAAGCTGTTTTCCAAGAAAACTTCCTTTAATTTTTTGCGGCGAAGGAAGTATAATTTTGAGGATTTGTCAAGTCCGAGAGTGCCGGAAAGAATAAAAATCGAATCTTTTGTTGTAATCACAAAAGAATCACATCTGATTCTTTCAGGTGAAATGTCAGTGGTAGCAAAAAACTCGATGTCGTCTTTTATTATATTGTGAAGTTTAAGAGCCCCGCTCAGAGAGTCGGGAATTATAGGCTTGTGTTCGTGATGTTCGTGAATATCCGTTTCGTGCATATCGTTTTTGTGTTTTGGCATATAATGTAATGTCTCCCGTTCGTAATCCTTTGATTAGAATTGTTACTTAAAATACCTTTTAATAAAATCAGTATAATAATACATCTTTTCCGCACCAATGTCAATAAAAATAACGTTATATTTGCAAAAAAATATTGTTTTTTTACATTGATCTACTTAATTGGTATTTTTGATTATTCAGTGAATATATATTTAATGTAATCTTTGTAATTATTTTGAGGTGTATTATGAAAAGAAGTTTATCCCTGATTATATGTTTTCTGCTTTTGTATATGTTTTCAGTCGGAATTCCGTTTAGTGCTATTTCTTCGGCAACAACGGAAAATTTTGATGTAGCAGCTAAAAGTGCGGTCTTGATGGATTTCAATACTGGCACATATCTTTATGAAAAGAACCCGGATGAACCGTTACCACCCGCATCCGTAACAAAAATCATGACATTACTCATAATCATGGAAGCAATAGATAAAGGTGAACTGGATTCTGAAGAGACAATAACAGTCAGCGAGTATGCGGCTTCAATGGGTGGTTCCCAAGTGTTTCTTGAAGCCGGAGAATCAATGCCGTTGAATGATTTTTTGAAAAGTATAGTAATAGCTTCTGCAAATGATTGTGCTGTGGCTATGGCTGAGGCAGTATGTGGTAGTGAACAAGTATTTGTTGTACGTATGAATCAAAGGGCAAAAGAACTTGGAATGAAAAATACCAATTTTGAGAATGTAACAGGACTAGATGATAACGTAACGAACCACGTAACCAGTGCAAGAGATATAGCTATCATGTCTCGTGAACTGATGAGACATAAAAAAATATTTGAATACACTACCATTTGGATGGACAGTATCAGGAACGGTGCATTCGGGCTGACCAATACAAACCGTCTGATCCGTTTTTATAAAGGTGCAACAGGACTTAAAACAGGATCAACCGGAAAAGCAGGTTTCTGTATCAGTGCGACTGCCGAGAGAAACGGTCTTCACCTTATTGCAGTAATTATGGGTTCGGAGACAAGAGACATAAGAAATGATGCAGCTAAGACTTTACTTGATTATGGTTTCTCCACTTATTCAGTTTATTTTGATAAAAAAAACAATGCCGGTAAGGTTGCAGTAAAAGGCGGTGTTAAAGAATATATTAACTGTTATTATGACGGTTGTGAAATACTTGTAAGTGGAAATAATAATAAAAATGTAAAAAAAGAATTCGAACTCAAAGAGAAAGTATGTGCGCCAATTAAAGAAGGTGATACTGTCGGAAAGGTAAAATATGTTTTAGAAGATAAGACTATATATGAATGTGAGATTAAATCAAGTGAGACTGTAAATAAAATTACGTATTTTCAACTGCTAAGACGAATATTTGCCTGTTTTATTTTAAAATAATTTATAAAAAATAACAAATTCCTATTGAAAAATAACGCAATATGTAGTATTATATATACACTACATAAATATTGTACCGTAGTGTGGCAGAACCGCAAATCTTAACTACGGTGGAAACGGACGTGGCAATCTCCGGATCCAAAGAAAGCAAAGGAAAGTATGGCACTCAGACTTAACAAAAACTATCTTACAGATTTTATTAATCTTACAGACGGCAATGGAGAACTTAATAAGATCTCTCATGTTGCTTCAGCAGCACTTAAGGTCGTTCGTGAGAAGAGCGGCGCGGGAAACGCATTCCTCGGTTGGCACGATCTTCCCGTTGACTACGATAAGGAAGAGTTTGCAAGAATTCTTGACGCTTCCGAGCGTATCAAGAAGATGTGTGACGTTTTCGTGGTTATCGGTATAGGAGGTTCCTACCTCGGAGCGAGAGCGGCTATTGAATTTGTAAAATCTCCCTATTATAATAATCTCAAGAAGGATACTCCCGACGTTTACTTCGCAGGTAACAGTATCAGTTCTTCTGCACTTGCAGACCTTATAAAGATCTGCGAAGGACGTGACGTTTGTGTTAACGTTATTTCTAAATCCGGTACAACCACCGAGCCTGCTGTAACCTTCAGAATCTTCAGAAAGATGCTTGAAGAAAAGTACGGTATTGAAGGTGCTCGTGAGCGTATCTTTGTTACAACTGACAGACAAAAGGGTAAGCTCAAGGAGTTCTCCACCGAGCGCGGATATGAGACATTCGTGGTTCCGGATAATATCGGCGGCAGATTTTCCGTTCTTACTGCTGTAGGTCTTCTCCCGATTTCCGTTGCAGGTATCGATGTTTGTGAGATGATGCGCGGTGCAGCTGATGCCAGAGAAGAATATCTCTCTGATGATCTCATGTCTAATAATGCAGCTGTTTATGCTGCACTAAGAAATATTCTTTACAACAAGGGTAAGTCCGTAGAAGTTCTCGTATCTTATGAGCCTGCACTGCAGATGCTCTGTGAATGGTGGAAGCAGCTTTACGGTGAGTCCGAAGGTAAGGATAATAAGGGACTTTATCCTTCATCCGTGATTTGTTCTACCGACCTTCACTCTCTCGGCCAGTACATACAGGATGGACAGAGAATGCTCTTCGAGACAGTTATCAGCTTTGATAAGTCTGAAGACACTGTTGAGATCCCCGATGACCCCAATAACATCGATGGTCTTAACTTCCTTTCCGGCCGTGATCTCCACTTCGTAAATTCTATGGCAATGAAGGGAACTCTTCTTGCTCATAACGATGGCGGAGTTCCCAACATCCTTATTGAGCTTCCCGACAGAAGTGCACATACTTTCGGTCAGATCGTATACTTCTTCGAGCTTGCTTGTGCAATTTCAGGTTACATGCTCGGAGTAAATCCCTTCGATCAGCCGGGTGTTGAGGCTTATAAGAAGAATATGTATGCTCTTCTCGGTAAGCCGGGATATGAATCAGATAAAGAGGCTTTGGAAGCCAGAATTAAATAAATCTCAGGAGGAAAACACTATGTTAAAACTCATTATCGGCGCAAAAGGTTCCGGAAAAACCAAGACTCTCATCGAGCTTGTGAACAACGCGCTTAAGGAAACCAAGGGTTCTGTCGTTTGTATCGAAAAAGGCGACAAGCTCCGTTTCGATATCAGTTATCAGTGCAGACTTATTGATACTGATGAGTACCAGGTAAAGACTCCCAACGGTCTTTACGGTTTTGTTGCAGGTATCCTTGCAAGCAACCACGACGTATCTGATCTCTTCATCGACTCCGCACTTAAGATTTGCGGTAATGATCAGGAAAAGTTTGATGAGTTCCTGGCAAAGGTAGACTCTCTCGCAACTAAGCACAATGTTACTTGTGTAATCACTTCATCTCTCCCCGTTGAGGACGCTACCGACGTTGAGAAGATGTACCTTTAATTAATAAAAGGAAAGAATGATTTTAAAAAGCTGAACCGTATGTCCTCGTGAGACGTGCGGTTCAGCTTTGATCATTATATTCTAAATAAAAGATCATGGGTATAAGGCCCATGATCTTTTTTGTTATAAATTATTCTCTTGTAAGATACATTCTTACGGATTCACCGTTAATGTCCCAAGATTTTGCTTCTTCGGGAAGCTCGCTTGTGACAGAATACTCGGTTCCGAGTACAGCGGGGAGAATCTTGTCGGATGAACTTTCAAAGATTTCACGGATCTTGTCACTGGGATCAATGTAGATCTTGATCTTGTCAGTAACTACGAAGTCGGAATCCTTACGCATGGTCTGGATCTTGGAGATGATCTCGCGTACAAATCCTTCGTCGATAAGTTCGGGAGTGAGAGTTATATCAAGAGCTACAGTTACGTCTCCCTCAGCTACGCAGAAGTAACCTTCCTTCTGTGTTACGTCAATGAGGAGATCCTCGGGAGTAAGCTCAACGATGTCTCCGTCAAAGTCAAATACGATCTTACCATTTGTGTCAAGCTCACGCTTAGCTGCATTTCCGTCGAGATTTTCGGGAGCAAGAGCTGCTTTGATCTTGCCGAGGAACTTACCGTACTTAGGACCTACAGTTCTGAGCTGAGGCTTGAAGTTGTAGGTAGAGAACTCAGAAGCATCGGTTACGAATGATACAGACTTTAAGTTGAGCTCTTCGCGGATGATGTCAATGAAGAATTCGCCGGGAGCGTAGTCAGTACATACGTACATTGCTGAAAGAGGCTGACGGTTCTTTACGTTAGCACCGTTTCTTGCACTTCTACCCATTACGATGATGTCTACAACAGACTTCATGTCACGCTCAAGGTCAGCATCGATAGCTGCTTCGTCAACTTCGGGGAAGCTGCAGAGGTGGATAGACTCGGGAGCACTTTCGTCAACGGTTCTGACAAGGTTCTGATAAATATCTTCAGTCATGAAGGGAACCATGGGAGCAGAAGCCTTGGAAATAGTAACGAGACAGTGATAGAGAGTCATGTATGCAGCAGCCTTATCCGCGGGCATATCCTGAACCCAGAATCTCTCGCGGCAACGACGAACGTACCAGTTGGAGAGCTCATCAACGAACTCGTAAAGAGCCTTCGCAGACTCAGGAATCTTGTACTCGGAAAGATACTTGTCCACGTTCTTAACGGTTGTGTTAAGGCGGGAGAGAATGTATTTATCCATTACGCTGAGGGGGAGATCAGCGAGATTATACTTAGTAGGATCAAACTTGTCTATGTTAGCATAGAGTACCCAGAAAGCGTATGTGTTCCAGAGAGTACCCATAAACTTACGCTGACCCTCAACTACAGCCTTACCGCTGAACTTGGAGGGAAGCCAAGGAGCAGAGTTGGTGTAGAAATACCAGCGGATAGCGTCAGCACCGTATGTCTGAAGTGCATCGAAGGGATCTACAGCATTACCCTTGGACTTGGACATCTTCTGACCGTGCTCGTCCTGAACGTGACCGAGAACTATTACGTTCTTATAGGGGGCCTTATTGAAGAGAAGGGTAGAGATCGCCATAAGTGAGTAGAACCAGCCTCTTGTCTGGTCAACAGCTTCGGAAATGAAGTCTGCGGGGAACTGTGCCTCAAAGAGATCTTTATTCTGAAAAGGATAGTGATGCTGAGCGAAGGGCATGGAGCCGGAATCAAACCAGCAGTCGATAACTTCGGGAACACGGTGCATCTCACCGCCGCACTCGGGACATTTGATGGTTACGTCATCAATGTAGGGACGGTGGAGCTCAATATTATCGGGACAGTTGTCGCTCATGGACTTAAGCTCTTCAATGCTTCCGATGCTATGTCTGTGACCGCAGGAGCATTCCCAGATGTTAAGAGGAGTACCCCAATAACGGTTACGGGAGATAGCCCAGTCCTGAACGTTCTCAAGCCAGTCCCCGAAGCGTCCCTTACCGATGGACTCGGGAATCCAGTTTACAGTGTTATTGTTACGAACGAGGTCGTCCTTAACGTCGGTCATCTTGATGTACCAAGATTCACGAGCATAGTAGATAAGGGGAGTATCACATCTCCAGCAGTGAGGATAGGAGTGCTCAAATGCGGGAGCGGAGAAGAGGAGACCTCTCTCCTTAAGATTCTTAAGAACCTCGGGGTCAGCCTTCTTGCAGAATGTACCTGCCCAAGGAGTTTCTGCGGTCATTTCACCCTTTGAGTCAACAAGCTGAACGAAGGGAAGACCGTAAGCACGACCAACCTTGGAGTCGTCGTCACCGAATGCGGGGGCAATGTGAACGATACCTGTACCGTCGGTGAGAGTTACGTAATTGTCGCAGGTTACGAACCAGCACTTCTCACGGGGAGATACGAAGTCAAAGAGCGGCTCGTATTCTTTGTACTCAAGGTCGCGGCCTGTGTAGGACTCAAGAACCTCAATATCTTCACCGAGATGCTTACCTGCAAGTGCTTCTGCGAGAATATAGATCTCGTTTTCTGTCTTTACCTTAACGTATGTCTCACCCGGGTTAACACAGAGAGCAACGTTTGAGGGGAGAGTCCAGGGGGTTGTGGTCCAAGCAAGGAAGTAGGTATTTTCTTCACCCTTTACCTTAAACTTAGCGATAGCGGAGCGCTCTTTTACATCCTTATAACCCTGAGCGACCTCCTGTGCGGAAAGGGGAGTACCGCAACGGGGGCAATAGGGAACGATCTTGAAGCCCTTGTAAAGAAGACCCTTATCATAGATCTGCTTGAGTGCCCACCACTCACTTTCGATAAAGTTGTTGTCGTAAGTAACGTAGGGATTTTCCATATCAGCCCAGAAGCCAACGGTCTCGGAGAAGTCCTCCCACATACCCTTGTACTTCCAAACGGATTCCTTACACTTGTCGATAAAGGGGGCAAGACCGTAACCTTCGATCTGTTCCTTACCGTCAAGTCCGAGGAGTTTTTCTACCTCGATCTCAACAGGGAGACCGTGTGTATCCCAGCCTGCTTTTCTCGGTACATTAGCACCCTTCATTGTGTGGAATCTGGGAATCATGTCTTTGATAACACGTGTGAGAACGTGTCCGATATGAGGCTTACCGTTAGCGGTCGGAGGACCGTCATAGAATGTGTAAGCGGGGCGATCCTCGCCCATGTTCATGCTCTTTTCGAAAATCTTGTTTTCGTTCCAGAACTTAAGCGTTTCGTGCTCTCGCTCAACAAAGTTGAGGTTTGTAGAAACCTTTCTGTACATAAACTCACCGTTCTTTCTGTATATTTTGAAATTGTTTAACTTTTTTAGGGATGGCAAAAAAATAAACTCCGCGTCCGTCACAGGACGAAGAGTCTTCGTTTATACCACCCGTGCACCTGCTGATAAATCAGCCTCTATGCCTTCCGATATAACGGTCGGTACCGCCGTAGAAATACACGGAACTCGGGAGTGATATTCTGAAACTTTTCCTGCCGGACTCACACCACCTCCGACTCGCTTGGAGGAAATTCAGTAACAAAACCTGTCTCCGTCAACGTTTTTATTTAACAAATTATATTATACTATAAAAGTTTGGCTTATGTCAAGCGGAAATGAAATATTCTTCAAAATATTATGCAGTAATGATTTAATTTCTTATAACTTGTTATGTGTGTTCTATTCCTATTGACTTTTACACTTAAAAAGTGCTATAATAATATCAAATATATATTTTTTGGGGGGACTATGCTTAAACTTCTCAGGTTGCTTCGTGAGTACAAAAAAGAGACAATTCTTGCTCCCACTTTCAAGCTTCTTGAAGCGCTCTTTGAACTGTTCGTTCCTCTCGTAGTTACCAGTATTATAGACATCGGTATTGCGGGATCTGACAAATCGCACATTATAAAGATGGCGGTTATTATGATTATACTAAGCTTTGTTGGTTTTACCGCCTCTGTGATAGCTCAGTATTTTTCTGCCAAAGCATCAGTCGGATTTGCTTCCAAAATCCGAAGTGAGCTGTTTTCTACGATTATGCATATGTCATATACTGAACTTGATCGTTCCGGAACATCTTCATTGATAACTCATATGACCTCCGATATCAATCAGATTCAAACCGGAACAAATCTTACACTTAGACTGTTTATGCGTTCTCCGTGTATAGTTTTCGGTGCTATGATCATGGCTTTTACTATTAATACACGACTTGCTCTTATTTTTACTGCTATGATCGCCGTTTTGTCAGTAATCGTATTTGCTATAATTCTCGGTACAGTACCGCTTTATAAAAAGGTGCAGAATTCACTGAGTGCAGTTACGGGAAATGTACGTGAAAATATAGACGGTGTCCGTATTCTGAGAGGTTTCCGAAGAGAAGAATCTGAAAAGGAAAGCTTCGACTTTAATGCTGATAGACTCGAAAAGTCTCAGAAGTTTGTCGGACGTATTACTGCTCTTATGAACCCTCTCACGTATCTAATAGTCAACGGAGCTATAATCCTTCTCATCTATCGCGGTGCTGTCAATGTTAAACTTGGCAATCTCACACAGGGTGAAGTTATTGCACTTTACAACTATATGACACAGATTTTGGTTGAACTCGTCAAACTAGCTAATCTTATAATTACAATTACTAAAGCAATTGCATGTGGTCAACGTGTTCAAACTGTAATTGACGGTGTTGAAGGAGAGTTCAGAACAGAAGTACACCCCGAAACAAAAATCGGATTTCCCAAAGTTGAATTCAGAAACGTTTCGTTTCGATATGAATCAGCCGGCGAAGATTCACTCAGTAATATTTCTTTTTCCGTAAATGCCGGAGAAACAGTTGGTATCATTGGTGCTACGGGAAGCGGAAAAACGACTCTTGTGAATCTGATCCCTGCATTTTATGAAGCCACAGAAGGCGAAATACTTATTGATGGTGTAAACGTATCGGAAATTGACAGAATTAAACTCAGAAAACGGTTCGGTATCGTTCCTCAGGTAGCTACACTTGTTAAAGATACGATCAGAGAAAATCTTAATTGGCGTGATCAAAACATTACCGACGAGGAAATTATGGAAGCGGCCAAACTTGCTTGTGTTGATAAGGTTATTCTTGACAAGAAGGATGGACTTGATTCCTATTCCGATCAGATGGGTAAGAATTTTTCAGGGGGACAAAGACAGAGACTTACTGTTGCAAGAGCACTTGTGGGAAAACCTGAAATTCTAATCCTTGATGACAGTTCTTCCGCACTTGATTACACTACGGATGCTGCTTTGCGACGTGCTATTCGTTCACTACCTTATGAGCATACTACTTTCATCGTATCACAACGTACATCAGCTATTTTGGATGCTGATAAAATTATTGTTCTTGATGACGGAGAGATTATCGGCATAGGTTCGCATGACGAACTTTATTGTAACTGTATACCTTACCGTGAAATTCACGATCTTCAGTTTTCTGCTAACAGTGTTGAGGAGTAATATGACAATGAAGAAACCGGGTACTCTGAAAAGAGTTTTACGTTATATTCGTCCACATATAGGACTTGTATTGATTACGTTGGTATTATCAGCGGTTGCGGTTGCTATGACGCTTTACGTTCCTATCGTTTTGGGGCAGGCTATTGACCTTGTTACCGGAAAAGACAGTGTTGACATAAAAGGCGTTACCGGCAAGTTATCACTCATAGCAATGCTGGTTACTTCAACTGCCGGTGTTCAGTGGGTCATAGGCGTTATCAACAACAGAATGACTTACAGCATTGTCAGAAAAATCCGTACAGATGCTTTCTCGAAAATTCAGGCACTTCCTGTGTCTTATATTGACTCTACCAGTCACGGAGCTATGCTTAACAGAGTAATTGCAGATGTAGATGTTTTTTCGGACGGTTTACTCATGGGCTTTACTCAGTTATTTACAGGTCTGATGACAATTATAGGCACTTTGATTTTTATGTTACTGCTGAACGTGAAAATTGCGCTTATTGTTATCGTTTTGACACCCGGGTCTATTCTTATATCAAAGTTTGTCGCTACAAGAACATTTAAACTGTTCAGAAAACAAGCGTCAGCAAGAGAAATTCAAACCGCTGTAGTAGAAGAAAGTATAACAACTGCAAAAACAATTAAGGCTTTCTGCATTGAAGAAAAAATTGTTGAAAAGTTTGAAAATACAAATGAAGAACTTCGCGAGGCTTCTGTCGGCGCAATATTTTATTCTTCACTTGTTAATCCTTCCACTCGTTTTCTTAACGGAGTAATATATGCACTTGTTGCACTTGCGGGAGCTATTCTTGTTCTTCCGCCTTCACGTGAAATTTCCGTTGGAATTCTGGTGTGTCTCCTTGGTTATGCAAATCAGTATACAAAACCGTTTAATGAAATATCGGGGGTTATAGCGGAATTTCAGAATGCGCTTGCCTGCGCAAGCAGAATTTTTGAACTTATTGACACTCCGTCGGAAACTGAAAACTGTTCAGTGGAATGCTTTGAATGCGGGATAAAGGGCAAAGTCGAAATCTGCGATCTCTGTTTTTCATATGTAAAAGACAAACCGCTTATTGAGGATTTTAATATAACTGTTGAACCGGGACAGATGGTAGCCATTGTCGGACCCACCGGATGCGGTAAAACAACACTTATCAATTTGCTTATGCGCTTTTATGAACCAAATTCCGGTAATATTTATCTTGATGGTGTTGATATTCATTCTATATCAAGAAAAGAGTTACGTCAAAACTATGGAATGGTACTTCAGGACACTTGGATCAAGAAAGGAACAGTCGCGGAAAATATAGCTCTCGGAAAACCTGATGCATCTTTTGATGAGATTGTATCTGCGGCAAAACAGGTCCATGCTCATTCGTTTATAAAGCGTCTTCCTAAAGGTTACGATACTGCTGTTGATAATGAATGTGCAACGCTTTCTCAAGGCCAGCGACAGCTGATTTCCATTGCGAGAGTAATGCTTGCTTTACCTCCTGTTCTTATTCTGGATGAAGCGACTTCATCTATTGATATCAGAACAGAAGGAATGATTCAGGCTGCTTTTGATAAGCTGACAGCAGATCGCACGAGTTTTGTTGTAGCTCATCGTCTTTCAACCGTCAAGAATGCAGATCTGATTATCGTTATGAATGACGGTCATATTGTAGAAACGGGAACCCATAAAGAGCTTCTTGATAAGAAAGGTTTTTACAATACTATTTACGAAAGCCAGTTTTTACATACTGAGGATAAATAGTTTAACACGCCCAGGAATTATTTTCAGAAATATTACGAATATATATTGTTTATTTTCAGGATTCATGTTAGAATACTGTGTGAGTTTTTGATAGTATTATCTTTATGAAAGGATAAAGACTGATGAGCAAAGATATATTCCCGGATATTATCGGTAATATCGTTATAAAAAATTTTATCGGTAACGATATAATAAACGGAAATTGTTCACACGCCTATATTATTGAGGGCTCAGAAGGAAGCGGAAAACGTACTGTGGCAAAACAGATTGCAGCAGGATTGGCTTGTGATAATAAAACATCTTCGTCACACAGGTTACCTTGCGGTGAGTGTGATAACTGCCACAGGATATTCAGTAATATCTCAGGTGATGTTGTTTGGATTACAAGCGGCGATAAAGCTTCTATCGGTATTGATGAAATTAGAAACATAAAAAAAAGCTTGTATGTTACTCCAAATGATTCTGATTACAGAACTTATATTATAGTAAATGCAGAAAGGATGACGGATCAGGCTCAGAACGCACTTCTACTGACTCTTGAAGAACCGCCGTCGTTTGCTGTTTTTCTGCTTCTTACTGAAGATGCAACGAAACTTCTCGAAACAGTAAGAAGCCGCGCTCAGTGTATTCGAATGGAGAAATTTTCTTCAGTTTCCGTCGCTGAGTATCTGTTGTCTTCTTATGAAGGGCAGAGAATTCATAAGAATTTCCCTGATAAATTTTCGGCTGCAGTATCACTGTCGGACGGGTCGCTAGGACGTGCTAAAGAATTGCTGTCCGGAACTGAGGAAACTTCTGAATTGCTTAAACTCAGATCTGAAGCAAAAAAACTCATCCCGCTTATGTGCAACTCCAAAGCGTCACAAATGTTAAAGTTAGGACTGACCGGTTTCATGAAGAACAGTCAGAATGTAAAATTGCTTTTACAGATTGTTGACAGTGCAGTCAGAGATATGGTAGCTGTTAAACGTGCGTCATCTGAAAATTTACTTTTCTACGTTTCACGTGAGGAAGCGCTGGAGGCAGCTTCTGAAGCTTCCATTAAAAAGTTGTTCCATATACATAATGAACTTATACGGGCTATTATGAGACTTGATTCCAATGTAGCGGTGAAAATCGTACTTACCGATATGGTTCTTAAAATTGCTGATTATAAACGCAAATAACTATTTTTCTTTAAAACATAAACATCTGAAATAACGTCAATTACAGATTTACGTATATTTTTCAGACGAGAAAGGCATACGCACAACAATGAATGAAAACAAAGTAATTAATATTGAAGATAACGTACTTGAATCTTTTGAAATAGTCGGTGTACGTTTCAAGGAAGCCGGAAAAATTTATTATTTTGATCCATGTAAACTTACGATTGCATCAGGTCAAGATGTTATTGTTGAAACAGCCAGGGGGCTCGAGTACGGTTTTGTTTCTGAAGGAAACCATACAATTCCGGCGAAGGAAATTGTTCAGCCTTTGAGACGTGTTATAAGAATTGCGGATTCAAAGGATACGGAACAGTACAAACGTAATAAAGAGCTTGAAGTTTCTGCAATGGATATCTGTCGTAAAAAGATCGTTGATCACGGACTTGAGATGAAGCTTATAGAAGCAGAGTATACCTTCGATAACACTAAGCTTATGTTTTATTTTACAGCTGAATCTCGTGTTGATTTCCGTGAGCTTGTAAAGGATCTTGCCTCAGTTTTCAAAACAAGAATTGAACTCAGACAGATCGGTATCAGAGATGAAGCAAAAATGCTTGGAGGAATAGGCATTTGCGGAAGACCTTTCTGTTGTGCTTCTTTCCTTGCTGATTTCGTTCAGGTGTCAATCAAGATGGCCAAGGAACAAAATCTTTCTCTTAATTCTTCAAAGATTTCCGGTGCATGCGGCAGACTTATGTGTTGTCTCAGATATGAACACGAGACTTATGAACGTGAAATTGCACAGACACCTAAGGTAGGCTCTAAAGTATCCACTAAAGACGGTGTGGGTATAGTAAGTGACGCCCATGTTCTAACAGGTTTTTTGAAAGTTAAGTTCACTGATGATAAGGGCGAGAGCATTAAAACTTATCATAGAGATGATGTTAAAATTATTCCTAAAAAAGATTGAACTATTTTCTGAAAAACACTTTATTTTTCTCAATAATTGTGATACAATAAAGAAAAAATTACTAATGGAGGTATTTACAATGGCTTACAAGATTACTGACGAGTGCCTCGCTTGCGGCGCTTGCGCAGCTCAGTGCCCCGTAGAGTGCATCACCGAGGGTGACGGCAAGTACGAGATCAACGCAGACGAATGTCTCGATTGCGGTTCTTGCGCTGGCACATGCCCCGTTGACGCTATCAAGGAAGCGTAAGTATATTTTACTTATTATAAAGAGCAAGGCGGAGGCAACTTCGCCTTCTTCTTTATATCCGGAGAGTGTCCGATGATTCGGTTGTTCTCCCGATATAAAGAAATCAGACAGAAACTTTATGAAAGGACAGATGTTTATGTGTGACGGATCAGTTTTTGACTCTGAACTCGAAAGACTCGACGAGATCAATGAAAACCTCAGACTTATTCAGCGTAAGAATGGCTTGACTTTCGGAACTGATGCATATATCCTGTCAGCTTTCGCAAAAAGCTGTCCCAGAGGAAAAGCCGCCGATTTCGGTTGCGGAACGGGAGTTATCTCACTTCTCGTAGCGCAAAAAGGGAAGTATTCAAAAGTATTCGCTTTTGAGGTACAGGAAGAGTTCGCCAGGCTCACCGAACGTAACGTAAAGCTTAACTGTCTTGATGATAAAGTTATGGTCATCAATAAAGACATACGCGATATTTCACAGACGGACACGTGCGGTGAAGTGGACGTGGTCCTCATGAATCCGCCTTACATGAAAAACGACAGCGGTAAAACAAATAATTACGAAGAGAAAAACATTGCCAGACGTGAGGTTCTCGGAAGTATATACGATTTTTGCGCTTCAGCAGGAAAAATTTTGAAAAGCGGAGGCGGACTGTTCGTCGTACACCGTCCCGAGAGACTTATTGACTTGACAGATGCTATGAGACGAGCTTCCATCGAACCTAAAAAGATCGTTTTCATTCATCCCGATACTTCAAAGGCTCCCTCTCTCGTTCTTGTTGAAGGAAAAAAAGGCGCGGCTTCATCCCTTACCGTCACTCGTCCGCTTTTCGTCTATAAGGACGGTACACGCGAATATACAGATGATATGCAACTCATTTATGATGAGTTTTCATTTAAACATATAACCGAAAGATGATAAATTTATGAGTTTTTCTAAAAATCATACTCAGTTCAGAGAAAAAAACGAAGTTCTTAAGGGGACTCTTTACCTTGTTGCAACTCCAATCGGAAATCTTGCGGATATCTCCGAAAGAGCGCTTAAGGTGCTGTCTGAAGTGGATTTCGTAGCCGCGGAGGATACACGTAACACTGGTCTTCTTCTTTCACGCTTTGACATATCAAAGCCTATGGTCAGCTATTTTGAGCACAACAAGCGTGAACGCGGAGAGATCATCGTAAACCGTATTCAAGCGGGCGAGAGCTGTGCTCTTGTGACCGATGCGGGCACCCCCGCTATCAGTGACCCCGGCGAGGATATCGTTAAGCTTTGCGCTGAGAGAAACATACCCGTAGTTTCAGTTCCCGGACCTTGTGCGGCAATTTGTGCCCTTACGCTATCCGCGCTCGCAACGGGCAGATTTGCTTTTGAAGGATTCATCAGCACAAATAAATCCGAGCGCCGTGAAAGACTCTCGGAGCTTTCAACGGACAAAAGAACGCTTATTATTTATGAAGCTCCTCATAAGCTGAAAACAACGCTTGACGATCTTCTGAAGTACTTTGGTGACCGAAAGATAACCCTCTGCCGTGAGCTTACCAAGCATAACGAAGAAGCTTTCAGAACGACTATCGCTTCTGCAGTCGAGTTTTATAAAGAAAACGATCCACGAGGCGAGTATGTTCTGGTTATTGAAGGTGCACCCGAAAAAAGCGAGGCAGATTACCCCGAAGACGTAACCGAACACGTAAATATCCTGATTGACTCTGGTCTTGACAGAATGACCGCCATGAAGACTGCCGCAAAGCAGAGAGGCGTATCAAAAAGTGACATTTATAAAGAATATATCAGCGAAAACTGACGCCTTGGTGTTGTAATTTCAGGATAAATCTGTTATAATTCAAAGAGTAATATTTTTAGTGAGGTATAGTATGAAAAGACTGTTTTGTGACGGCTTGATCTACGATACAGAAAGAAAAGAGTTTATTCGTGCCGATATCCTTACCGACGACACGAAGATAAGCAGAATAGAAGAGGAAGTTGATATACTTGCTGCCGACGAGATCGTTGATTGCTCCGGTAAATATATAATCCCCGGATTCGTAGACGTACACTCTCACGGAAGAACACTGCACGACTTCAATACAACCGATACAGACGGAGTTCGTGAGCTTCGCGACTCCTATGCAAAGGTGGGCACTACCACATTCATGGCGACTTTAGCATCTGCTACCAAAGAGGAGCTCTTTGCTTCCATGGACGCCATCGCGGCTAACCGAGACGAGAAGGGCGGCACCGCTACCATCGGCGGTGTACATCTTGAGGGAAGATACCTCAGCGAAAAGAGACGTGGTGCTCATGCAACCCATCTTCTCGCTAAGCCCGATGCGGCTGAGATAAATGAATTTATAGACAAAATGCTTCCCGCACCGTTCCATGTATCAGCTGCGCTTGAACTTGCCGACAAGGATTTCTATAATGCTGTTATCTCCCGCGGCGGAACACTAGGAATCGCCCATAGTGACGCTACCTATGATGAAGCGCTTGCGGCTATTGAAAACGGGGCAACTGCTTTTACACATACTTTTAACGCTATGCGTCCCATTCACCACAGAGAGCCCGGTAACATCACAGCGGCACTTCTCAGTGACGCTTATACTGAAGTTATTTGCGATGGATTCCATGTCAATCCCGCTGTGGTCAAGATGCTTCAGCGTATCAAGAGCCCCGACAGACTTGTGCTTATCACCGATTCCATGGAGGCAACCGGTGCTACCGACGGCGAATATTCTATCGCAGGACAGAAAGTGTTCGTTGTGGACGGTAAAGCAGTTAACGCTGAGGGTGCCATCGCAGGCAGTACGCTTGACTTACATACTGCACTTAAGAACTTTATGAGGTTCTGTGACCTCTCTCTTGAGGAAGCTCTTCCTGCTGCAACCTTAAATCCCGCTAAGATGGTTCATCTTGACAGTGTTTGCGGTATGATTGCCGAGGGGTTAAGAGCTGACCTTATTATTATTGACTCAAAGAAAGAAGTTAATATCGAAGCGGTTTATGCCGCAGGTGAAAAAGTTTAATAATATCTGACATATTCAGAAAGGCAAATAAATTTATGAAAGAAAAGTATTATATTACTACAGCCATTGCTTATGCTTCTACCAAGCCTCATTTCGGTAACACTTATGAGGTTATCATGACAGATGCTGTTGCCCGTTATAAGAGACTTCGCGGTTATGACGTGTTCTTCTGTACAGGAACTGACGAGCACGGTCAGAAGATCGAGCTCAAGGCGGCTGACGCAGGTATAACTCCCAAGGAGTACGTTGATAATGTTGCCGGACTCGTTCGCGGTGTTTGGGACAAGATGAATACCACTTACGATTATTTCGTTAGAACAACAGACGATAACCACGAGGAAGCTATCAAGCACATCTTCAAGAAGATGTACGATAAGGGTGACATTTACCTCGGTTCCTATGAGGGACCTTACTGTACTCCCTGTGAGTCCTTCTTCACAGAAAGCCAGCTCGTTGACGGCAAGTGTCCCGATTGCGGTAGACCTGTAGGGACAGCGTGTGAGCAGGCGTATTACTTCAAAATGAGCAAGTACGCTGACAGACTCGCAGAGTACATTGAAAATACTCCCGGATTTGTTGAACCCGAATCCCGTAAGAAGGAAATGATCAACAACTTTATCAAGCCCGGTCTTCAGGATCTTTGCGTATCAAGAACAAGCTTTAAATGGGGTATTCCCGTTGATTTTGACCCCAAGCACGTTGTGTATGTATGGCTTGACGCTCTCTGCAATTACATTACAGCACTCGGCTACGACCCCGCAAACGAGGTTCAGCCTGAAAGCTTCACTAAGAACTGGCCCGCTGACGTTCATGTTATCGGTAAGGACATCATGAGATTCCATTCCATCTACTGGCCTATCTTCCTTATGTCCCTTGATCTGCCCCTTCCTAAGAAGATATTCGGTCACCCCTGGTTTAACTTCGGTCAGGACAAGATGTCAAAGTCTAAGGGTAACGTTGTATATGCAGACGAGCTTGCCGACAAGATTGGCGTTGACGGTGTAAGATATTATGCTCTTGCTGAGATGCCTTACGCAAATGACGGTTCCGTGACCTATGAGGCTATTCTTAACAGATTTAATACTGACCTTGCAAACAACCTCGGTAACCTTGTTAACCGCACCGTAGCAATGACCAAGAAATATTTTGACGGTGTGATCCCCGCTCCTTCTGAAGAAACAGAGCTTGACGCTGACCTTAAGTCTACAGTTCTCTCTGCGGCAGAGAAGTATTCCGCACTCATGGATGACTTCCACATTGCTGACGCCCTCTCAGAGGTTTTCACAGCACTCAGAAGAGCTAATAAGTACATCGATGAGACTACTCCCTGGGCTCTCGCTAAGGATGAGACAAATAACGCTCGTCTAGGTACAGTAATGTATAATCTCCTAGAGACAATCAGAATCTGCTCGGTGCTTCTTTCTCCTGTTATTCCCGAGGCTGCAGGGAAGATCTTCGCTCAGATCGGTACAGACATCAACTGCTATGAATCTACGGCAACATTCGGTAAGCTTGAAGCAGGTAAGTCAGTAGGCACTCCTGAGGTTCTCTTCTCAAGAATTGACGAAGCTAAGTTCATGGAGCAGATCGAGGCTGAAAGAGCCGCAGCTGAAAAGGCTGCCGCAGGTGAGCCTGTAACCGAGGATACAGAACATCTTCCCACGATCAACTTTGACGACTTTACAAAAATCGAGCTTCGTTGCGCGAAGATTATAGAGTGCGAAAAGATCAAGAAGGCTAAGAAGCTTCTTAAACTCCAGGTTGATCTCGGATTCGAAAAGAGACAGGTAGTTTCCGGCATAGCTCTCTACTATGAACCTGAACAGCTAATAGGTAAAAAGGTCGTTCTTGTTTGTAACCTTGCCCCCGCAAAGCTTTGCGGTGTAGAGTCAAACGGTATGATCCTTGCTTCCGGTGAGGAAGAGATAAACGTAATCTTCCTTCCCGAGAATACACCTCTCGGTTCAAAGGTAAGATAATTTTATAAATAAGTTATAACAATTCCGCAGGAACACTTTATATGTTTCCTGCGGAATTTGTAAGGAATACTATGAATAATATAAAATACTTTGATACTCACGCGCATCTCCATGATCCCCGTTATGAGACGTCAGAATGGGGAAGTACTGACGGAATGATAAACACCGCATTGGAAGGCGGACTTGCATATGCCGTTAATATCGGTACAAATCTCGAGGACGCTAAGAATGCTATCGCTTTTGCAGAAAAGTATCCATTCATCTATGCGGCAGTCGGTATGTATCCGTCGGAAGCGCAGTACGCAGGTGATGAGCTCGATGCACATCTTTATGAAATTGAAAAAATGTTATCACATTCCAAGGTTGTAGCTCTCGGTGAGATTGGTCTCGATTATCATTATGAAGACACCGATAAAGCAGTTCAGCAGTATGCTTTTGATGCTCAGATGCAAATTGCAGAGAGTCTTGGAATTCCCGTTGTGATTCATGACAGAGATGCTCATGGGGACATTATGGACGTTATCAGACGTTATCCCTCAGTTCGCGGGGTAATGCACAGTTTCAGTGGTAGTGCTGAGATGGCGAGACAGCTTGCAAATCTTGGATGGAGCGTTTCCTTCAGCGGTCCCGTGACTTATAAGAACGCATCAAAGGTAAAAGAAGCGGCAGCTATCGTACCTGATGAGGCCCTTCTCGTTGAAACTGACTCACCTTATCTCCCGCCTGTGCCCTATAGAGGAAAAACTAATTATCCGGGGTACATTGCATATACAATTCGTTCCATTGCAGAAATCAGAGGAAAAAGTGAAGCGGAAATTGCTGAGCTGACTTTAAATAATGCAAAGAAATTCTTTGGGATAAAATAAAACAAACGGAGTCGTTTGAAGTGAACCCAAAAGTTTAGACAAAAATAAATATTAAATTGCTTGTGAATGAGCTCGGAACTGAACCGGGCTCATTCCTTTTAGCTTGAGAGAGATTCTCTCATTGTTGTAGTAA
>JAZUBG010000073.1:0-4048 GCA_045638405.1 Eubacteriales bacterium | reverse complement strand
CCTTCCTTGCTGGCCCATTCTACAGCATTATATGCCCAGTCGCTGATGTCAGCGGCATCGGCAAACGTTGCCTTCAGAGAATCGAGAGTTCCTGTAATAGTGGAACCTGAGATTCTGTAAAGAGTAACAACAAGCTGTTCTCTTGTGAGTGTCTGATTAGAACCGAAGTTTGTACCGCCGGTTCCGTTCATGATTCCCTTTTCGTATACTTCGTTTACAAATTCCGTTGCCCAGTCAGGAACGTCTGTGAAGGGATGCGCCGCAGCTGTATCTACTGCAGTGATCGCCAGCATGCTGACGAGCATGGACATTACGAGAAGCATACTTAAAATGCGTCTTTTCATTTTTGTCCTCCAAAAATTTTCGAAATTAGAGATTACTCTCTGTTGAGTTTATTCTATCAGATTTTTTCAAAAAAATCAATAGTTTTTTAGCAAAAATAGTATAAAATCAGATTCCCCATTTAATTAAAATAGGAAATTTTATCAAAAGGATCATGAAGGATTAAAATAGCTATCGGGGCATCCATGTCTGAGATACCCCGATATATTTCTTTAGTTTTTATTCCCCGAATTCTATTGAATAATAGAATAATTCTTCAGTACCTGAACCACTCCAGTTTACAGAACCATATTTACTTGCATCAAAACCATTTTTGACGATAGTCGTCTCATGTCCTGTTTTAACAGGTTTACATTCATAAGAAAGAATTCCGAGAACATTGTCTTGAATTGAAAAGTTTCTTGAACCGGTAAATGATAATCTTGCATGGGAAACATTACCAGCTCTGCCATTAAACTTGATCTTAACAAATCCGCTATCGCCGTCCTTAGTTTTGATCACAGAAGTATTGATCTTACTTGCTGACAAATCGAGCTTATATATTTCAAGCTCAGCTTCTGTAGGCAACGTATCGACTGCTATAAGATAAACGTCCCCGTCAAGTGTCTCGGTCATAGCAAACTGATATACACAGTTTCTTGTATTTCTGAGTTTAAGCTCTTTATTTATACGAACCTCTTTGAAATTATTGTTAACATCATAAACGGCATAAAAGTATCCTGATTTCTTAGGTGAATTGTAGTTATAGATAACGTAAAGATTTCCTTTTGAATCAAGATACGTAACACCACCGTCGGTGTAGGTTACGTTCGCCCCCTGTATCATGCCGCCAATTTTGGGGAATTCTTTTTCATCGTTATATTTGGGTACAGCCACTTCTTTTGAAAGGACTACTTTTTCTTCATACATATTTGGGATACTCATAATAGACACCGCATCCCAGAAGTATCCGCTACTTCCAAACTTAATTTCCCCGTTATAATAAGCTTCATGTGAGGAGGAATGAGCAATTCTCGTAGCAACGGTAAATATACCGCCATGCCCGTCGGGATACGCATTAAAGTATCCCCAGCGGAAATCTGTCTCGGCTACGTAATTCTTATTTTCCCATTTATGAGTGTTAATATCGTATATGAACCAAGAAAGATATCCCGGATAAAGTCCGCCCGTAAACAGCGCGTAGATTTTCCCGCTTGCTGAATCAACGATAGGCTGATAATATCCATAACCGTGAACACCGATGATATTAAAATCAATTATGGCTTTGTCGGAATTCACAAGAGTATCGGTTTTGGTATCGAACTCGTACACTGCAAGGAAAGCGGCTTCTCGTTCAAAGGATATCGTATCAGCGTTATAAGAACCATAGTAAGTATCCTTGTCGTCAGAGAATGTGGTGACGTAGATCATACCGTCTTCACCTGCAAGAACGTTAGGTGCACAGCTTCCGTTGGCTACGGGGAATTCGCCCTCAAGTACCTTTTTAAATCCGTCATCGGTTATTTTTACAAGGAAAAACTTACCCCACACAGTTGCATTGATGCTTCCGTTATAACCTTCGTACTCTTCACCAAGACGTTCGTCCTGAGCAAAGACGACATAAGTACCGTACGGAGTTCTTACAAGTCTTGACTCATGCCAACCGTGGACACCGAGCGCGGTTGCAGTGAAGAGATTTTCCTGTCCTTTACTGTCAAGTATCACCGCTTGGGACACTTTTATTTCTTCATCGAACACCATTCCGTTTGAAGGGGAAAGTCCGAGATTTGACGGCGAAGGATCATCGCTGTCCTGACTTTGAACCTTAAGATCGGGATAAGTAACACCCAACTTTGCTTCAGGAAGACAAGCGAGCATCTTAGCCGCCGCGATGCGAACGGTCTTACCTGTAGGATCAAAGTTGCCGTTACCATCGCCGTTGATGATACCGGCAGCGATACATCTTTCAACGTAAGGAAGTGCCCACTCACCAACCTTATCCATATCCTTAAGGTTTGCTACGTTATCTGTGGGAGCGTCAAGCTTCATGTAGTCGATCAACGTTACGAAGAACTTTGCCGCTTCCTGACGAGTTACGTCGTTCTTGGGCTTAAAGCAAAGATCGTCACCCTGCTTAACGCCCGCAGTGATGCCTTCCTTGCTTGCCCACTCAACAGCATTATATGCCCAGTCACTGATGTCAGCGGCATCGGCAAACGTTGCCTTCAGAGAATCGAGAGTTCCTGTAATAGTGGAACCTGAGATTCTGTAAAGAGTAACAACGAGCTGTTCTCTTGTGAGAGTTGCATTAGAACCGAATGTCGTTCCTCCGGTACCGTTCATGATTCCCTTTTCGTATACTTCGTTTACAAATTCCGTTGCCCAGTCAGGAACGTCTGTAAAAGGATGTGCCGCGGCTGATGGAGCTGCAGTCATCACCAATATACTGACAAGCATGGACACAACGAGAAGCAAACTTAAAATTCGTCTTTTCATATTTAAGTCCTCTAAAACAAGTTCGAATTTGAGATTTCTCTCACTGAAATTGATTGTAACAGAAAAAAACTAAAAATTCAATACTTGTTCTTATAAACCAGCTTTTAATTTAATAAAAAAATTATAATAAATACCAATTAAAGTGAATACGAAACAAATTTACTTGACATATAAATGCGCGGAACGCAAAAAATAATTGCGGAGAAAGTAAAAATCACGGAGAGAAAAATGATACGAACTAAAAATAAATTCAGAAAGAGTGTAATTACTGTTCTCACTCTTTTATTAACCTTAATCTTACCGCTGAATGTTTGGGCAAATGACAATCTGTCAGCACTCATCGGGGCTGATGAAGTTTATGTAGGAGGTTTTCCTTTTGGTATAAAGATATTTACCGAAGGACTGCTTGTAATCGGCGTTGCTGATGTAAAATGTGAAAAAGGCAACGTAAAACCTGCAGCAGATGCGGGAATCAAACAAGGTGACGTAATAGTAGGCGTAAATGGAAGTAAAGTCACAACCTGCGAAGATTTTATCGCAATATATGAAAAAGACGGTAATGTTTTAAACGTAGAGTATATTCGGAACGGTAAAAAATCGACGACTGAAATAAAACCTGAAATGTCCAGTGTTGACGGGAAATTCAAAACGGGAATGTGGCTCCGCGACAGCGCGGCGGGGATAGGTACAGTCACTTTTATTGAATGTGAAACGGGAGAGTTTGCAGGTCTCGGTCACGGAGTATGTGACAGTGCAACGGGTGAAGTGATCCCTCTCCTTCGCGGAATCGTAACGGAAGTTAAGCTAACGGGAATCAAACAGGGAGTCTCGGGTACACCGGGAGAATTGAGAGGATATTTTACAAAGAATGAGCTTGGAACGGTACTGAAGAATACCGACAAGGGAGTTTTCGGTATTTACGGGGAGATACCTGCCGTAAGCGCGGAAGGTGAGAAAGTAAAACTGGGAAAACGGAGCGAAGTTCACGAAGGAAAGGCGACTATTATATCAACGGTGAGCGACGGGGTAACGTATGGATACGAAATTATGATTGAAAAACTCCCCGAAAACAAAAATGAGTCAGCTTTCTGCATTCGAGTGACAGACAGTGATCTCATCGAAAAAACGGGCGGAATCGTTCAGGGGATGTCGGGCAGTCCGATACTTCAGGACGGGAAACTCGTCGGGGCGGTAACTCACGTGCTGATAAGCGACCCGACGAGAGGATATG
>JAZUBG010000072.1:0-3135 GCA_045638405.1 Eubacteriales bacterium | reverse complement strand
GCTCACAGAACGACATGGCTACGATCCGACTTCCTTCTGTCCCATGACGATACCGTTTTCATCATTTATAATAAAGCTGTTTCTGACCTGCTTTTCGTGGAATTTGCGGATGTTGACTGCCGCTTTTTTGAGTATCTCAAGGAACTCAGGCTCCACAGCCGCAACAGCCTCTGCGATCTCTTCTTCGGTAACGATAAGAGAGTCGAGGCGCGCGCCGTCAAACTTCTCGCAGTATTTATAAAGCGCCGCGTCACCGTTTTCACGTACGTCCGCGATGATTCCCGTAACGATGTCAGTTACGTTCACGGTGGGTTCTACGCGGGCAAACACCTCATCGGGAGCAACTTCGCCGTATTTCAGAATTTTTATCATAAGGTATTACCTGATTTCTCTTAATTTTACTTTTTATCAGCCTCAAGTCCCGCCATAATGCGCTCGATAGCCTCGGACTTGAACTTAAAGCTTGATTTATTTGCAATAAGTCTTGCGCTGATGGGAACGATGGTCTCAAAGACCTCAAGATTGTTCTCCTTAAGTGTGGTTCCCGTCTCAACGATGTCTACGATAACGTCGGAAAGTCCGAGAATGGGCGCGATTTCAATAGAACCGTTAAGGTGGATTATATCAATGTCACGTCCCTGAGATGCGTAGTAATTCTTTGTAATGTTAGAAAACTTCGTTGCAACTCTGAGGGTTTTCTTAGGATTGTATCTGAAATCCTTTTTTGCGGCAACTGCCATACGGCACTTACCGATGTCAAGGTCGTAAAGCTCGTAAACGTCAGGCTCGTATTCGAGAAGAATATCCTTGCCCGCAACGCCGATGTCAGCCGCACCGTGTTCAACGTAGATTGCAACGTCGGAGGGCTTTACCCAGAAATATCTCACGCCTGCCTCGGGATTTTCAAAGATGAGCTTTCTGTTCTGCTCCTTGATGGAGGGACACTCAAATCCCGCTTTTTCAAACATGGCGTATACCTTTTCGCCAAGTCTTCCCTTGGGAAGTGCTACGTTAAGCATTGTTTTCAAGGATCTCCATCCCCCTTTCGCCAAGCTTCACAATCTGTTTGTACTTCAGTTTTTCGGGTACCGATCTCTGAGCGAGAACGCTCTTTCCGTTAGCAGTGAGCATGCTTACCGCGTTACCTATCGCCTTAAGTGAAACTTTATCTTCATAAACGATGAGAGTATCAACGTCGTAATCTTCCCCGTCCTCTTCAAGTCTCTCAAGAAGATCAAGATACACGGCAAAGCCGATGGCGCGGGAAGTACGGTGCATTCTGGCCATAAGCTTGTCGTACTGACCGCCGGAAAGAATACCTGTGGGAAGTCCCGCAACGAATCCCTTGAAAACGAGACCGTTATAGTACTTGGCGTTACCCGTAACGGAGAAGTCAATGTTCACGTGTCCTTCAAAGCCTTCCTTCTCAACGCAGGAGGTGATCTTCTCAAGTCTGTCAGCAAGGCTCTGAGCATCTGAGGGAAGTATTTCTCTGAGAGTGGGGATCACCTTCGCAGGTGAGCCATACGCTCCGATAAGTCTTGTGAGCTTATCAGCTGAAAGTCCGCACTCCTCGCAAAGGGCGCGTACTCCGTGAGCGTTCTTTTCACCGATGAGGTGCAGCACCTCACCTTTTCTTGATGCGGGGATACCGGCGTCCTCCACAAGAGCGGAGATCACGTCAAGATCGGACACGTCAAGAACGAAATTGTCGCTGATGCTTCTCAGGCTCTTTGCCGCAAGAAGCAAAACTTCATATATATTATAGTCGTCAACGTCGCCGATGCACTCAAGACCCACCTGAGTGATCTCCTTGAAGGATGACGTCGTCTCGGAGGTGCGGTAAACGTTCTCGTCGTAGTATACCTTATAAGTTCCGCCGCCCTCTACCATCTTGTCACTGCTTTTGATGATCGAGAGAGTAACGTCAGGCTTCAGCGCCATGAGACGTCCGTTGGTGTCGGTGAAAGTTATAATATTATCTGAAACGAGGAAGTCCTTGTTACGAACGTAAAGGTCGTATTCCTCGAATTTACTCATTTTATACTGAGTATACCCATAACGTGAATAGAGACTTCTCAGATCAAATATCGCCTTTTCCTCATTTCTGAGGACAGATGCGGAAATGTTCATATTAAGACCATGCCTTTGCTAAGATTTACGGATTATTGTTTTTTGGTATAAAGTATATGATTTATTTATTATCGGAAATGCGGGAGATGACGGTATCGTAACCGCCGCTTCCGTAAACGAGACATTTATTTACACGGCTGATGGTAGCAGTGCTGGCACCCGTTTCGCGGGATACTTCCTGATAACTGCTGCCGTCTTTAAGCATTTGAGCCACCTTAAGTCTCTGAGCCACGTCCTGAAGCTCCTTTACGGTACATATATCGTCAAAGAAGTTTCTGCACTCTTCTTCGGTTTCAAGAGAGAGGATCGCGCGGTAGAGATTTTCAGTAAGTTCGGAATGAAAATTTTTCATTATGTAAGCCCATCCTTTGTTTACGTATAAAAGAGGCGCCTCAATTTAGCGCTTTACTATACTAACACATTAAACGGATATTGTCAATAGGAAAAACGAAAAAATCAGCGTCTGTCACCGATAAATTCGGCGTACAAGCGCTGACGTCGAAAAATGGGGTACAAACAAAAAAGCACCCAAAGTCGGGTGCTTTTTCGGTTTCAGCGGTATAGGGATTCGAACCCCAACAAACAGAGTCAGAGTCTGTCGTGCTACCGTTACACAATACCGCTTCACAACGATAGATATTATATCAGATATTTAGTTGTTTGTCAATAGCTTTTTTGAAAAAAATTGATTTTTTCTCCACTTTTTTCTTTGACTTGCTGACAAGCTTATTATCCCTCTCATATGCGGATTTTATGTATTTCGGGGCAAAAAATATTTTTCGAAAAAAATATTAAAAAAATTGAAAAAAGATGTTGACAAAAGAAACCTGTTGTGATATAATATTATCCGTCGGCAAGAGAGCCGAAGAAAAAAATAAGCTGGTGTGGCTCAATGGCAGAGCAGCTGATTTGTAATCAGCAGGTTGTTGGTTCGACTCCGATCACCAGCTCCAGGGGGAATTAAGTCGGAGGCCAAGCGGTCTTAGGAAGACAAGCAACTAT